>JAFZXK010000013.1 GCA_017616785.1 Alphaproteobacteria bacterium
AAAGTACTGGCTGTGACTACAGCCACCAAACGAAAGAACAAAATGCAACTTGTGTACTCATGCCACTAATTATAATACATTTTATTTGAAAAGTCAATACACCGAAAATATTGCTGCACCGATCCTTCTGGGGGCGCCAGAAGGATTCGCTCGGTCGGCTTTGCCGACACTGCGCGCAAACCGTGACGATTTTGGTGCGTTACACTTCCAAAATCTACTTGTTTTCGAACCCTTCGTTGCTTCGCAACTTTTATCGGGTTCAAATCCTTATGTGTGAACACAATGTTTATAAAAAATGCCGCCACTGGCGACATTTCTTATAAACCTGGCGCACATATATTCAAAAAAGTTGGAATATCCTATATCCGGAAATTATACGAACCGCCCAATACGTGCGGTCTGCGGGACTTTTAGATTGCGTGGTCGCCGGGGCTTTGGTAAATGACGAATCCCAGAACTTTCAGATTATAACACATCAAAAGATTAGAACTATGAATAAGGGTACTGATAACCAGAAATTATCAAAAGAGGGAAATGATGGCAAATGATAATCCAAATATGACAGGATTGCGGTCATTCAATCGGATGTCGCGCAGTGAAAGTACAGAGATACAAAGCAAGGGTGGTAAAGCAAGCGCAAGTAAACGCCGGGAACTTAAACGAATAGCCGATATTGTTCAATTAGTACGCAAAGAAAGCGACGTAGACCCAGTTGTTACGTGTGTACAAGGGTTATTTGCTAAATTGACCGATAATGACCTAAAAATCAAAGATACCCTGCAATTATTATCGTTTATAAAAGCCATAGAACCAGAATTTAAACCGGAAAAAAAGCAAAGTTCCATCGGTGAAATGCTTGCGTTCCGGAACTATATCGAGGCAATAGGTGACCCAGACATTACCCAATACGAAAAAGACCGTAGGGCCGCAGAATTGCAAAAGTATACTAATGTTGATTTATAACCCATATTTGCGATGGTAAACAAAAAATAGGTCTAATAACCTTGTTTTTATGCTTTTTTTTGCTATAATTATAGTGGTGCGGCGAGTTGCCTGTACTGGGGTGTAGTTACCTCTAATTTTCCAGCATCAGCGATGATGTCAAATATCTCCTGCTATGGCAGAAGGGCGTGGGAATACTTGAATACCGCGCACTATTTTCTGGAAATTATAGTAACTAACCTCCTGCCGCTAAATATCGTGTTTGGCGGCGTGTTTTATGTCAAAACAGAAAAGGGTTAAAAATGAGCGAAAAAGGGTTGGTTATTGACGATAAAAGACTTTTGTTGCCGACAATAGACGTGAATTTTAATTTCACGTGTGATTGCGCATACTGGGATAGTTATGATAACCATCGCAGTGATACTGACCCAGATATACACAGCCCAACATTAAGGTTATACCAACAAATCCTATACAGCAGACAAACCCCAAGCGGTCAATTTTTGCAATTAGAACAAGGCAAAAACGCCCAATACGATTATTTGGTTTGCGATGGCCGCAGGTTTGCCAGTGATAACATCATCAATATGTTCGAGCGCTATAAAATGCCCTGGCCGCGTGAATTAGAAATAGAAAATTATAACGAAAGAATCAAAGGCTATAAACAAGCCTCTTATGTGCTTGGCGGAGAAATTATATTTCCGAAACACCAAGATTCCATCAACCAATGCCGTGGAATAAATGATAAGATACTGGACAGGTTTGATTTAACCCTTGAATGTATAAAGCGATTTTACGAGGGTAAACCCAATCCATTAAACGATGTATTAAGCGCAGACAAAGAGTTTTTTGATTTATTTGTTGATTTCCCTGGGTATGTAAACTTTTTCTTTCTTGATGATTTGATTTCACCAGATTCCGGGCGTGTAAAGTTATTCCTGGGCGACGATAACGATGTTTTTATGCGTTCGCCAATGCCACAAAACAAGCAAGAATGGGATGTTTTACACGAAAGACAAATGGATTTCCTGCAACAACGAACCAACCGTATTAAACAATTTATAACCGCGGATTTATAAGGTGGAAGATACCAATCTGTGGCGTTTACACATAAACATTACACGCGTGTAATAATTTTCTTGAAGTCAATCCAAATCTATGCTAAATGTATTACCGTACACAGGAGATGTGTTATGAATTATCAATTTAAGTATACATTGGAAACAATAGAGAAAATTAAAGCATTGGCCGAACTACTTGGTAAGACACAAGTGTTGGCAACCATACGTGAAAAGAGGTATTCCGCAAATAGCACAAGTGCTAATTCAAGGATAATTAATTATTGGTTTAACAAGGGGATATTAGCCGAGACCAGGGAAAGTGGCCAGATTTGGAGGAAGTTTAGCCTGATTGACCTTGTTTTTATATCAATAGCCCAGAGTTTGCGAAAATTTGGTATGGGTGTAGACCAGATAAAGAACACACGTGATACACTGTTTAGAAATTGTGGTATTGTTAAACCGGAGTTTTCTTGGTTGGAATACGCTCTTTTCGCAGCAGCATATTTTACAAATGATGGCAATGAACACATATTGGTGTCGGCTGATGGATACGCAAGCGTTATGAATCACCGTGATTTGGAGCATAATTCGGACAATTTGCCAAAAGCATATTTGTATTTAAACTTGAACGCCGTATTGGATGGCGTGTTTAAAGATATAAAGATACACCAGCGCAAAGAGCCAAAATTCCGTAATCCTGTGGAGCAAGAAGTATTGACGCAAATGCGTGAGTATGACCCGAATACAATCCATCTAGACGTTATTATGGGTAAAGACGGTGTGCCGGATAGAATTGTTACAGAAAAAAAGTTTAGCAATGGAGAATACGCGGATATTCATTCAAAAATATCAAATACGAATAGTGGTGAGGTACTTATAAAAACCAAAGGCGGCAAATCGTATGAAATAAGAACGAAAGAAACAAAAAAGGTCAGATAAAAATGACAATAAGTGGAAACACAGTTTTGATTATCGGAAGCACCGGAGCCAAAACGCAAACTAAATGGTATATGCGATGGCGATTATGTCGGTGCCTGATTGTCGGCGATACCTTGGCGGATTAAATCCGACACTTACGGACAATCAAATAGAAAAAATCCGGGACGCGTTAATCCCAATGATTAATTTTTCCTTACAACAGGCGAAAGAACAATGGAAAAAACAGAACAACCTAAAAAAGTCGTAATTTATTGCCGTGTATCCAGCACAAAACAGGTCAAAGAGGGAAATGGCCTTGATAGTCAGGAACAGGCCTGCCGTACTTGGGCGCGGCAACGTGGCCTTGTGGTTGAACACGTGTTTGCCGAACGGGGAATATCCGGGAGTAAAGAAGATAGGCCTGTGTTCAAAGAAATGTTGTCGTACTTGTTTAGTACTAACGACAAATACATCGTCCTTGCGCTGGATATAAATAGATTTGCGCGTGATACTGTTGTATATGGTGCTTTACGCGCTAAAATTCGCTCGCTTGGGCATATTATGCAAACAGTGAATATGACACTTGAAGAAACAGAAGAAAGCGAACTTTTAGAAAATGTGTTCGCGTCACTTGGACAATATGAAAGGAAGAAAAACGCAAGTCGCACAAAAAACAGTATGATAGAACACCTAAAACAAGGATATTGGGTCTTGCAACCGCCAACAGGATACAAACAAGTGCGTGTGGATAGACGAATTCGTCTTGTTCGTAATGAACCAACGGCGACATACTTACAGAATGCGTTGGAGGGTTTTGCGAACGGTAAATATCCCACGCAAAAGGCGGTTTATGATTATTTAAGCGGTTTTGAAATTATCGGTTCCTATGGAAAACCAGTAAAGGTTACGATGAACTTTGTAAAAAATTTGCTAAAAAACCCGAAATACACAGGGTGTTTTGATTATCCGCATTGGGATATACCATATCAAAAATGGGCGATTGACCCAATAATCAGCGTTGACACATACCATCGCATACAAGACAGATTGAATGGTAAAAAGACCGTTAAACCCCATAAATACAATATGAATGATGAGGATTTCCCGTTACGGCGTTTTGTGCGTTGTTCCGTTTGCGGGGAAAAACTTACGGCCAGTCGTTCAAAGGGCAAAGCAGGTAAACGATTCGCATATTACCATTGCCATAAAAAAGGTTGTCCTATGTGCGGCAAGGGCATACGGCAAACAGCGTTACATAATGATTTTGAACAGATTTTGGAAAATATGACACCTGCACCAGAAATGATTAACCTTGCGATGGCATTGGCAAAGTCGGTTTATGACGAACAAAATAGCGAAGAAACAGCCAATAAAAAGGCATTAGAAAAGCAAATTACCGAAATGGAAGAGCAAAAGACCAAGACATTTGAAACCTTGGTTAATTCCGGTAATAATGCGGATGTGGCGCAGATGTGTAATGCGCGTATATCGGAATTAACACGGCAAATTACAGAACTAAAAGCCAAAGCGAAAACGGCCAAAGAAGAACAAATGCCATTGGACTTTGCGCTGAATTATGTCAGGGAGTTTGTTGGACAACCTGTGTCCATATGGCGTGCAGGGGATTATTACCAAAAGCAAGGTGTTCTAAATTTATGTTTTGTGGAGCCAATTTCATACGACAGAACCGAAAAATTTAGAACCCCCGAATTGTCGCCGATTTTCGCGGTTTTTGACAAATTTTCGGGGGCTAATGATTCCTGGCGCACCCAGAAGGATTCGAACCCTCAGTCTTCTGATCCGTAGTCAGACGCTTTATCCAGTTGAGCTATGGGTGCAACGCGTATTATTCTATACCAAAATATCCCGATTGCAAGAAAAAAGATTTCACATACTTTCCAACCGCCGGATTCTTTCCTTAATTGGTGGGTGCGTGGCAAGGATTTCGGACATAAACGCGCGCGCCCGCATGGGGTTTGCAATGCAAACCGATGCCATTGTTGATTGTTTGTCCAATTTTTTTACAACCGGATTTTCCGATATCTTGCGCAGCGCGCCCGCGAGTGCCCGCGGATTTCGCGTTATATACGCGCCGGTTGCGTCCGCCGCATATTCCCGCCGGCGCGAAATCGCCATGCGCAAAATCGGCATAACGGCAACATTAAAGATTGTGAACGCCAGCCAAACCATCATTATCACCGCCGCGCCGTTGTTTTTATCATCATCGCGTGGGCGCGCATACATCATATTCCGTGCTAGCATATCCGCGATAAAGACCGTCACGCCAATGCCGGTTATGATAAACATATCAAGACGTATGTCGCGATTGCCAATGTGCGCCATTTCGTGTGCGATTACACCTTCAAGTTCTGGCCGGTCCAACTTTTCGATAATCCCACGGGTGAGTGCCACCGTCGCATCGCGGGGGCCGCGTCCCGTTGCAAAGGCGTTAAGGCCACCGTCTTCGATAACATAAACCCGCGGCGTTGGCAATCCGGCGGCGATTGCGACATTTTCCACCGATTTATAAACATACCGGTATTCCGGGTCGGTGTCGTTTATTTGCTTTGCACCCGCCATGGAAAGCATCATAGAATCCCCAAACGCCCACGATATCAGTATCCAAATAACACACACCACCACGGTCGGCACCGCCACCATCGTCGTCGTATTTATCGCGTCATTTAGTGGCTGAACACACCAAACGCACAGGAATACTAGCGCGATAAAAATAACCGGAAACAGCACCACCAACACGGCGGTTTTGATATTATTCGCGCGTATATGGTCATAAACAGTTTTGACTTTCTTCATATCCCAATCATACCGAAATATGTCCACACAATTCAATAAATTTTTCACTTCCCACTTCCACTTGCACTGGCCACTAAATATGATAAAATACATACATAATGTGGCGGGGAATAATTTTCTTTTCGATAATGTTTGCGCACACGGCGGCACACGCCGGTTTCCTTGTGCCGATGGGATTTCCAAAGACCGCGGCCGATTTGTCTTTTGTTGACCGCATGGCACTGAACGCCGCCGGATATGAACCATACGAAAGCGAATACGATGAAAACGGAAAATGTATTTCGGGGTGTTCGTATGCACTGCCAAATATCGAAGAAGAAATCGCCGCGATGGAACGCCACAATGCGATGGTGAAACAGGACTTGGTTGAAAACTATGATTACACCGAAAACGCCGATGGCACACTTACCGCACCGTATTACGAAGACGAATATTATGATGACGAATGGGAAATACCCTTTCCGGACGACAACCCAATGCGGGAAGATGATATTGTGGAAAACACCGGATGTGCGGAACGGAACGCGGCTTTCGAAAATCGCGCCATTCCGTATCGCAGTCCACTTGGTCGTGTTTCATGCATAACATCGGGCTATGGGGTTTCGCGAACAATAAATGGCAGAACCAGGTTGCATTATGGAATCGACCTGCGTGCGGGAATCGGAACACCGATCTATGCGCCGGCGGCCGGAACGGTTGCAGCGGTATACTATGGCGGTTCGCGCTGTGGACGGGGGTTGACCATAAATCATGCAAACGGATATTCAACCACGTATTGCCATTTGAACCAGGTTACCGTAACACGTGGTCAACAAATATCCGCTGGGTGTCTGATCGGCAAAACTGGTAATACCGGCGCAACCACCGGCCCGCACTTGCATTACGCGGTAAAGAAAGACGGCTATGCGATAAATCCAAGAAACTTTATCGAACCCGGACACAGGATGTGTCACTAGTCGTCGTTCAATTTACGGAATTTTACCGCGAAACTGCCGTTATTCAATGGTGCACAAGAAACTATATACGGCGACAGCAAACTTTCGCGCACCCATTCTTGGAATTTGATACGCAATATTCCACTTGCGCCCGTTATGATTTTTGCATTCTTTACACCCGACAGCGCAAGTTCCATAATTTCCGCCCAAGATTGTTCAACCGTTTTCATATGCAAATCAAGTGTTGCGTGTTCGGGAACATGCACGGGCGCGGGTATTCGTGTCGACAGGTGCAGTTCGGTTCTGACGCGCCGGCGCGTCAC
>JAFZXK010000014.1 GCA_017616785.1 Alphaproteobacteria bacterium
GCGGCACCGCAGGGTAGCTATGTTCGGAACAGATAACCGCTGAAAGCATCTAAGCGGGAAGCTGGTCGCAAGATAAGATATCCCCATGAGTTCAGTTCTAGACGAGGACATTGATAGGCCGTATGTGTAAGCCCTGTGAGGGGTTCAGCTTAACGGTACTAATCGAACCATTGACTTTTTATCTTTCGTTTGACTTGTTCGGACGAAATGCTTGAAGAGAACGTTGATGTTGATTCATACGATGTTCCCGCCTTCGCTTTGCTATGGCGAGGCAGGCGCTGGATTTATTCTGGTGATTATAGAGCGGGAGTCACCCTCTGTTCCATTCCGAACCAGACAGGGAAACCCCGTATCGCCGATGGTACTTTGGCTTAAGCCACGGAAGAGTAGGTCGTCGCCAGAATAAATCCAGTTTATGACCCGTCGGTGCATTGTGCACCGCCGCGGCAGGCATAAAAACCGTTTAAACCGCCCATCCGCTTCGCTGGCGCATACAGCGAGACAGTTGTGGCGGTTTTTGTTTCCGCATAAATGCGCAAGAAACAAAAAGGTTAAAAGATATGAAGAAAATTCTTTTTATTCGTTTAATGCTGAATTGGCCGTCATTATACCGTTCGCAATCTGATAAGAAAACAAAGATTTCTGCGTTAGAGAAACAACGCAAGATTGTTGAGGCGATGATACAACATAATGCATTGGTCCTTACAGACCCTGTTCGTCGTTAACATGTGATAATGGTGTAAAATATGTCAAAATCACATACTATATTCGTTGCTTATCATATTATGGGGCGCAACCCTGTTGCCGTAATCAAATACGATAGCGGCAAGTTCACAACAAAAACCTATAAAAGTGTATTTGATATGCCGGATGACTTACGCCATCAGTATTTCTGTCAACGGGTTGCTCATCATATGTCCCGGTTCCGGTTTGGCAATAAATATAAATAACCCAAATTCCCCGCCCGCGTGGCGGGTTGTTTTTTGTTGCGTTTATGCTTGACAATGTGTTTAGTTGTGTTATTCTTCGCGCAATGGAATATAAAGGAACGTAAAATGCGTAAAGAATTCCCATCTGATTGGTCGAAACTGCACCATACACAAGTAAAGGCCAATATCGAGTATTTATTAAATAATTATAAAAAATACGGTGTCCCTCGTCTGCCCTATGAGAATAATGTTCGGATTGGCGACGAAATTAATATAGATTGGTACAATGAATTTGGTTGGTACACAATAAACGGTCGTTTGGTCACAGGTTTAACCAAGAGTTTGTATGGCCCGCTTGATGAATTATTCAAGGCCTGTGTGAGTTATAGATTCGTTGAGCGCAGTACCAAGAAAAAATGGAATAATGCTAAACCATATGTGTTATTTTTTGATGGGCTGGCTGTGTTCATTGCGTGTGTTGTCATGTATGCGACAATAACTTGGAACTATCAAGACACCGTTGAAGAAAAAGTTAAAGAAAAACTTCAACAAGAATACCCGGACTATTCGGGATATGAAGAAAGAAAGCAACAAATTACGGATAGTATTAAAGATTGCACCAATAAATTTAGTGCGTGGCGCAATCGCGAAAAAGGTAATTAAACTCCCCCCCCGCCGGTTATCACCCACAAGATTTTTCAAATTTTGCGTGGCTCGATTTTGGCTTGACAACAGATGTTTTTGTGCTATATTACCGCTGTAAAAGAAAACCAAAAGGAATAAAAATGAAAAAATTAGTTTTTGCTTTGATTGCGATGGCAACCGTTCCGGCGATGGCGGATTATTATCGGACACGCACAAATAATTGTGACCCGGCGGCGATGCGTGCAACATTGGAACGCGCGGCGCGCGAACATCGTGCGGTTATCACCGAAGTCAACTGTGAATCCGTTCGTGTTGAACCAGTTACAGTTGCGCAACCCGCGCCGGTTTATGCACCCGTATATGCGGCACCGGCAGTGGATTACAGCAATATTCCACTTGTTGATTGTGTTCCACATCCGACGCGTGATGAATATTGTGGCGGTTGCCGTTAAGAATATAAACCAAAAGGAAAAAGTCGCAAAATGCGGCTTTTTCTTTTTTGTGTCCACTTGCAAATTAAAAAAGTAATGTTATGATAGTGGCGGGTTTTAATATTATGCAAATTTACAACAGCAAAGTTCTTTATCTTATTGCGGGGGCCAATGGGTCGGGAAAAACCACGCTTGCGCGGGAAATTGTTGCAGAAAATCCGGATATAGAATTTCTTAACCCTGATGATATTCAACGTGAAAATAATGTTGATGCTAAAAAGGCCGGTCGCATGGTCTTGCAAAGAATGAAACATCTTTTTTCGACGCATGACTCTTTTATTTATGAAACGACACTTTCAGGCAATAATAATTATATAAAGCAAGCGCGCGAAATCGGATACAAAATTATTTTTGTTTACGTTGTCCTTGCAAGTGTGGAACAAAATGTCGCGCGCGTGAAACAACGTTTTGCGCTTGGCGGACACGATGTTCCCGAAGATGTAATTCGTCGTCGTTATTATCGCAGTTTATCAAATGTCGATTCCGTATGCAAGAATTCTGATGAATGGAAAATTTATGATAACAGTAACGATAAATATGAACTTATTGTTCAGGGTATTGGCGATAAAATAAATGTTATAAACAATCCACGATATAGGGAATTTATTGAAAATCGCGGGAAAATTTTGTCGGAACATCTTTTGGAACTTGGGCGGTGTGCGGCAAAGAAGGCGCGCCTTGCGGCGATAAATGCGGGTGTCCCAATTGCAGATGTTCAAAACACCGGACGATAATCTTTTAATAAAATTACTAACGACTAACACTAGTCACCAACACTTTTCACTAATTTCAAAAAACACTTGCGCCGAATTTGCGATTTGTTCTATGATGAAACAAGGAAGGAAAGGAACATGAAATACATAACGGTTTCTGGGTTGGGATTTTTGTTGGTTTTTCCGGCGTTTGCGGGTGCGCGTTTGCCGGCGGTTAATGTGTCGGCGGGGACTGTATCCGCGCGTGAGCAATACGGTTTAACATCAACCACATCATCAAAAACACAGGGCGGACGCCCGGTATCTGTTGTCGCGGCGCGTGTTGCGGATTCTGTGCATCCGGTAACGGATAAAAAGCGAGTTGTTGCGCGTGGTGGAAATACGCCAGTTGTCGCAAACGGTGTGGATGCGCGGGCCGCGGCGATTTCTGATTATTTGGTTCCGAATCGCCCAAGTTCTGATTTATGGGCGCGTGTTGATACGCCACTGCGTATGCCGCATGCGGATGAATTTTCGGTCCTGACATCAAATGATATTTTACCCGAAGAAGACCTGGGCCCCGTTTCGAATTTTGCGCGTAATGATGACCGCAACAGTGAAATTGCGGAATTGTCCGCGCGGACATCGGCGCTTGATTCGCAACTTGCGCGGTTGATTGATATGCAGCGCCGTGCCGAAGAATCTGTTGTTGCGCGGCCGCAGGCGAATTTACCAAGTGTGGAAACGGAAATAACATCAACCGCGCCAATCGCGATAAACCCAACACGTGAAATTGCGACGGTTGCGGAAAAGGTGCCGACACGCACGATTGCAAATAATTTGGAAAATCTGGATGACGGGGTAAAACTTTCGCGTCTTGTGGTGCCGCGTGACGAATCGGGCGAAGATGTTATTGTACGCGCCACACGCAAAAATACTTCTGCGAAAATCAAGGAAGTGCGCAACGATATGAAAAATATGACGCCGTCTGAATTGCGCCGCGCGTTTAGAAAAACATTTTTGTCGGAAAACAAACATCTTTCGACATACCCGGTTGACGATAGATTCGATGCTGTAAGTGATATTGATACTTCTATCGAAGGTTTCACATCTGCGCGTGATTTGTCCGAAGATGTCGAAAGAATTCGGCCACTCGAAATCAAAATAAAATTCCGTGATACTGATTCGGCACTGTCGCGCGAAAACTATAATTTGCTGTCGGAATATGCCGGCATAGTGGTCAGCAACCCAAAGCGCGCAATTCAAATCGCCATCCCAGAGGTTGCAACCGAAACAACCGATTCGCGTAAACTTGCCGCGCGGCGTCTTGCGATTGTTGAACAGGTTTTGCGTGACACCGGTGTTTCGGAAAATCGTATCGTTCCGATTTTATCGCAACGCGACGAGGAAGGTTTCGTCTTGCGCGTGATTTCAAACGAACAATATGAAACACTGACCAAGCAAGCGCGCAATAAATACGGTCGCGATAGTGGCACGAAAAAGTATAAAAGTTTAAGTTGGTAATTTGTGGTGTCCTGGGTTCATAGGTGTTTTAATTCCATAGTTGATTTTTTATTCCCGCCATCGTGTCCGATATGTTCCGCGCGCGTGAAAACGCATGGCGAATTATGCGACGATTGCTTTGGATACTTTGATTGGATTGATGGACCCCATTGTGCGTGCTGTGGTTACCCGTTTCCCGATGATTATGAATCAAACAAAAAATCACTGTGTCCGGTGTGCGCGGCGGGTAAAAATGAACTGGAATTTGTTCGTGCGGCGTGTGTCTATGACGATATGTCGCGTTCGGTGATGTTACCGTTCAAGCATGGCGGCCGCATAAAGTTCGCGCGATTTATGTCGCATGCAATGATATGGGCAATGCGTGATGTTGATATTAAACCGGATTTGGTTATGCCCGTACCACTTGCAAATCGGCGTCTGTTTCAACGCGGTTATAACCAGGCGACATTACTTGCACGCGAAATCGCGCGGGCATATGGCGCCCCGATTGACTTTGACAGTGTTCGCCGCAAATATCGTCCGAATATGGGGCACAAAACGCACGCGCAAAGGGCGGCACATATTCGCGGCGTGTTCAGTGTTACAAATAGCACAGCGGTGCGTGGGAAAAAGATTTTACTGGTCGATGATGTTATGACATCGGGTGCAACATTTAACGAACTGTCGCGGGTTTTGCGTCGTGCGGGGGCGGCGGAAATCTATGGCGTGGTATTTTGTCGCGTTGTGCGTGCGGAATGATTTAGATGCTTGAAATTCATTTTCTATTTGATAGAATTCCATAAAAATAACCAAGGGTAAAGATATGAAAATAGATTTGGGTAAAAACATAGCAACGCGCGATATCGAAACGCGTATTCAGCGGTTTTGGGATGAAAATAATTTCTGGGATAACGATGTAAATTCGAAACAAACACCATTTTGCGTTATGATGCCACCACCAAATGTAACCGGAAATCTGCATATGGGGCACGCGCTGGACAATGTTATGACGGATATTATTTGTCGTTATAAACGTATGTGCGGGTTTGATGTGTTGTGGCAACCGGGAACGGACCACGCGTCTATTGCAACACAACTTTTGGTCGAACGCGATTTATCAAAGCGCGGCATAAATCCGCATGCGTTATCTTTACAGGAAAAGTTAGATTACGCATGGAAATGGAAGGAAGAAAAAGGCGGCCAAATACTAAATCAATTGCATGTTTTGGGTGTGACGCCGGTTTGGAAACGCGAAAGATTCACAATGGATAATGGGCTGTCGCGCGCGGTAACGGGTCTGTTTGTGAAAATGTATCGCGAAGGTTTGATATATCGTGAAAAGCGTCTTGTGAATTGGTGCCCGCGTCAGCAAACTTCGGTTTCGGATTTGGAGGTTGAAACCCGCGAAGAACATGGCAAGTTTTATTACTTTAATTATCCACTTGCGGACGGTGGCTTTATCGAAATCGCAACAACGCGACCGGAAACTTTGTTCGGGGACCAGGCGATTGCGATTCACCCCGAAAATGAAAAGTTAAAACATTTAATCGGAAAGCGGGCTATTATACCACTTACCAATATTGAAATTCCGATTGTCGCCGATGTTCACGCGGACCCGGAAAAGGGAACGGGTGCGGTGAAAATTACGCCAGCGCACGACTTTGATGACTGGGAAGTTGGTGTTCGTCATAACCTGACACCGGTTTGCATATTGACACCCGACGCAAAGTTGATAAGTGCCGACCCGGTGCCTGAAAAATATCGTGGTATGGACCGCTATGCGGCGCGCAAGGCGGTTATCGAAGATTTGGAATCCGCGGGTTTAATTACAAAAATCGAAGATAAAATTATTCCAACACCGTATTCGCAACGCGGCGGCGTGCCGGTTGAACCAATGCTGACCACGCAATGGTTTGTTGATGCCGAAAAATTGGCGGCACCCGTTATTGCGGCGGTGGAATCGGGGCGGGTTCAATTTTTGCCGGAACACAGGTACAATTTGTTTATGTCTTGGATGAAAAATATTCGTCCATGGACAATTTCACGGCAACTTTGGTGGGGACATCATATCCCGGCATGGTATGACGCGGATGGCAATGTCTATGTCGCCGAAACCGAAGAAGACGCGATAAAGCAATCGGGCGGTAAAACACTTACACGCGACCCAGATGTGCTTGATACGTGGTTTTCGTCGGGCCTGTGGCCGTTTTCAACGCTTGGGTGGCCGGACGATACACCCGAATTAAAACGCTATTATCCAACAGATTTGCTTTATACTGCGGCGGACATCATATTCTTTTGGGTTGCGCGTATGATGATGATGGGAATTTATGTTATGGGTGATATTCCAATTAAAACGCTGAATTTCCATGGCTTGGTGCGTGATGCGAAGGGGCAAAAAATGTCAAAAACCAAGGGCAACGGTGTTGACCCATTGGATACCGTTGAAAAATTCGGCGCGGACGCATTGCGCTATTTCGTGTCGACTGCACCGATTGGAACCGATATTCGGTATAGTGATGAAGAGGTTAAACGCGGTTCAAAGTTACTTACCAAACTTTGGAATGTTGCGAAATTTGTTCTTGGGAATCTGGAAAGTTTTGAACCAACGGGAAGCGCGCCGTCTGTGGATTCGCGTCCAATCGAAGACCGTTGGATTTTGTCTGAATTGAATAAAACCGTTGCGGATGTTCGTCGTAACCTTGATAAATACGACAGTTTCAATGCGCGCAGTGCAATCGATACATTTTTCTATGATGTGTTCTGCGACCAATATGTCGAATTTATCAAGGACCGTTTTTGGTCGCCGGAAAAATATGGCGCGGAATCGGTTGCGTCGGCACAGTGGACATTGTGGACGGTGTTGCGCGCGATAATCGGCATGTATGCGCCGTTTATTCCGTTCCTGACCGAAGAATTATGGCAAAAGATATATATGCCGTACGAAGGTGGCAAAACGCTTCATTTGACCGAATATCCGCGTGTGCATTCGGAATATGATACGGACGTTTCCGATATGCAATATGCAATCAATACGATAAAGGCCGTTCGTGGCCTGCGTACGGAACGCAAGATTGGAAACGGTGCGAAACTTGAAACACTAACGGTGCCACAAAATGTGCCGGTAGCGTTGTATGGGCTCATAAAGTCCGGTGCGCGCGCTAATAATATTGTTGCGGGCGATGCGGTTGACTTTGTTGTGGCGGATGCGGGGGCAAAATAAAATGTCCGATGCAAAACTTATAAAAACACGCGAATTGTTGGCGTATCAATGTGACCGCTATGGCAATATGCGCCCCGGAATTTTGATGAATGAGCTTCAGGGTATGGGCGACACGCATGCGGAAATGCTTGGGTGCGGGCGGACCTTTATTCACGAAAACAATATTGCGTGGGTTGTCACGCATTACCTTGTTGATATTGTCGATATGCCACGGAACGGGGAAATATTGACCTATTCATCATGGCCAGCGGTCCAAGATAACCTGCGTGCGACACGTGATTTTGAAATTCGCGACGAAAGTGGAAAACTGCGCGTGCGTGCAACGTCGCAATGGATTTTAATAGATTTGGAACGTCGCCGTCCGCTGCGTTTGGACGAATGGCTGAAACGCGAATGGCCGGACGATGTTATTCGCGCATACGACCGAAAATTCGAACGTTTCCCGGATTTCGAAGCAACCAAGACGCATGTCTTGAAATGTCGTTTCGATGATATCGATGAAAATCAGCATATAAATAACGCGGTTTATGCGGTGTGGGCGACGGAAAGTGTTGGGTATGAATATCGCAACACACATAAATTACGCGGCATAGAATTGAACTATAAACACGAAATAAGCCCCACAACACCGGAAGTTTATATCGATGTAAAAATAGATGGTCTTACCACACAACATCGCATAAGGACGGCGGAAACCCTCGAAAATGCACAGATTGTCTGTTATTGGGAAAAGTTATAAAAAAATTCGGCGTCATGCCGATTTTTTACTGCAACCAAATCGACGCGGTATTACTTACCGTTGTTCCATTGGCGGTTGGATCACCGTTTGCCATTGGAATCTTGATATACTGTGCCGTTGGACGACTATTTGCATTCGCCCCGGTACCATATGTTAATACCTGACCTTCGGCGGCCGACGCAGGTTTTTGTATTGCATACTGCGTTACCGCGGCGGCTGAAGTATATTTCGTAGTATCGTTCGAATTATCCGCAATTGTATTACCGGTGTCACCGTCCAATTTATTATCTTTATCTTCGGCGTAATCAACAACCGCGCCCTTGGTAGTCAAATTGTTATCATCAGTCGATACCGCTGTATTAATCGTCGCGACGGGCGCCCTGCGTTCCACATAACCGTTCGAATTTATCTGCATAACTTCGTTTGCATGGTTGTCCCCATTTTCGGCCTGATACCTTTTTACAACATATTCTGATGTTGGGAAATTTTCGTTCGCAGATACAACAAACGGTGCCGCGACAAGCATTGCCGCCAGAGAAAAAACGCAATTTCTATAAAAATAACGCATAATTCCCGCCTTTCTAAAACCCAACCTTGTAAATGATGATACCAATTTTACGAATTTTTGTAAAGCACAAAATGAGCGATGAATATAAAAAAATCTGCTCTGACACATCCGACAAATTCAACCCATTGAAAAGCCGGACATATTGAACACAGATTTCTTGTTTGTTGTTGTTTTGTTACGTAACAATTATACCACAAAAAAATGCAATCACAAAATCTTTTTCGTTGCAATCATGAAATTTTTTGTGAAAAATATTCGCGCGAAAATAACAACAATAAAAAGGAGACACCATGAGTAATAAATGGGTTTACACATTTGGCAATGGTCATGCCGAAGGTCGCGCCGACATGCGTAATTTGCTTGGCGGCAAGGGCGCAAATTTGGCGGAAATGAATTTGGTTGGGTTACCGGTTCCGGCGGGCTTTACCGTCACGACCGAGGTTTGTACATATTACTATGAAAACAACCAAACATATCCGTCTGATTTGATGGACCAAGTTCGCGCCGGCATCGCACATATTGAAAATATTATGGGCAAAAAGTTTGCGGATATGGAAAACCCACTTTTGGTGTCTGTGCGTTCAGGCGCGCGCGTTTCTATGCCGGGTATGATGGATACGGTTTTGAATTTGGGTTTGAACGATGAAACGGTCCGGGCGTTGGCCAAAATTTCTGGAAATGAAAGATTCGCGTACGATTCTTATCGCCGCTTTATTATGATGTTTAGTGATGTCGTGCTTGGTGCGGATATTGATTTGTTCGAACATACTTTGGAACGCATGAAGGAAGAAAAGGGCTACAAGGTTGATACAGAACTTACCGCCGACGATTTGAAGCAATTGGTTGAACAATTCAAAGAAATCGGTGTCAAAATCGGTAAAGTATTTCCCCAAGACCCGTGGGAACAATTGAAATTGGGTATCGGCGCAGTGTTTGGTTCGTGGATGAGCAAAAAGGCCATCACATACCGCAAATTGAATAATATTCCGGGCGATTGGGGCACCGCGGTAAATGTTCAGGCAATGGTGTTCGGAAATTCCGGCGATGACAGTGCGACCGGCGTGTGTTTCAGCCGTGACCCCGCAACCGGTGAAAATAAATACTATGGTGAATACCTTATCAATGCCCAAGGTGAAGATGTTGTCGCCGGTATTCGTACCCCGCAACCAATGAGCAAGGACGATTCCGGTCGGGTATCACTTGAAGAAGCGATGCCAAATGTTTATCGTGAACTTTGCGATGTGCGTGAAAAATTGGAAAAGCATTACAAAGATATGCAAGATATGGAATTTACCATCGAACACGGAAAACTTTGGATGTTACAGTGCCGTAATGGTAAACGTACTGCGGCGGCGGCGGTTCGTATGGCGGTTGAAATGGTGAACGAAGGATTGCTGACCAAGGAAGAGGCGATTTTGCGTGTTGGTGCGGACCAATTGAATCATTTGCTGCACCCGATGTTGGACCCCAAGGCGGAAAAGAAGGTTATTGCAACGGGACTTCCGGCGTCGCCGGGCGCCGCGGTGGGTATGGCGGTGTTCAATGCCGAAGATGCCGAAAAATGGGCGTCCGCGGGCAAGAAAGTAATGCTTATTCGTGTTGAAACATCACCCGAAGATATCGCGGGAATGAACGCGGCCCAAGGTGTGATTACCGCACGCGGTGGTATGACATCGCACGCGGCGGTGGTTGCGCGCGGTATGGGAACGCCATGTGTTTCGGGGTCGCCGGATATCAAAATCGATTATGAAACAAAAACGATGAAAACGACATCGGGCGCGGTTATCCACGAAGGCGATTGGGTTTCCATCGATGGTGCCAAGGGGCAAATTATCGAAGGTGCGGTTCCAACGGTGTCTGTGGAATTGACGGGCAATTTCGGAACACTTATGCAGTGGGTTGATGAAATTAAATCGCTTACGGTCAAGGCAAACGCCGAAACGCCCAAGGACGCAAAACAGGCGCGCGATTTTGGGGCCGAAGGTATCGGACTTGCGCGGACGGAACATATGTTCTTTGACCCGGCGCGTATCCAAGACATGCGCGAAATGATTTTGGCCGAAGACGAAGATGGCCGTCGTGCGGCACTTGCAAAACTGTTGCCGTATCAAAAGGCCGACTTTATCGAATTGTTCAAGATTATGGACGGTCTGCCGGTCACTATTCGTTTGATTGACCCGCCATTACACGAATTCTTGCCACATACCGATGCGGATATCGCCGAACTTGCGGCACATATCGGTAAACCGGTGGAATTTGTCCGGGCGCGCGCGGACGCGTTACACGAACAAAACCCAATGTTGGGTCATCGTGGTTGCCGTTTGGCCATCACATATCCGGAAATTTGCGAAATGCAAACGCGCGCAATATTGTCGGCGGCGTTGGAATGCAAAAAATCCGGTGTTTCGGTGCATCCGGAAATCGAAGTGCCACTTGTCGGGTCAAAGAAAGAAGTCGATATCGTCAAATCTGTAATTGATGCGACGGCAAAATCACTCTTCGCGGAAACCGGTGAAACAATCGAATATACGGTTGGTTCAATGATTGAATTGCCGCGTGCGGCGGTATTGGCGAACGAAATTGCGGAAAGTTGCGAATTCTTTGAATTTGGAACAAACGATTTAACGCAAACAACATTGGGTATGTCACGTGATGATACCGGTAAAATTTTGGACGAATATCGTGCGCGCGGAATCTATGTTGCCGACCCATTTGCATCGGTTGACCAATTGGGCGTTGGACTTCTGATAAAAGATGCGGTGCAAAAGGCGCGCGCGACCAAGGGCGACAAAATTCACCTTGGCGTATGCGGCGAACATGGTGGTGATCCAGAATCAATTGAATTCTTCCATAAATGCGGATTCAATTCTGTTTCGTGCAGTCCGTTCCGCGTGCCGATTGCACGCCTCGCTGCGGCCCAAGCGGCGGTCAAATTCCCATGGAAATAGCATAAAGTGTTAGTGGAAGTGGTAAGTGTAACAAACCCGCGTCATCCGGCGCGGGTTTAACTTGACTTTTTGTACTTTGTACTTTATAGTTGTAAAACACACAAACTATAAAGTAAGAGGTCGACAATGACAAATTTTTTGGACGATATTCTAAAGAACAAAGCGACTTTATCCAAACTGTTAAAAAACAAAGATAATCGTGACGTTTTGTATAACTGGTTAAAAACAGAACTGGCATACACATCAAACGCTATTGAAGGTAATACATTGACCCGGCGCGAAACCACCATGGCCATCGAAGAAAACATAACTGGTGGTTCAAAACCGATTTCGCATTATGTCGAAGCAATAAATCATGCGCGGGCGTTTGAACTGGTTGTGGATTTGGCGAAAAAAAAACATCGCATAGATGTCAAAGATATTTTGCAAATTCATAAAATTATCTTGTCTGGCATCGATGACGCCAATGCGGGATATTACAGGACTGTGCCTGTGCGAATTTCCGGTTCGCGAACGGTATTGCCTAACCCGTTAAAGGTTCCTGACCTTATGGAGCAATTTAACCAATGGCTGATGACCACGGATGAAGATGTTGTTCACATGGCGATACAGGCGCATTACCGTTTGGTGACAATTCACCCATTCAAAGACGGTAATGGTCGCACTGCGAGATTATTAATGAACCTAATACTAATGCAATCTGGATTTACGCCGACAATTATTCGCAAGATTGACCGTAAACGATACCTTGATGCATTGGAAAAATATCAAACCACGGGAAATGACGAAACATATAATAATTTTATGTTGTCCGCATTAAACCGGTCGTTGAAAACCGCAATAAATATGCTTGATACAGCTCATGCGGATATGGACGAATTGGTCACAATATCAAAATATGCGAAAATCAGGGGTGTTCCGGTATCGACAATTCGATATTGGGTGCAAATCGGTAAAATAAAACCCGCAACCTATACCGATGCGGGATATATGATGTTTGACCCGAATAAATAATTACTGCGACCACATTTGGCGTGCCACGATGGGTACACAAGTGTAAGTGGACAGTGAAAAGTAAACCCGCGTCATCCGGCGCGGGTTTTTAGTTAATTAGTGAGGTTTGTTGTTTGTTCTACTGCGATTACTTGGTCACCAATAACCTGACATTGCCAAAGGTTGTTTTCACAGCATAACCCACTTGCGTTAGCATTAAAACCGCTGTAGCATTTGCATTGCCCGTGAAACAAATCACCTTGCCCAGTTTCATCATATTCGGAATGTTGTGGACACGAACGACATTTGTTTTTATAAAAATACTTGCCGGTTGCACACGCACACCGCCCACCCCAGAACAGTGAATCATTTGCATCTGAACCTATTGCAGAATGGGCGAACTGGATTGTTGTGCAATCGACACCTTCGGAACACACACCCGACGATGTGTACAATCCGCCATTATCACATGCTGGCAAACATGAACCATTAAATGTAACAAAACCATCCAAACAACGACATTTTTTATTTACCCAACCGCCATCTTCATTATTTGCCGAAATGGTGTTATTACCACTAGAATCATAAGTCGAATTATCCGGGCACAGCAACGATTGATAGAATATTTCTGAAATATTTTCGATACATGTATTATCATCAGAACAACCGGAATCGGTTGTATCCGCCGAAAACACCGCATAGCCACAGGTTAGTGCGACATTGCGACATGCGCCGCGCATAATGTTATACACACTGGACGCCGCCGCGGTTGCCGACCAAGAATTGATTTGTGAAACCTGGTTATTATAACATGTCGCAATATCGTTCAAACATGTTGACGCATAGTCCGCAACGATTTGGTGTTGTGCGGCCTTGATATTGACCATCGCGCGCTGTATATAGTTCACAACAATATCGTTAAACTTTATATATTTCCCATTGTCATCATATGTGTATGCGCGACATTTGTCCAAAACCGGCCGGCACAGGCCTTCGGCGGTCGCATCTTGCTGTGTTCCGATTTTGCTTAACAGATATTTTACGATACAGCGGCCATCGT
Source organism: Alphaproteobacteria bacterium (assembly GCA_017616785.1). Lineage (GTDB taxonomy): Bacteria > Pseudomonadota > Alphaproteobacteria > Rs-D84 > Rs-D84 > Enterousia. The sequence continues at coordinate 13,792 of JAFZXK010000014.1, forward strand.
TTGCGGGTCTTATATCGCACCGTTCTTCACTTATTGTTGTGCCGTATGCGGTGTTTAGTTCGCTGCTGTCTATTGCCGCATTGCTGTATTCCGCCATAAACTTTTGAATATAATTTATGTTTTGACCCAAAACAACATTGCCGTTTTCGTCGATATATTTCTTGGTTGGGTCAAGGCATTTTGTATAACTTTCGCCGCACACCATATCGTCCTTCATACAGGTTTCAAGTGCGCTTATGCATCCAATCGCGTCATATGTGTTTTGATTTTGTAACACGGCAAGTCGCGCCTTTTGCAGCATACGCGTCGCACTGCGCACATTGGACACCAATGTTTCGTTCATTTTGGTTAAACCCTGTTCATACGCAATGCAATCTTTATCAATCGCCAAATCATAGTTGCCGGTAATTTGTTCACTTGTTGCGCCAACATCTTTGCATTGTTTGATAACCGTTTCACAGCGTCTTTTTGCGGCCTTGTAAAGTTCCGACCCACGCAGGTTTGAAAAACTGTTATTCGAACCGGATATAAAATCCAAACTGAACAAGTCCGATAAATCTTCCGAAGAAAAATCTAAATCTATATCCAAAAGCCCATATGAATCAACCGCATACGAAGAAGTCGATGTTGTTTTCGGGTCCTTTATCATCTGTTCGATTTTCGACAACAGCATGCGATTTTCGGTCGTATCGGTGACATCGGTCATGGCTTCTTCGGCCTCGGTCGCGGACATAATCGCGGTAATTTCATCGGCGGACAACCCGACATAGCGTATATTTTGCGCAATTTCGTTTAACTTCGTGTTTGCCTCTTTGACGGCTTCTTCGACCGCGACATATTTCGACAAATTCGCCGAACAAGAACAACGTTTCTGGTTTGCGTCAATCACCGAACAGAACTGGTCCATACAGTCATTGTATTGGTCTTGGCAAGATTTGTTGAGTGCCGCTTTTTGTTCCAATTGTTCTTTGGCCTCTGCGATGGACGCAGGGTCTAACTTTTCTTCGGTACGCGTTTGACGAATTGTCGCGACGCGTGACCCAAGGTTGCTTATTTCCGACGATATGTTCGAACCGGTCTGTGCGCCGGATTCCAATATCGCGCGGCCACCAACCTCTGCGGTGGACGGACGCAAAGTCACGCCCATGCGACGCACCGCCGGATTTGCATTTATGCTTGCGGCATCGGTGCGCTGGGACCGGCCGACATTGCGAACGGCGGATTCTAATTTGCTGCGTGTGGAATCTTGCGTTGCCTGGGACCGGGTCAGTGAAACGGCGCGACCCGCCGAACGCGTAGTGGCCTCAGGTGTCTTGGTCGTATCGGTCGGTATGGTGCGAACAATACTGCGCGTGATTGCGGTTCGGTCAGTGGTTTCGTTGCTGGTTGTTGCACGCGTGGCGCGTGGCGAAGCGGTTGCATTACCATCCGTGGCAATCGTTTCGGTTTCGCCGCCCATGGTCGTGTTTGTGCCCGGAATAATACGCGAAGGCACCGCCGCCACGCAAACCGTGGTCGGCGCATACAGCGCAATTAAAAATCCAAGTGTAAAACCCCTCATACTTACCAACAATTATATCACAAAAAATGGTGGGAAAAAAGGTAAAAAGTGGGGGGGAGTGTTAGTGTAAGTGGTTAGTGGTTAGTAGATTCTGGAATCAGTTCGTAATTACGCGATTATTCTAGAATGCGAAGTTCCCCTCTAGAGAGGGGTGCCGCGGCACCGCTTGCGGTGACGGGCGGGGTGTGATTTACTAACCACTAGCCACTTACACTAACACTAACACTAACACTAAAAAAAGACCGCCAAACGGCGGTCTTTTTTATTCTGCGCTTTCGTCGGGGATAACCGAAACAGTTTTGCGGTCACGGAATCCACGTTTGAACGAAACCTTGCCAGGAACCTTGGCAAAAATAGTGTGGTCTTTGCCCATGCCGACATTTTCACCCGGATGAACGGCGGTTCCGCGTTGGCGAATAATGATATTGCCCGGAATCACATGCGCGCCACCGGATTTTTTGATACCTAATCTCTGTCCCGCTGAATCGCGTCCGTTTTGACTGCTCCCGACGCCTTTCTTATGTGCCATAATTAAACTCCTTTAATTTTAGCCCTTGATTTCTTTGATTTTCAACACGGTTATAAACTGGCGATGACCGCGTGTGCGACGATAGTTTTGACGACGTTTTTTCTTGAACACCAAAACCTTTGTGTCGCGTTTTTGTTCAACGACGGTTGCCACCACTTTTGCGCCATCGATGGTTGGGGTTCCAACTTTGTCGCCCAACATCAAAACGTGGTCAAAAGTAACATCGCCGGTCGCGTCCAATTTTTCAACCTTGATAACATCACCGACCTTTACGCGATATTGCTTTCCGCCGGTTTGAAAGATTGCAAAGTCACTCATATTTTTTCCTTTTATTTTAACTTTTGTTCAAAAGTTTATGCAAATGATATGCCTTTTATACCAAAAGTCAAGCATTTTGTAGAAATTTTTATGCAAAAGTGGTTAGTGCAAGTGTTAGTGGTTAGTAAAAACGGCGCATTCGCGCCGTTTTTGAAAATAATACCCTAAACCATTAATCGCCACTTCTATCCCATGACGGGTCCCAATCGCGGATACATTCCTGACTGTCATGTCCGGCGCCACAACCCAAAGCATCGCGTAAGCATTGTTCGCGGAATTCCGCAGAATTGCCGGTTCCTGTTGGCATTGGTGGGTTGTTTGCGGTCGTAGATGCCTGATTCAATATTTCGTTCAATGTTACGACATTGCGGCAAGTGTTCTTGGTATAATCGCTGGCGTTCCAAGTGCAACTGGTGCTGTCTGCTTTGTCGATAATTGCGCGGAATTGCGCGTATGACGGATTGCAAATCATATCTTGATAGCAATGCGGAACATTGGCAATTTGCGCACAGTATGTTTTGATACGCGCCTTTGGCCAATTTTCGTTTGATTGCGCCTGGGTTTCATAGCAATCCCAAAGTTCACTTATGCATTCATCAAAATTCGTGCCTGCGGCGGTTGCATCGGCCAAAACTTGGTCGCGTTCTTCGTTATAGAATTCCAAACGCTTTTGTTGTAATGCCTGTTGTGCGGCAACCTTTTGATATGTGATTTTTTGCGCGGTTGTCTTTAACTGTTCGCCATACAAATCACAGTCCGCGTTCGCGTCCAACAAGTATTTCTGCATCACACTGCGACGCGCATCCGCAACCGGACCGCGCAGGTTTTCATACGGGTCGTTCGAAGAACTGTAACCAAAGCAAGCCGCGGTCGAATTTGTTCCGATATTGCTGCGTTCGTTCAACTTTACATCGCCCGATGATGTAATTGTAACCTTGCTGTTGTAATTAAATGGACACGATGATGTTGCACCGTTCGCACAACGACCACCCGACGGCGGGGTACCGCAGCCCTCGTATATCCCGTTAAAGCAAGAATCCAATACGCGTGCGCAAACATTGTTATGTGCATAGCGGAACAAATCATAACCCCATGTTTCCGCCAATGTGTCAGTTACCTCACCTTCGACGATTGAAGACGCGGAACCATAAATTCCGTTTAACAAACCGTTCATAGTGGTAATCGTATCACCCAAAATACCATCATTATTCGCCAAAATAGTATTAGTATTGTCTTTCACTTGGTCTGCCCATGATGCAAGTGACGCCAATATATCGGACCCCGCGCCATCAAGGTTATTGACATTAAACCCATAAACACTTTCGTTTATGCAATACGACGGTGCCACAGAATAAGAACAAGACCCAGCTGTATAAAGCCCATGTTCGGCGCACCAATCACCAAAATCGGTTTGACTGGTTCCATTATGACTTGCCTCTCTCCAAGAAACACAGTTCATAACCCGTTCTGCGTCGGTCAGTTCGAATGCCGCGCTAACTTCCTTGCCTTTGTTTGCAATCAACAATGCCAATTGACCGGAAATTTTAATCAATTCTTCGTTCGCGGAATTAAGTGCATCTTCGGCCTCGGCAAATGCCTTTACACGACCCGCACAAGCACAGCGGCGTTGCGCTTCGTTACGTGCGGTACAGATTTCGTCCATACAGGTATAGTAAGATTCCAAACAGTTGCTATACGCATCCGCCGAAATAAGTCCCGTCGAAGAATCAATAATGTTAGAATAACTGCCGGTATAAAGTTTGCTGTTCAGATATGTGTAATATGTTCCGTTCGTTATGGTTTTTGTTCCACGCATCGCGTCACCCTGCAAAGAAACGCGTGCACTATTTGCACCGTTCGCAACTGTGCTGGTTGTTGTCACGGTGCGCGGTTTAACATTGCGCGCTTTGACCCCGCGTGAAGAACGTCGCGCCAATTGACGTGTGATAACCCCGCGTTCGGTCGTACTGCGTGCAGTATCGGTTGTTGGACGTTGAACTACACTGCGTGTCGCGGTTGTTGCGGTTGTTGCCGCCGCACCAGTCGTTGGACGCGCCGCTGTCGCACGAACATTGCGATTTGCGTCATTACGCGGACTGGTTCGGGACAATGTCAAGCCATCCGCCTCAACCTGAGTGTTTTCGAATATGGGCCCAATCGGGTCGGCGAAAACAACACGCATAGATAAAAATGTTGAACAAACCAAAAACGCGCCCACCAACAAAAAAACAGTTCCTAACGCATTTTTACAGAAATTTTTCAAAGAATTGTTTTTCATAAATGCTCTCCTAACTATCCCAGATTTCCCCGAAATTCCAACCTTTTCACCGCATAATCCAACGCGGACTATACTATTATCACCCATCATTATAACATATTTACGAATTTTTGTAAATGAAAAAACCCGCCACGCGGCGGGTAAAATTTATATATTTTTTTTAGTCCGGAATAATTTCGGTTGGCACCGGATATTCCTCGATAGGCATTTCCGGTTCTTCATCTTCTGGGACAACCTCTACATCGTCTTCCACAACTTCTTCAATTTGCGGTTCTTCCACAACCGGCGCGGCCACAGGTTCCACAGCATTCACAGGTTCAACCACGGTCGTTTCGGCCTCTGTAACCACGGCGTTTTCAACAAGTTCTGCGTTCGCCGCCGATACAGCCGCGATTCCAACAAACAACCCAAGTATAAATATTTTTTTCATTTTTTCTCCTTTTTTCTTGTGCGATTTATGATAATTCCTTTTCTATTTCAAAGTCAATAGGTTTGTTTTTTAACTCAATCAATTTGGCAAAGTCCATAACCAACAATGTTCATCGGTGTGGGTTTCGCTGTCCCATCCGGCGCATACATACTTTACCGACGCCATCGTGGCAAGTTTGCCCGCATCGGTTGATGCATCATATGCATTCGTTGGGTCATAGACGGCGGTTTCGGTGAATTCTTGGACGCCGGTGGTTGCGTTTGTTCCATTGTATGTCACAACCGTTCCCGTTGTCCCGGTTGGCAGTGCGTTATTTGTAATTTTCGTATTTAATTCACTATACACATCCTTTAACAGTTCCAATGATACCAATGCGTTTTTGATGTAGTCCTGATTGGTGGCATTATCGGAACCAAATGTACCGCTGGTAAATGTGGACATATCCGCGCTTGTTGCAACGGTCCCATTGACATAATTAATGACCGCCGGCGCATTAGCTGTCGTAGTAAGACCTAACGACCCACCTGCGGTAATATATGCCAGAGAGTTGCCGCTGCCGTCTATGATACCTCGCGTAATTGCTTGGGCGTGAGCATCTGAACTCTTAGCCGGAAGCAGGTTCTGTTTACCACTTAAAGCCGCAGCCACATATTTTACGGGGGCAATACTGTTTTCCATATCACTTAGGGTCATTTCTTCAAACTCATCCTCGTCTTGAAAAGAGGGAAGCAACCATGATAGATGATTTTCTTTTAGAGCCTCGACCAAAAAATAATCGGGTACTACACCATAAGTATCAAGTATCCACCGTTCTTGAACGTCACCGGTGGTGGAATCGTATGTGACGACACTGTTGTTTGCGCCGTACGTTCCCGCCGGAATTTTATCTTGTTTTGTATCAACATATGCCTTACTTGCGACGGTTTTTTGTGCAGTGGGATCCGGGTCGGTTGCGAATGCCGGAATAGTGATGATCAGCGACAAAAGAACAAGTACCTTTGTCATGGCGGGCTTGGTCCGCCATAGGGTTGTTTTTATTGTCATTCCGGGCTTGGTCCGGAACCCTATTGCGGCTCGGGGGCCGCAATGACAAAAAGATTGTTGTTCGTTGCGTAATCCCCGCGTATCGGTTTGTAATTCCCCTTCTTGTCTGGCCCCGCAAAATTTGAAAAATTTTGTGGGCGATTCTGGTCCACCATGACAAAAAGATTGGTGTCCGTTGCTGGGTCTCCGCGTATCGGTTTGTAATTCCCCTTCTTTCCAAGAAGGGGTGCGGCATAGCATGCCGCGGGGTAGTTTTCCCCATACCCCCCGGCGGTTCCGCCGGACCCCTTTCCCCAGGAAAGGGGAATTCATTTGACGATTGAATAATTTGAAAAGTGTTGTCATTTTGTTCCCTCTTTTTTATCAACAAAAAACCACCGAATACGCTTCAAGTGGTTGGAGGTTAACGACTATAATGTTCGGAAAATAGTGGGCTTATTCGATATATTCACCGCCCTCCAACCGCACAGGGTTGGAGGTGTTTTATGTCCCCACGGACACCGAACATTACCAAGGGTCGTTACACCCCATCGATGGAATACCCACCGACACATAAATTATATCAAAAGTCATCGAATCGGGTCAAGATAAAAAACCGGCGGTATTCCGGCGAAAATCTATTTTTGTTCGCAATAATTTTACTTGCATACCGTATCTGCGATGGTTTGGACCGCGGTGTTTTTTACAAGTGATTTTTTTGCCATTTTTTCCAAACGCGATGGATTTTCAAACAATTCGCCAAGTGTCGCGGAAAGCCACTTTTCGGTGAACTTGGTTTGCGGAATTGCGAATCCGCCGCCCAACTTTTCATAGTTTGCTGCATTTGCCGCCTGGTCCGGGTTGATGGCAAGTGGCACCAATATCGCCGGCCGACCAATGGTCATAAGTTCGACAACGGTGCTTGCGCCGCTGCGCCCGATAACAAGGTCCGCATCGACAATCGCGGTCGCCATATCGCGTATGAACGACAATACATTTGCGTGAATTTTATGGTCGGCATAGAACCTTTGCAACCGCGCCACATTTTCCGGACGCGTTTGATGTGTAACAAAGATTTTCTTGTTGCCCATTGCCACAACGGCGCGCGGCACAACATCGTCCAAGATTTGCGCGCCCAATGACCCGCCGGTAACAAGCAAGTGCATCTTGGCCGGTAACGGTGCACCCGCATTTTCAATGAATTCGTGTCGCACTGGCAGACCCGTATAAACCACGCGCGCATCGGTGTTCTTTGGAATTCCGGAAACATCATGGAAACTGGTCATCAATGTTTTAACCCAACGCATAGTAAAACGATTTGCGCGCCCGATTGCACCATTTTGTTCGTGCAAGAAAGTCGGAATATGCCACATATGCGCCGCAAAAACCGCCGGCACAGATGCGTATCCACCGAACGCAACAACGCGGTCCGGCCGTGTGAAAATAAAACGCAAAACAAGTGCCGTCGCCGAAACACAAATCTTGAACAGCGCCCACATTTGATGCACGCGACTTTTTGCGCCAACGCCCGCCGCCCAAATATGAACTTTTTTTGAACCCTTTGGTGCGCCATCCGCAACCATTTTGCGCACGCGCCCATCACAAGAAATTATTATTTTATGCCCGCGGGCCGAAAGTTCATCCGCCACCGCCAGTGCCGGAAAAACATGCCCGCCGGTGCCACCTGTTGCAATCCAAATTTTCATATCGTTACCCCCTTTGTCTAATTTTATCCGCGCCATTTATCTTCGCGAACAATTGCCAACACCATACCAAACAGGAAACAGAATCCGACAAGTGAACTGCCGCCATATGATATAAACGGCAAAGTCATACCCTTTGGCGCAAACAGCCCAAGTGTCGATACAAGGTTTATACAACACTGAATTCCAAACAGCGCCGCCGTTCCGCCAACCGCATAGAACACAAACCTATCACGCGCATGAATCGCGTCGGTTACCAATAACTTTAACACATACACCAGCAAGCACAGCATAACAACCGCCATTATTGCGCCCAAATCTTCGACAATCGCGGCATAGATAAAGTCAGTATGCGCGTCCGGCAAACCTTCCTTGATAAACGCATTATCGCCACTGCCAAAGAAACCGCCATGTTGAATTGATTGCACTGATTGTGTTACCTGATACTTATCACCCGTCCCCGTAAGCAATGTTGATATACGATTATGCACATGGTCCATCGTATAGTATGCAATTGTCAAAATGCCCCCGCCCGCGGCAACCATACCACCAAATGCCCACCAAGAAAGCCCGGCAATCAACAGCATACAAATCAATACCCCAAGGTAAAGAAGCGAACTGCCGACATCGGGGTGTGTAAAAATCACAATCAACGCGGGAACAAACAGTGCGATATACATCCACCAATTTGGTGCGCGCAATTTCCACGCGTCGCGCGCGACAAAAAGTTTTTCGCCAAACTTTTTATGCATTTCCGATAAAAACCATGCGGTAAGTATAATAAATCCGGGCTTCATAATATCGGCCGGCAAAATATGAAAAGACCCGATTTCAATAAAACGTGCGGAACCTTTGATTGTATTTGGTGCAACAATTGTTACCGCAAGCAAAACGAACCCAACAATAATATCCAAAACTGATAATTTTAATATAATTTTCTTATTCAAAAAACTTGTTACAAACAAAGTTATAAGCCCAAGTGCATAAAACTTTAAACCCTTTTGTAAAAAGTAATACCATGGCTGCGGCTTTGGCCTAAGGTGTTCGGCAACGACGCTGCCGGCGGAAACGGCAAAAAACATCCCGATTACCATCAACAACAAGACCATGTAAAGCAATCGTCTGTCGATTTCAAAAAACCAACTGGTAAGTCCGCTTTCTTCCGTCCGCTTAAACATCTGTGTGTTTCCTTTATGCAAATTTCAAAAGCATCAATGCCAGGCCTGAAAACAAAACCGAGATTACGAAAAACCTGTCCACAATCTTTGTTTCCGGCCATCCAAGTTCTTCAAAATGATGGTGCAGTGGTGCACGCAAGAAAATCCGCCGACCTGTGCCGGTTGTGCGCCGCGTGATTTTGAAAAACATCGTTTGAACAAAAGACGAAAGCAATATCAAAACCATCATCATCGCCGCAATACCCATAATGACTTCGGATTTCAACAACATTGCGACCGTTCCCATAAATCCGCCAAGTGCGAGTGACCCAACATCGCCCATGAATATCGACGCCGGTTTTGCGTTAAACCACAAAAATCCAAGGATCGCACCAAACACCGCGCCAAGGACGGGATACAAACCACTTGTCGCCGGCATAAACAAAACCGTGTCCATAAACCCTATGCGCGTCGCACCGTAAAGCGCGACAACCAAAACAATCAAAACCGGAATATAAAGTTTCACCAACATTCCGTCAAGCCCATCGGTAATATTTGTCGCGTTCGCGCCGCCACAGATAACAAAATACGCAAACACATAGTAAAATATCCCAAGCGGAAAGATTATTCCAAACGGCAACGCCAACGAATTGTCCGGAATATATGAAGGCATCGTCAAATTGATAAGATACGCCAACACAACAACACACACGCCTTCGACAATCAAACGCAGTGCGGGCGAAAGGCCATTTGACGCCTTTTTCGATTGGCTTGTAACCTTTTTGTAATCATCAACGAACCCGATAATCGAAAACAGCACCAAAGACAGCAACGCAATCCACCCTGTTACACTGTCCACCGGCATAAACAAAATCGCACCAATCAGCGACGCAATGATAATCAGTATTCCGCCCATCGTCGGCGTGCCGGCCTTTTGCCGATGCGATTCCGGAACATTTTCACTAATGGGTTGACCCTTTTTTTGCCACGCATGCATCGCGCGAATAAACGGCCGCCCAAACAGCATCATAATAATAAACGCCGTTCCAAACGCCGCGCCAAACTGCGTCCACCCGCCAAAGAACAATCCAAATCCATTTGATAGCAAATAATCTGTCAGCATAAAATTCTCCTTTTTATGCCTATATTTTATCACAATAGTTTGAATAGTGAAACTTTATTTCAAAAAAAATTTGTTAAGGACTAATTGGAATCTAGCGCCTGTGTGGCGGGTTTGATTTTTTTTTGTGTTTTATTGCTGTAAACGGATAATTCTTTAGAAAATTTACATTTTTATACTTGACAATATACTTCTTTTGTATTATTTATTGGTGTGAACATAAAAAAGGTCACATCAATGCATAAATACTTATACCATGGGTCCGATAGAAAATTGAACATTGGCGACAAGTTGTTATGCCATACAAGCTATAACAAATATTCAACAGAGAAAGTACACGCATGTTTTGCAACATCATCAATAGCCAAAGCTAAATATTTTGGAATTATAAATTGCATTCGCCCACGAATTCTTGGTGCCAGGAGTTGCATGGATAATAATAAATTGTATATCACTGATGTCGCCCCTGTTATAAAACCGAAATTTTATGTATATATGGTGGATTTCGATGATTTTGTGTTGGACGCAAAGAATGAATATATGTCTGACCATGATGTCTTGGTGCGTGATATTGTAGAATTTGATCTTGTTGATACGTTGAATCGGGACGGTTTGGAAGTTTATCAAGTTCCGCATACCGATAAATCCCTGCCAGTTTCCGAACAGATAGAACAGCTTCAGAATTTTATATATTCTGGGCAAGCATATCGTCTTGACATTGCTGAATTAATAAAGAATCATCAGAAATAATTGAAAGGATACAAAATGACAGAAAATAGAAAACGAACATTTGCACAACAAGCGATTGTGAATCGTATAGCTCAGAAAACTGCGATGGAACCCAAAAAAGGATTTCAGGATTACACCGAACATACAGATTATGAGGCATATACAGATTACTCCGAGGCGTGGCATCAATTTATTAACGCGAATGGTGAACCAGAGGGCGACTATTGTGAATCACATGGTGATTATTGTGATTTTGCAGTGGAGAATGATGATGGTGGTCATTCTTATTTTACAGGTGCCACACCGTCTAATGTAAACATTATTACTGTTTCCCAGAAACCAAATCTTTTACAACGTATATTTTGTACGAAAAAGCAAAAATAAATGCAGAAAAAGAATTATGAATTATCAGCAAAATTGTTGCGGCTCGCAAATCGTGGTGCACACCGTGCCCAGGAACGCGCCCGTCGTGCTGGTGTTCCGGTAACCTATGCCATCGGCGGAAAATTGATAAAGGTTAAATTGTAATTAGCATTGCGTATTAAAAATTTGAAAAACTTTTATGGTGTTTAGAAAATTCCACCGACAACCGCATTAGATTGTTCCGGGTTGTTCACTTTTACCGGGTTCGGGCCTTGGCCGGGCTTAAATGCCTCGGTAATAATGGTCCCCGACGGGTCTTCGGCGGCGGAAATACCGGTTGCCCGGTTCACACGCACAAAGTTTAATCCATCCGGCACCGCAAAAGGTTGGTTCTTTTCGTTCGCCAACGCAACGGTCATAAAGTCCGCAAACGCCCGTGCGGCCATATGACTGCCCGCACCTTTGCCAAGTGGTTTTGGCGTATCATAACCCAAATATACACCTGCAATAAGGTTTTTTGTAAATCCAACGAACCAAACATCCTTTACATCGTTCGTTGTTCCGGTTTTTCCCGCAATTGTATGTCCGGCAACCGCCGCCTGGCGGCCCGTGCCGCGTTCAACCGCACCCTGGAGAATCGAAACCAATTGATACAAACTCTGCGGGTCCGAAAGCGGTTCGGAATCAGACACATCCGCGACGGGTTCCATACCATCGACCCAATCAATAATTTTGGTCTTATTCCCACCAATTACATTTCCATATCGGTCTTCGATATAGTCAACCATTTGCGGTTGAATCCGATGTCCACCGTTTACGAACGCGGAATATCCCAACACCAAATTTTGAAGTGTCGTTTCGCCCGACCCCAACGCCATCGACAGATTAAGGTTATCCATATCTTCGGGGTAAACGCCAAAGCGTTTTGCAACCTCTACCGCATTTTCAACGCCAATCTTGTCAACCATGCGAACACTCGGCACATTACGCGAAGTTTCAAGTGCCAATCGCAACGGCACATCGCCAAGGAATTTTTTATCGTAATTTTCCGGTTTCCATTCCATATTATTTTCGCGCCACCCAACAATCGGCGTATCCGAAATTAAACCTTCGGGTGAAAAGTCGCGTTCCAACGCCGCCAAATACACGAACGGCTTTATCGTACTGCCAATTTGGCGCATCGCCTGGGTCGCGCGATTGAACGAACTTTGCGCAAACGAACGCCCGCCCGCCATGGCAAGTATTCGCCCAGTATGTGGATTCATCACGATAATTGCGCCCTGTAACTTTTCGGTGCGACCTTCGTTATACGCGTCCAATGCCTTGTTCAGTGCGGCGGACGCGGCGCGTTGATATTCCGGAATAATCGTTGTTTTAATATATAACCCTTGGTTATACAATGTTTCACGCCCAAGTTGATTAAGCAATTGCCGGCGCACATCTTCGGCAAAGTATTGAAAGTCATCTTCCATTTGCGCGGTAAACCCGCTGTTGATATTAAGTGGTTCGGCCGCGGCGGCATCGGCCTGGTCACGGGTAATGTAACCTTCGGCCGCCATGCGGCGCAATACATAGTTCCGCCGTTCTTCGGCGCGCGCGCGGTCGTTTGGCGCCTTTGGCAAAGAAGCAAGGAAAGCGCACTCTGATAAAGTCAAATCTTTTACGGGTTTATTAAAATACATCAGCGCCGCCGAACCAACACCATACGCGCGCGCGCCCAAAAATATCTGATTCAGATAAAGCGTCATAATATGCTTTTTCGAAAATGCCCGTTCAAGACGCAACGCCAAAATCGCCTCTTTAATCTTTCGCGAAATCGTGCGGTCGGACGAAAGGAAAAAATTCTTTGCAACCTGTTGCGTGATGGTTGACGCACCGGTAAAGGTCGTGTTGAACCCAAGCGTCCGCATGAAATTATTTATCGATGCACGCAAAATTCCCTGAACATCAATGCCCGGATGTGTCCAGAAATTTTGATCTTCGGCGGCAACAAACGCATTTACCAGTTGTGGCGGCATATCTTCAAAGTCAATAAACACACGGCGTTCTTCGGCATATTCAATCAGCAACGAACCGTCCGCCGCATAAAGTCGTGTCGCAACCGGCGGCGCGTATGTGGCCAATTTTCGATAGTCCGGCAAATTTCCACCATATATCAAAAACAGTGCGGCCACCGCGGCAATTCCCGCCACCACACACCAAAAAATCACATGCAGAAAAAAACGAAAAACTTTTTTCAATTTCATAGAATTAATTGTAAAATAAAAAAAAATTGTTGTCAACGCACAATTAGGATTCAGCGTTTTTATTCTTTTTGTCACGGCACCCCGAAACAAGTTCAGGATAACAATTATTTTTTGTCATGGCGGGCTTGGTCCGCCATAGGGACCATAAAAAAACTTGCGTTTTAATCAAATTGTAATAATGTTCACATCATGAAAGATTACAGTTTTTGGGTTTATATACTGTTTGATGAACGCGCCAAGGGAACATATATTGGTGTCACAAATAATTTAGCTCGTCGTGTATACGAACATAAAAAAGGTCTTGTGCCGGGATTTGCGCACGATCATGGCATAGATAAACTTGGTTATTTTGAATACTACAAATATATAAACAATGCAATTGCGCGTGAAAAGAATCTTAAAAATTGGCATCGTGCTTGGAAGTATCGATTGATTGAAACAATGAATCCAGATTGGAAAGACCTTGCTTCTTACTTAGATAATATTGATATTTATCACAAACCATCCAAGGAAGATTTGGTTGATCCAAGAACTGGAAAGAAAGTTTTTGAATAATTTTATTAAACCCTATTGCGGCTCGGGGGCCGCAATGACAAAAGAGGACCGCGATAAGTCCTTTCTTTTTTTGTCATGGCGGTTCTGAAACAAGTTCAGAATGACAATTTTTTTGTCATGGCGGACTTGATCCGCCATAGGGTTCTGTGTCAAAGCCCAGAATGACAAAAAGAACAAAGAGAAACGACAAACCCTATTATGTAAAAAAATTCATTTGCAAGTGCGATATGAAATTGCTATGCTAAATCCGAAAGGAAATTATACGAAGGGAGATTCCCAATGAAAAAAATAATTGTTGCAATTTGTGGAATAATCTTGTCCGGCGGGGCGATGGCGGCCGCACAAGATGTGGCACAACTTAGTCAGTATCCTAATGATTGGAAACTTACTGGACCTTATAACAAATTGCCAAATCCCACCAATGAATATGTTTTTTATGATAGAAACTATTCGCAATTCGGTAAAAATGAAATCAAAGGTACATACGGTAATGATGAAGGGGCGATGGTGGCTTTGATGGCCCAAGAAATATATAAAAATGGTGCTAAAATCTGTGCAACCCAAATTCAAGCCGCAAATGCTGATTTTACCGCATCGATATGGATAGATTATCACTTTGATAAAGAAAAACACACATGCATAACATTGTGTAAATCTGGCTGGAGTGGTAGCAAATGTGAAACGCACGAGATTTCTACCAGCTCTTGTGATTCAGCTCCAACTTTTGGGACAGAAACTGGAACATACTTTGCAGGTCAATTAACCAAGTTACTAACATCTGGCAAGGATAATTACAAAATTACAAAAGAAGTTCAGGTTTTTGATCAAGATAATCATTTTAATACATCTGATTCGCGTGAAGCGTATGCAGTTGTATTGGGTGTTGTTAGAAATTTAACACATGGTCTTAAAGTTGCACCTGTAAGAATCGATGTTGAACGTAGTAGAACTTGGAACGGAACTGTTACTTCTTGGATAACATCTGCCAAAACGAATGGTCTTACAACTATTTTATGTGCCGCTGGATATGTCGAACAGAATGATAATTGCGTTTTGGCGGAAGAATGTCAACCTGGATACAAAAGAACTTGTAGCGGGTATGAAACAGGTTTTGATGAAGATCAACATACTTGGGATATTGATGTAGAGAATGATTGTAAATATTTTATTTGCAAGGAAGGTAGTGATTATGCGTTCAAACCGGGAACAACAAAAGAATGCAAAAAATGTGAAAGAACAGCGCATCAAGGCATCGTAAAAGGTGTGTGTAAGGATTGTGAAGATCGGATTTTAGTGGGCGAGCAATGTAAAGGTTATACCCCAATCAGTCCAAAGGAATTGTTGGATGGAATGTTCGATATTGGAAAATGCTGGATGAAATCAAGTTTGTCTGAATACAAGAGTTGTGTTCGTTGTTCCAATGGACAAAAATGGAATGACTCAACAAAACGGTGTGAATAATTTATATACCACGAACTAAAACCCCATTTATAATCATACTGTGGAACAACACCCCCTCCTTGCGGCGGGGCCCACTAACCACTAATACTAACCCCTGTCCACCGTAGCCCAAAGGGCGAAGGCGGAACTAACACCGAAGTCGCGGCTCCGCTCTGCGGAGACGGACTCATCATTTACCACTTGATTTTTATTCAATATGTTATATAATGCACACACTGTGAACTCGTTGCGGGCATAGTACAAGGGCTAGTACGCAAGCCTTCCAAGCTTGATATGCGGGTTCGAGTCCCGCTGCCCGCACCACGGATTTTCGTTATTGCGCGCAGCGCGCACAATTAAGAAAATCCAGTGTCCCGCCGTAGCCTTGGCGAAGGCGGACAGGTAGAAAAAAGTTCTGGGCGTGCGCCGGAGTTGGAGAGCCGGGGCAGACTGTAAATCTGTTGGCTTAAGCCTGAGGTGGTTCGAATCCACCCACTCCCACCAAGAAATGCCGACCAAGTATGGTCGGTTTTTTCTTTGTCCAAATAGGGCTGATTTCCGGCATGTTTTCAGGGTGTTTTGTGGTGAAAATATCTTGTATGTATATAGGGTACGCCAAAATCCGTTATTTTTCCAAAATTACATACAATGCCGATTTTTTAACTGGAGATTCATCGCATTCATAAATGTACGATTTCAATATCTGGAATTTGGCTTGCAATATATTCTGCCGCTAACCGTCTGTGACACATATCTGCTGTCTTTTCGGTGCACAGCAAACATATTCTGTTTAATTTATCAATATCGCAACTTTGCAGCGGGTTGCGCGCGTTTAACAATTCGCGATATTTCTGCTCGAACTCTGCCCAAGCAAGTTTTTTATCTTTATAATCGGCCAGAAAATCACTGCTTGGTGCAAATTCTGGATGATATTCATAACGATTCCCAAGCGCCGCCGCCAAATTATCGCCATTATAATATGGCACATAAGTACTGGTCCGCCAAAGCCGAATGTCCCACACACAACTTATGCGTGCTGCTGACATCACTTCCAGAAAAACTTCTGGTTTTTTGCCACTAAAACCAATCGTAAATATCTTTGTCATATCAGTATAAAAATAGCCCATTTAGCATCAAATAGCAATGATTTTCCTGAATCAAAAATTTACGCGCCAGACCAATTCTGCAATGCGCATATTGTGACTGAGAAACCATATAGTTTAATTTATCGACATCTTTGGTTCTTTCAAAAATATCACGCAAGTATTTGCAACTGACTTTCATATCATATTTTTGTTTGGAAAAATCAGTTATGCTTGCGCGCAATTTACCGTCCTCTGTAAAGAATTCTATATCTTGTGCAGAAATTACTATCGCGCCAAGCGATGGACATTTAGTATTTTGTAAAACATAAGATTTTTCTTTGACATGATGATTGAATATGGATTGGATATCTTTTGATACAGTGTCTTTCAAACAATCCGCCAATTCTTTGTCAGGTTCAAAATATCTTTCAATTTCTATAGATTCGTAGTTTATGTTAACATCTTCTGTTCTGTGCGGGTAATCGCGCGGTTCATCAAAGGGTTCATTTTCAACCATTATCTGACAATACGTCCGCGGTATTTGATTTTCATCCCAATAACCACCATCAATCATAAGTCGTTTCATACGTTTTTCATAAGTATCAAAACCAGCAATACAAAATTTTTCTTTCATACAGGTTATATCAGAAATTATAATATTTGATGTTTTCATTTTTGCTCCTTTGTTAAATAAAAAAGCCCGCATATCGGGCCCCGAGAAACTGCAAAATTTCGTGGGATGATTTAGCGGGCAATAAAAAAAAACGGCGCAACAATGCACCTTTGGTTATTAAATCATTGTATCATAAAACGACATAAAAATCAAGAATTAAAGCATGTTTGGCAGATTAAACAACTTATCAACACTACATCGCAACTTGCCAGACATGATGTCATTGATGGTATGCGGGTTCATATATGCAAGTTTCAGATGACGATATACACTACTTTCCGAAACATTTTCTGTTTTTGCGATTGATTTATAATCCCCATTGTGTTCGTATAATTCACGATACTTAAATGCACGTGCAAATGCCCGCACAATCAAATGGTTATTGTCGCTTATACTGATTGCGCCAGATTTACCACAATTATATTCATTGCATTTATTATACTTGCTAAGGATAAACGGACGTTCAATTATCACCGCGTCTTTATTGATAATATATGCCATGTCATCAGCATTTTCATTTATGAAACTTTCACTAATAAATCGCTTTAATTCGTTATTAAGCACCAGATAAAAAGTTAATTTATTTTCGGAATATACAATTTTTGTAATAATTGTTTTTATAAAATCACGCTTTTGATTATAGGATATATTTTGCATATCTATGCGTTTTAATAATAACGCTGTATCTGGAGGAATGTCACGCATAGACGAATTTAGAAACTCACTAATCGTATTCATTGCGATTTCATCAATACTAAGCGATGGGATATAAAATCCAGATTTAGCGTAATAGTATTTTACCGGTTGCCCTGGTTTTCGTGTTTGTTGGTTTGTAAACTTTATGCCATCTATATCGAACAATTTTCCAGTTAGTAAATTTGGTGAACCTGTATAACGATTACCCTTGTTGTTACCATTTCTGGCGAGCACCATTTGAACGCGATTGAATAAATCTTTATCAATGATTGCTTCGTGTTCACCAGGCACCGATGTTCCACCAGATTTACAAACCATGTTCCCAATATATACTTCATCACGCAACAAATTGTGCATAGTTTGTTGATAAAATTCTGCACCGCCGCGTATTGTTCCTTTTTTAGTTGTCCTTTGTTTGTTACGAATGTTTTGTGCGCGTGCAAAGCGAACCAATTCAACCACAGATTGTAATTCAATGTATTTTTCAAATAGTGTTTTTACTTGTTCTGACTCGGTCAGATTTACTACGAGTTTCTTATTTATTATGTCATAACCAAGTCGCGGATTGCCACCAACCCAAATGCCTTTGGCTTTCGAGGCACGAATTTTGTCTCGCACACGTTCGCTGGAAACTTCTCGTTCAAACTGAGCAAACGACAACAACATATTTAATGTCAATTTGCCCATAGAATTTGATGTGTCAAATGACTGTGTGATTGATACAAAATTCGCGTTATATTTTTCAAAGTATTTCATCATATTATGAAAATCCAGAATTGAACGCGATAATCGGTCAACTTTATAGACCACCACTGTATTAACCAAGCCATGTGCCATATCATCCAACATTTGCTTTAATGCTGGACGTTCCATCGTTCCACCAGAAATTGCTGCATCACTATATGTTTTATAATATTGCCAACCATTAAACGATTGTGACGCAATATATGCCTTGCACGACTCTTCTTGATTTTGTAGGGAATTAAATTCCATGTCCAATCCGTGTTCTGTTGATTTGCGAACGTATATTGCGCATCTATTTACTGTCATGTTTTGTCCTTTTGGCGATTCCAAAGAAGTCCGGACCGGACACCTTTATACCCGTAATATCCAGCGCAATCGCAGATAACGTTTTATATGTTTTATCGTTATACGCGAACCCGTCGTCTGTAACGATAACATTGTGTTTAATGCCACGAAATATCTTGGTTATGGTGCTACCAATGGTCAAATTGTATTTGTTTTTGTGCACCTTATCCAAACAAGCATCGGGGTTATCTTTATATTTACGAATTTTTACCATATATTTTGGTTCTATTCGCAGTTTTAATCGATCACATTGTATGTAGTACCACAAGGCAAAATTCTGCCGTTTGAACGGATATGGACAGTATTTTGCCCACAATTGCCCACGTTCTGCAAACGGCAAGCGTTTCAGTTCATCAAATCTTTGCGGTATATCAATTTCGCACGACATATCGACTCCTTTATAACATCGTCCAATTACCGCTCTAAAATAGCTAGAAGTCAAGTTAATAAAATTATAGGGAAATATGTCGAAATTTGTGTTATAATTCTTGGGTAATATTAAGGGAGATTTTTATGTTTTTGTACAACAAGGATAAAAAAGGTCATTTGAAACAAGTAAAACAGGTGCCTTTCAAATTAGAGAAAAATGTGCAGGAGATATTCGAGAATAACCTTAACGAGATTATGGGGTTGCAGTTCGTAGATACAGAATACGCTGTAAAAGACAAGAGATTTGATACAGTGGCTTTTGACGAACAAAATAAATCTTTTGTTATTATCGAATATAAAAGGGATAAAAGCACCAGTGTTGTAGATCAGGGCATGACTTATCTCTATTTAATGTTGCAAAACAAATCTCAATTCGTTCTTGATTATAATAACAAGTTTGGTAAACAGTTGACCGTCAATAGTGTAGACTGGACACAATCCAGAATTGTTTTTGTTGCATCATCGTTTAATGATTTTCAACAAACATCGTCCCTGTTTGATAATTTGGCCATTGAGTTATGGGAAGCAAAACAATTTGAAGATGGTCATCTATTAATAGGACCGTTGCCTAAAAAAGATACCATTTCTATGCCAATTCCAAAAACATCAAACACAAAATCTGCCTCTGTATTTGCCGCGGTCTCCTCTGTTGTGAAACCTGTAACAGAAGACGATTTGCTACAAGTGGCAAGCGAACCTATTAAAGAACTGTATACTAATTATAAACGTTCTATTTTAGCCCTAGATGACAGTTTGGAGATAAAACCAAATAAATTGTATATTGTGTTTAAACAACAGGGTAAAAACAAGGTGGATATAGAAATTCATAAAAATTATCTATTGTTATATATCAATGCAAAACATGGTCAACTTGATGACTCGAAATCGCTGTTTGAAAATTGTTCCAACATCGGACATTGGGGAAATGGTGACTATCGCATCAAACTTACAGACGATAAATACTTACAGTATATTTTGAGTGTTATCAAACAAGTCCTTAAATAACACATTATTCAACTGTAAACCATTTTGAAATAATATCCCATATTTCCTTATTAGATTTATGGGATATTTCTTTTAATAAGCATTCGATTTCTTCTTGCTTGCCTATCCGGCATAAACCTTTAAAACACAACACTATTAGAAATACAATATCGTGTTTATATTTGCTAATTGGTATAGTAATTTGTTGATATTTTGTCATGTTTTATCCTTTGTCTATGTTTCACATTACCGCTCTGAAAGCCACAGAAGTCAAGTTAATAAAGATAATAAAACGACTGGACTTTCGGTTAAAAGTAATGACAAATGCGACAACATAAAAGGAGTCGCCATGAAATATAAACATTTTGATGACATTGAGCCAAATCACCGTATGGATTTTATAATGCTCTATTTTGCAGCTTGCCGTTCGTTACGCGAACTTGAAGCCGCAATTCGTAGAACAAACAATGGATACTTGACCTGTCGTCAAGCATGGTTGCTCCGTCGTATTCAACACAAACTTACCCAAATGGTGGCATTATGGAAAAAGCAATCTTTATAAATTTGTAAAAAAAGAGCGTCCGGAGCCGCTCACTCAAAAACACTAAGCCGTTATAAACAACACGGGTATCCTCTCGTGCATTCGCACTGATTTCCTGCGCGTTTTAACGCCTTGTGTTTTATATCATCACTAAATGCTGGTGGGCTTTTGTGATTTGTATCGCCATATGATGCTGTTTCTGCATGACATTTTTGACACAACACTTTTGCGTTGTCTAAGCCATTTCCACCGTCGATTCTGATGTGATGAACTTCAAGATTTGTCGTTCTGCGACATCTAACCATATTGCTCACCTCCTTTATTGCCTGTACTCTGGTTGGCTCTCAGTTCGTAAAATAGAAACCACTTTACAACCGAAAACGGAAGTGATAAACTCAGAGACAGGTAAGGGTCACTGTTTTTATAGTGATTTCTAAAATGCACTCTCTATTTTCATCCGGAATTTAGAGAGTTTTTTGTTCTTGTGATTATTGTCCCAAGAACAAGTATCATTATATATTATGTTATGTAAAAAATCAAGAACTTTTTGTCAAAAATAATAAGTTTTCGTATTATTTTTTATAAAAATACAATATTTTTATAAAATACTGCTTTTGTTTTTAATAAATTAATGTTATAATACATAACGTATAAACGAGGGATGAAAATGAAAAACGAGATTATCGCGCTTTTGCGAACCGAAGGTGAGCTAACACTTACCGGGATACAAGACAAGTTAGAAAAAAAACACAAACCTGTCGTAGCGTACCATCTGCGTGGATTAATAGATAGAGGGCTTGTTCATAAAACTCAAAACAAAACTTATAAACTGGTCGATTGTGACGGGTTGCAAGTCAATGGTGTTGAAACAATAATTGTACCACGAATTATTGCAAAAGCAGGTCCTAATGATGTGTTTTTATCCGAAAATGTTTCCACATGTGAATTGAATAAAAAAGATACGTCTTATAAGCCAGAAGATTTGATAATAGTGCAAGTGTCAGGCACATCCATGGAACCAACATTTTCCGATGGAGACATGCTATTATTTCGCAAAACATTTGAAAAACCAGAAAATAATTCAATTGTTTTATGGCGAGTTGACGATGGTGCAAAAATAAAACGAATAAAATGGGTTGACTCACCAGAGGAATCTTATGGATTGTTATTATCGGACAATGTTAGCGACCCAGACAACACACCTATTCACGTTGATGATAATAATTCCGAATTTATAGGCAAATTTGTATCTCGTATCAGTTAGTGTTAAAAAAAAGAGAAACGGAGATAATAATATGGATACTAGAAATATAATTACAGAACACAGTAAAATCAAATTAGAAATTTACAAAAAATATTTGAAAGCATATTTGTCTATAATGGCTTTACCCAATGTCCCATATCAGCATATATCTGTTATAGATCCTTTTGCGGGTATGGGAAAAGATGACAAAGGCACAGAAGGCAGCGCATCTATTGCCAAAAGTGTTTTTGATGAATTGTATCCTGTTTTTATTAGTAATGGAAAGATTCCACATTTGTTTTTAAATGAATTGGATATTAACCGTTTTGCAAAATTAAAAGAAAACGTACCATCGGCAGAATACATTAATTTTTCTAGTGATGATGCTAATAAATTTATATCGAATACCGCTAATGGCTTGATGGGGCACGCGCTTTATTTTATAGACCCTTTTGGATATACACAACTTGATAAAACCACATACGATTCATATTTATTCGGCAAAAACAATACAGATATTTTAATTTTTATTCCTGTTTATCATATTTATAGATTTTTACGCAAAGAAGAAAATTCTGAACAATTAAAACCCATCGCGGAATTTTTAAAAGATATCGACATATCCGAAAGCAGCGTAAAAAATCTTAAAACATATAGGGAGTTCACCAATGTTGTTGCTGACGCATTAAAAGAAAAATCTAATACTCATTTTGTTTATTATAAAATATTAGATAACGAAACAAGCAATTCTCATTATGCATTATTCTATATTTCAAAAAATGTACTAGGCGCACAAAAATTTCTTGAGATCATGGATCAAATGAAACAACCAAGTTTATTTTATAATATCATATCTGAACCAGAACACTTCAGATTTGAAAATGGCTTAAAACAAAATCAAGTTTTAAATAATCGTCAAATATATTTGGGCGGAATTGTATGTGGATTATTACCAAAAGACATACGAAAAATATTGAAGTCTTTAGAAGAAGAAGGTAAAATATCCGTAAAGTCGTTAACCGGGTACGAACGTAAAAGGAAGGCGTTTCCTGTAGATTACAGCGATTATATAAATAAACAACCTAAAATAGAAGTTTTTTGGGTGGGAAAATGAAAAAAGTTGTAGGATATATTGAAAGAAAATCTATGCTCTACAAAACAGGCGTAGAGTATGGTGATTATACGATGAACCATGTTGTTGGTTGTTCTCATGGTTGTTTGTATCCCTGTTATGCTTTTCTTATGGCTAAACGTTTTGGGACAGTTAAAGATTATCAGGAATGGATTCGTCCAAAATTGGTGTCTAATACACTTGAACTACTTGATGCAGAAATCCCCAAATTAAAGTCAAAAATAAAGTCTGTTCAGTTGTGTTTTACGACAGACCCATTTATGTACGGTTACGATGAAATAAAAAAGATGAGCTTAGCATCGGTGAAAAAATTGAATGATGCAGGCATAAAATGCACTGTCTTAACTAAGGGCACATTACCGAAGGAACTTGCGGAGTTATCCAAAGAAAACGAATATGGTATAACATTGGTTTCTTTGGATGAAAATTATCGCAAAAAAATAGAACCAGGTTCTGCACCATATAAAAAAAGAATTGAAGCTTTGAAATATTTACATGATAAGGGGTTTAAAACCTGGGTTAGCATAGAACCATATCCAACACCAAATCTTATTGAACAGAATTTAGATGAGATTTTGGAAGTATTAAAATTTACAGACAAAATTATATTTGGCAGAACCAATTATAATAAAGAAATATCTGCATTTAAAACTCATAAACTGTTTTATAATGAACAGGCCGCCAAAGTTATTAAATTTTGTAAAAAACACAAAAAATTATGGCATATTAAAAATGGTACCATTACAGAATTATAGCAATTACGTTTCACTATCGCTGCGACGATGGCGTTAAGGTGATATCTTATATTCTAAATTTCATCATCATCAACGTATGTTGAATTACTAGACTTATTATTTGTTGTATTAGCACCAAGTACGAATAATATCCCAGAAAAACCTAATGCACATATCATGCCTAACATCAATGTTGTGTTTAAAACCGTTAACATATTTGTTACTACAATATTTTCAATTCCGTAAGCGCCGGCTGCTATTGCCAAACCAAGCATTACCAATCCAAAAAAATAAGCCATTTTGTTTTCCTTTTTGTTTAGAACCGAACTCGTTTGCCCCTACATTGAATCACGTATACCGGCGAGTCCAACTTCTGGTGTGACAGAATGAATGCTTACACCATTCATGCCAACGTATAATTCCATAAATTTTCGTTTTCCACGAGAAATGACCGTTTCTGCACCGGCTCTTTGCCAAGAACCACCTGTGGAAATTATATATTCCCCAGGTTCAAGATTTATACAAAAATAAGTATCATTGGGTAATCTACCAATATATTCTTCATCTGCATATATTTCATAGGTCATTGCCGCACCGACAAAGTTTGAAGAACGAAACATACACAATTGCCCGCCACGCGGATCAATGTTTGGTAGTCGTCTAGCCGTAACCGCAGCTTCTTCCGAAGTTATTTGTGATACTCCGCCACAAGCGGATAATGTGATTGTAAGTAGAAATAATAAAATCTTTTTCATATATACCTCCTGTATCAAAACGTGTACTTTGCACCTAGCATAAATTGACAATTATGCATAACAAATGTTTTTTCCTCTGATTCCACATAACCGATATAAATATTTGCTAAACCATATTTCACTGTTGTTACAAGTAAGTTATACTGAACTTCGGGCAAGATAGAAAAGTTGTCCGTTAACGGTATATCAAACCCAAGACCAAATTTTGCTGCAAAAGCGGTTTTACCGGATTGCAGGTACAAATAGTCGTCGTGATCTGTATCTGTAAAATCTAGACTTGCCGCTCCCAGACCAAGAATTATATTAATGGTCGTATTATCTGTAACTTTGAAATACGGAATAAAATTTAACATGTAACTTGTATAACCAACATCCGCATGCAACTTTGAATCCCAACCGTCGTTAAACTTTGCCTCAGATGTAGCGACATTTGCTATTTCTAATTCTACACGCAAAGACGGGTCGCGATTAAAATCAAGCCCCAAAGCACCAGAGAAAACAGGTTTATCCGCAGAAAAACTAAATCCTTTATTGTCATATTCATCAACATACATTGAGCCATACATTAAATTGTAACCGCCTTTTGCGCTTATATAAAATCTGGTGGGGTGACCGTTATCGTTTCGCTTGCTGTAGCTTTGTGTATTTGATTTATAATTGTAAGTACTGGCATTGCGATAATAACTACCCATAGGCGTTGTTAATGTTGCCGCCTTCACGATATTCGTACTAAAAACTATTATCAGGAAAAATATTATCTTTTTCATCTCGCCATCCTTTGGTTTCGCAAAAGATGGCGCGGGGAGGTTGAAAAATCATTGCGTAGAATGACCTGCGGTTTTTGGCTATGCCTTATGTTCCACAGCTCCCCGCATTAGCGGGGGATATCTTTAAGGTGCTATTCCGGCACCCTACGCAACGAAGTTTTCAACTCTTCGGCATCCTTCGCGGATACATTCCTATAATACATTAAAAACACCTAAAAGACAACAAAAATGTCTTTTTTCAAGTTCATAGAACTAATAAGTGCGGTGTTGGTTTGGCGATGATTTCAGCACAATATAGTACACCTTGGGCGAAGGCATCGCATTGGTCTTTGAAAGCGGAATTTGGAAACAGTAATAATTCTTTTTCAAAATCATCCCAAAAATGGTTGTGGATTGATGGAAACAATACCGTTCCACAATAAACATAACCAGATGCACCATTCATGCGTGCAACTTTGTCTTCGTATGGGTGAATTGCGTGAATGTATGTGCTACGAACACCTTTTTGGGGCAAAAATTGAATTAACGACGTTCCAGATGATGCATCTTCAATAGCGATTTTATGTTGCGACCGCGGATGTTTTTTCGTTAATGCAACAAAGGTATTTTTTACTTGGTCAGCCAAATGCGGAAAATCTAATCTGGCACGATATATGTCCAATAGATAAATATGTTTATCGGCAGAAATTCCAAACGTTATGCACGCAGAATAAGCGTTGGTTGGCCCCGTTTTTGATGCGGTATCCCAAGATGTAATTATATGTGTAAAACTTTCTGGCATTGCCATATAATATTGCATCCATTCAGATTTGATTATGCAACCCTCCTGTGGTGCCGGCAATTGTTGATACTGACCGGAAAACACTAATTCACCGACACTATCTTTGATATGCATAACGGTTTCGATTGATTCACGTTCTGGATGCAGTGGCGTTCCAATTGCTCGCCTAAAAACACGTTTTGATTGAGTAAATGATATTGCTTCATCAGTGTCTGCAATAATTGGTAATCGCAACAGTTTAAAATCATCGCTATTTTCCAACAGATGGCCAGTTAAATCATCTTGGTGCAACCGTTGCATAATCAATAAAATACGACCAGTGTTTTTATCGTTTAATCTTGAAAACAGTGTTGTATGGTACCAATCGTTTACACGGTTACGCATAATTTCTGAATTGGCATCAGCAGGTTTAATTGGGTCGTCAATAATTATCCATTCTGCGCCACGACCAGTTAAAACGCCACCAACTGATGTCGCAAAACGTCCGCCATGAACGGTGGTTTCAAAATCATCTTTGGCAAATTGATGTTTGGAAATACGCGTCATTGGAAATGTTCGCATATACCAATCAGATGTCATAACATTGCGCGTATCATTGGCGAATTTGGTTGCCAGATCGTCAGAATAACTGACACATATAATGTGGGCATGTGGATTGTGCCCCAATATAAATGCTGGCAATGCAACCGAACAAATAATTGATTTCATATAACGTGGTGGAATGTTGATTATCAGTCGAGTTTGATTTCCGTTGATGACATTTACGATGTAATCGCAAATCAGGTCAATATATTCGCCATCTATGTATCCGCCACCGCCGGATATTTCATTAAATACCTTTATCACGAACGATTTAAAATCTGTTCGTAACAACGAATAAAAAATATCTAATTCCGAAACACTATTGTTCATGATGTTGTTTGATATATTGTTGCAGTATTAGTTTATCGTCGTGATTCAGTTGTTCGCGTGTCGCAGACATTGCTTCGTATTCTGCATCTGCGACATCGCTTAATTCCATTATCCACTTTGCAGACTTCAGGTCACCTTGTAGAGCTTTGTTGGTTTGTTT
This sequence comes from Alphaproteobacteria bacterium, assembly GCA_017616785.1. Classification (GTDB taxonomy): domain Bacteria; phylum Pseudomonadota; class Alphaproteobacteria; order Rs-D84; family Rs-D84; genus Enterousia. The sequence continues at coordinate 41,225 of JAFZXK010000014.1, forward strand.
TGCAATAATACCTTCTTTGGTGCTAATACGACGACTGTTACCGTTCGGGCCTGTCAAAGTTATTTTGCGGTTCATTTGTTCACGAACAATAGTATTACGATTGCGGACACCACGTGGTCGCCCACTTGGATTGCCCGATTGACCTTTTTGATATTGATGTTCCTTTGGGGGAACACAAAAACCGCATTTTTGTTCATCAGGCATTTTGCACCTCCAAGCTTGCGCGTTTTTCCGCCAGTAATTCTGTGTAAGTTTTACCAGTACGCAGATTTATCGCATCAATGTGAAACGCTTCGTAAAATCGTTTGACACACGTATCCACATATTTTGGTTCGTATTCAATACCGTAACAGATACGTCTATGTCGTTGCGCTGCAACCAATGTGCTGCCTGAACCCAAGAAACAATCAAGAACAGTATCGCCAACACTGGTCACATCTAACATAATGTCAGACAACATCTCAAAACTTTTGACGGTTGGGTGCATTTTTAAGTCGTTTCTATGCGGACCATATGAATTGCATCCATAATAATTCCAAACATTACTGCGATTACGTCCATATTTACCCAATTTAATATGGTCTGGCACTTTCCCATCTTTGTTCAAAAACACTGTACATAGTTCATGTTGACTGCGATATGGTGTACCCATGCCAGCTTTCTTTTTAACCCACACGCACAGATTTACATATTTTGCAAAATGTTGCTTACACGCGGTCAACATAGGCATAATATTCCGCCAATCTATGAAATTAAAAATCATAGCATTGTCAGTTGCGTATTCTGAACAAAGTGCAAAGTTTTTACCCAGAAACTCCACGAATTCATTATCTGACATTTCCCCAGCGGCCATGGCAAAGTCGGGATGTTTTACACTACCGTTGCCAGAAACGAACCCTTTAATTTTTATATTAAATGGTGGATCTTGCAAAACCAGATTTACCCGCTTATCACCCATCAGGTTTTCGAAAGTTTCGTGTTTTGTGCTGTCGCCACATATAATTCTGTGACCACCCTCAAAATCCCAAATGTCTCCTGGTATAGATATTATTTCGTCATCTGCAACATATGGAACAACATCTGATTTTTGAACTTCTGCTTTGGTTCGTGGTTCTGCCAAGATTTGATCGATTTCAATATCGTTAAAGCCAATAATAGTTATGTCTGAAACATCTTCCAGTTCGCATAATTCACTGATTTCTATATTCAAGATATCAGCATTCCATCCGCCACCATTTTCAGAGATACGATTATCCGCAATTCGTAGTTTGCGTTTTTGAACGTCGGTTAAATGCCCGATACGTATTACGGGAACCTGCAGTAAATTCAGTGTTTTTGCCGCTTCAAACCGCCCATGCCCAGCGATGATTTCGCCGTTTTCATCAATCAAGATTGGATTCACAAATCCAAATTGGTGAATAGAACTCGCAATCTGACTCACTTGTTCGGGCTTATGAATCTTGGCGTTGTTTTTATACGGTTTTATTTGGTCAATATTTACATGCTCAATCTTTAATTCGTTCATATTTTTACCTCTTGTTTGTTTTTCAAAACCAATATATGCAGGTAAAAATATGTTTTCAAATGGTGTTTTCTCTAAGCGCGCTTACCGGGTAAATGATTTATGGAAAATTCATAAATCCAGTTCGTAATTGTTTTATCAGACGGGCTGATATCACCTTTTTTATTTGGTTTTTGCAACGGTTCTTTATATATATCAAAGTATATATCTTTAATTTTTTGGATTGTGTCTGCCAAATACACCCTGGCATCACTTGGTCTGATATTATATTCTGGCATTTGAATTATTGCTTTGCAACGGTCACGTGTCGGATTTGTTTTTTTACCACCAGATTTAGCACTTTTCCCATTAACGCATACAGTTGATAAATCGTCAACCATTCCGCGCAATGTATCGGTACGCATAAAAAATAAGTTTTTATCTTTTGACAATTCTAATTTATGTTTGTCTGACATTTGTTGCCATATTTGGTCAACTAGGATAAAAACTTCACCAATAAGGAACAGTTTGTTTTCTTCGCTTGATTGGACGCCGGCTTTTCCCCATAACTCATTATCAAAACCAGATTGTATCAGCATTTTTTGATTAGGGTTTGTCATAAAACCGACCAATACATCACCATATTTTTTAGCGGTCAATGTCATCAAATTTTGTATACCTTGTGCTAAAACTTCGTATTGTTCGGCTTCGAATTTTTCGGCAATATCTGGGCATACCATCCCCCATGCAGTGAACGCAATGTTTAAATGATTTTGAAACAGTGATCTAAATTTAAAATCATCAGTAAAAAAATCAGTCATCTAAATCTCCTTAATTTCAGGCTAGATTGTACCATTGTTATCCAGGAAATACAGAAAAAATGACAATCATGTAAAATCAAATGGTTGTTTATCAAAAATCGCTGATATTTAAAATAAATTCCCTGTTATTTTTGCAAACACTCCCAGATAACACACCTAAAAACTGGTGTTTTTGCAAAAATCACCTAAAAATTACGATAATAAAATCCCTGTTATTCCCTGTATTTTGTATGTGAAATACCGTACTAATTTACAACTCCACCAAAAATAACAACGACCTTTATGGTCGTTTTTATTTTTGGCGGGTGATGAGATGAGAACCACTGGTTCGACAACAAGCAGATTCCAGAAGCATAAGCGCACTGGAATCGTTGCGGTTGCCGCGCAGGCACGCAGTACCGAGCGAATACGCAGATAAACAATTAGAAAAATTTTAAAAATTTATTAGAAATAAATTTTTTAATTTTGATTATTGTGTATCGAGGCGCACCCACTCCCACCAAAAGATACACCGCACTGTAAAAGTGCGGTTTTTCTTTGGTTTTTATACTGTTTGGGCGGTTCGAAAATATCGTATCTACAAAACACTAATTTTTACTACTTGTCGAATCATTATATTTATACTATTATAACGTTGTGCATAAAAGGTATCATATGAAAAGAACAATGTCTCAAGAAATGTACGACAATCTTGCTGATGCTTACAGGCTATATTCTTCTTATAGAAAAAAGTATTTAAATA
>JAFZXK010000015.1 GCA_017616785.1 Alphaproteobacteria bacterium
GCATCATCAACATACTTTTTTGAAGTTACCGTTTTGCGGTCTTCTGCATCTGTGGCATATGCCATGCCCGCAAGCAATATTCCAACAACAAATACCCAATATTTTCGCATGTTTCTCCCCTTTTCCTATGATTTATTGGCATACAAATCCGTTATTAAAAGTGTATCAAAAACCAAGGTTTTTTTTACACCACCACGGCAAAAAGTGCAAAATTTGTAATCTATTGTTTTTACTATGAAAAAAATTTTTGATTTTTTGTAAAAAGTGGTTGACTAAAAACCTTGGTTTTTTTATACCACCCCTAAACACAAAAAAACCGCAGATTTATGCGGCCCCCAAACCATATTCCATTTGATTCAACATTGATAATATAACGAAACAATAAAACAGGTCAAAAACAACAAATGACCACTTACTTTTTCGCCATCAAAACAAGCACCGAAATCAACCCAATTGCCGCCGTTACCCACCAAACCGCGGCGGTTGCCCCAAACACTGCGATACACGCCGCGCCAATTCCGGGCGCAATCACACTTGGTAAATTGCAACTTGTGCGAAACACACCATAAAATTTTGTTTGCTGTGATTGTTTTGTTCCGTCAAAGAACAATAAATCGTGCACCGGTTCCATCAATGCACCAGAAACCTGCCACAGGACAAAAATGGCAAGTAATGGGAAACCCGTCGCAAATGTCGCCCAAACGGAAAACGCCGCAAACGACCCGAACCCCAAAATCAACCAAATATTTTTTCCGAATCGCCGAACCAGGCTCCCCATCAATTCCGACAAAATCAAATACGGCACAATTCCGAAACTTAGGACAAGTCCCAATGTATCCTTGGTAAATCCGGCCTCTATGACCACAATAGGCACATACAAAAACCGCATTGCCCGCAAAGAATAATAACCAAAGTTCACAATATACGCCCGCAACATACCCGGTGTCCTAAAAAATTCCATCGCATTTCGCCACAGCGCCCGAATCGTTCGCCGCGGATTCATGGGTGTTATAACCTTGTCTTCCTGGGTCAAATGGAAATACTTAAAGAATATCCACGCCCCCAAATAAATCGCAGATGAAAGGAAAAACGCCGACCGATTACCGAATCGGGTTGCAACGATAACGGCCAGCATCGGCGCAAACAGCGCACCAATATTCATCCACAAATGATACCGCGAATTTAGCCGCGCCATACCCACATCACGCGAAAAATCCGACATAAAAAGTGGTATCAGCATTGCGGTCAATGTAATTGCAAAACCACTGGTGTAATCAAGCACAATAAAGGTTCGCGGTAACACCGAAAAGCCCATCATCGCATAGCACACAACTAACATCAATAACGCGAAATAAAAAACTTTTGTTTTAGAAAATTGGCGAAAGATTTCATGTGCGAACAACGCGACAATCATACAAAACACGGAATAAATCGCAACATAGACGCCAACAACGGCCGAATTTCTAAAAATTTCTAAGATAACAAGCGAATAGACAGCATTATAAATTCCATCGGCAAATCCGGTAAAAATCCCAAGATTCGCGAAAGAAAACCCACTAAGCGAACTCCGCATAGAGATATATCTATCTTTGGCCATAAACCTACATCCTTTCTGACAAATATATCACAAAAACGACCGAATCGCAAAAAGTGATTAGTGTAAGTGTTAGTGATTAGCGAAGGTATTCCAGAGCGAAAAGTTCTCCTCCACCGGAGGAGTACGGTGTGAAACACCGGGATCCGCCTGCGCCAATGCTACGGCGCGACTTTGGGTGGGGGCCATAGAAATAATGCTTTTTTGATTATTTACCCCCACCCCGCCGGCTGCTAGCCGGCACCCCTCCGAACCCCCCCACAAAAAACGTTGAGCGTTTTTTGTGGGGCCCGATGGAGCGGAACTAACCCGCCCCCGCATCGTGCGGCGTTCCACTTGCACTCTGCGGCCCCGCCACAAGGGCGGGGCTTACCACCAACCACCGAAAAAACGCACCTTTCGGTGCGTTTGTGAATTAAAAGCAAAAAACAGCAAATTATTTACCCTTACCTTTTGAATCATTATTACCAAAAATAAAATGGTATGCTTTTTGGGCACAATCAATAATTTGTTCGGATGGCCTTCTTTCCGTTTCGTAAGTAAAATTTGTTATCATATAACGTTCTTTTTCACAAATTTTATATGAAACCACATCACCAATTTGAGAAAAATGATCATCATCGTCCAAAAACACTTTTTCACCCGATTTGAAATCATACACAACAACATGGCGTGTTACTTCTTCAGTCCCAGGCGTTTCTATTTGAAAATATGGAGTTTTTTCTTCATTAGCACTGCCATTTTCAGAAATACCAACCCACTCATGTTCGTTTACACACACCCGTTCGCACACTACAATCGCGACATTACCTTTTCGTCCACCCTGATTCCACAACCTGTACGCTTGCAAGAGCCGGAACTTCATCATATCGCTTGATGTTACTACTGGTTCAGTCATATCTTCACCTCTTTACTTTTTATGTTATGCCGAAAATATACACCAAAAATTATAAATGTCAACAAATTATCCTAACACCAGCGCTACTAAATTCGATAACACAAAAAAAATTCCAGATGCCACTAACCACTACCCACTTACACTAACCACTAAAAACGCACCATTCGGTGCGTTTTTTATTATTTTACTTCTTGCTTTTGATTCCGCTTTTCGTACAAATCTGCGAAATCAACCATTTGCATTGCGAACGGCGGGAAGCCCGATTCGGCGGTCAAACGCGTTACCAATGCACGCACAGACGGGAACAACAAAGTCGGCACATCAATCAACAAAGTGCGCTTTTTCTTTTCTTCGTCCTTTTCTTCTTCCATTTGAACAAGACCAGAATATGTCGCCTCTATCAAAAAGATAGATTTCGAATCGGCCTTTAACTTTGAATGAATTTTTGTAATCAAATCAACCATAAACAGATTCTTTTCCGAACCCTTAACTTGCATATCTATATTTATTTCTAATTCCGCCTGGCCATTATCCTGTTTAAAGAATAAATCCGGGACATTTGGGCTTTCGAAAGAGATGTCTTTCAAAAATTGAGATATAATATTGAACTTAGCCATGCGATTGCTCCTTTTTTTATGACTCGTTTTATGATAATATAGCATCAAAAGGGACTTTTACAAGTGGGGGAATGAAAAAAATGACAACAAACATACTTAAACTGGTAAAAAGGGGAATTTTACTGGTTATTGCGGGCGTCGTCTTGGCATCTTGCGATGTTTCAACGCCGACACATACTGGGGACGATTCGACAATTCCGACGGGAAATTTGAAAAAAGTTTCATATTCTGACCTTCCCGGGTGGCGGGACGATGATGTGCGATATGCGCTTCAGGCGTTTCGTAATTCGTGCAAGGCAAAGATTCAATACACCGGCCGCGTGATACCTGACAAGGCGTTATTCGAAGAAAAATGCAATATGCTGCCCAGTGCCAGTGCTGACAATGAAACCGTACGCGCATGGTTCGAATCGCACTTTCAACCATACAAAATATATAACGACAACGGCACGACCAAGGGGACATTTACCGGATACTATTCACCAATAATCCCGGCATGCCGCAAGAAAACCGCCGAATGCAATGAACCGCTTATGGGCGTTCCGGCAAACGGACAAAACTTTCGCGGTGTTCCAAAGGAAAAAATCGTCCGGGATAAAATCGGTCGCGTGCTGTACTGGGCAAATATAGTCGATGTCCAAAACATCCAAATCCAAGGCAGCGGTATGTTAAAACTCGAAGACGGGACAATGGTAAAATTGAACTTTGCCGCCGTAAACGATATGCCGTTCAAATCAATCGGCGAACAATTACGCAACCGTGGCATAAAACCCGAAGGCGGCTATTCCGCGGACGCGGTTTGGAAACACCTGAAAAAAAATCCGAAACTTGCACGCGAAGTAATTTACAACAATCCGCGTTATGTTTATTTCTATGAATCGGTGCCACCGGATGTGATTGGAAAATTGGGAACACCACTTTCAAAAATACGCAGTATCGCGATGGACGATTCGCTCTATACGTTGGGTTTGCCCGTATACGTCGATACGAACCTTTCGAACGGACAAAAATTTAGGCGCCTTATGATTGCCCAAGATACCGGCAGTGCGATACGCGGTTTTGTCCGCGCCGACATCTTTTTCGGCAAAGGCGACGAAGCATATCAATATGCAAATGGGCAACATTCCCAAGGCGAAATGTACATCCTGATGCCAAAGGAATATGTATATGTCAAACCAAAATAAAAACGATTTTACCGCGCGCACGAAACGTCCACAAACCATTGCGGGCGCGCTTGGGGGGCTGTTGAAAATTTTCGGTGTTCGCGCATCAGATTCGGACCTTGTTGCGCGTTGGCCGGAAATAATCGGTGACGAAATTTCAAATATGGCGGACATTTGCGCGGTAAAAAAGCAACGCGACGGAACATACAATATAACGCTTAAGCCACGGAATCCGGCGTATACATTAAATTTATCTTATATGGTTCCGGAAATAACAAAGAAAATAAATAAATATTTTGGCACATCTTGTGTTGGCAAAATAAGTTTCAGGAAATAGCAAAATGAAAAAATCAAAATACCTTTTATTCCTTATAATTGCACTAATAATTATGTTATCCATCGAATATTTAATAGATGACATAGTTTTACCAGGCATGAATATCTTTGCAAAAATATTAGATATTATTACATGGATAATTATTTACTTTTTGCTTATTTTGCCATGGATTAGCATTCGAAAATTCAAGATAACAATAAAGTCAAAAAAGACCGTCGTTGTCGGATTATTCACACATAAAGCAATTGAAACAACCGACAAAAAAATATTTTTAAATTTAAACGATCTAATACCCTGGAAACGAAAATCTAATGAATTACAAAAAAGATTACAAATCGGGAAAACATACATTATAAAAACTTATCGTCCATGGCTATTTCGAAATCAACGCAATATACTATCAGTAACAGAAATTAAAACACGGCATAAAAAATGGCAAAACGCATAATCGGAATTGACCCCGGACTTTTACATACAGGTTGGGCGGTAATTGACACAAACGGCAACGAAAGAAAACATGTGGCCAGTGGCGTTATTTTACCCAAAAAGACCGGCGCACTTGCGGAACGATTGGCGATTATTTTTAACGAAGTTACAAAACTTGTCGATACATTTGAACCCAACGAATGCAGTATGGAAATAACATTCGTGAACAAAAATCCAACAACAACACTTATACTGGGGCACGCACGCGCGGTGGCAATGGTCGCAATTTCAGTGCGAAATATCCCGGTATTCGAATACGAACCAAACAAAGTCAAAAAAATTCTAACCGGTGCGGGTCACGCAGACAAAACCGCGGTCGATAAAATGGTGCGAATTTTATTGCCCACCGCAAAACCAAAAACAAGCGATGAAAGCGACGCCATCGCAATCGCCCTGGCCCACGCCAACACAACACAATTTGAAAAGTTTATTAGATAGATAACCAATGTCGTCAACCAAAGATTTTTTAGATTTTGTCCTTGAACAACTATCGCCGTTACCCGATGTAACTTATCGTGCAATGATGGGTGAATACATTATTTACTATCGCGACAAAATCGTAGGCGGAATTTACGATAACAGATTTTTGATTAAACCAACCGAAACGGCATTAAACATCCTATCGAACGCAAGCATGGAAATTCCATATCCCGGTGGCAAACCAATGATTATGATACCGGACATTGAAAACCAAGAATTACTAATAAAATTGTTTAATGCAATGTATCCCGAATTACCAACATTGAAGAAGAAATAAATTAAGCCAAACCCCCTTTACGGCGGTTTTACTAATGCTACTCTATACTCCACAACCAACAATGTTCATCGGTGTGTGTTTCACTGTCCCAACCGGCGCAGGTCATTTTGTTTTGCTTGGTTGATACCAATTGCACATTGGCAAGATTCGAACCATTGGTAAGTTCATTTTGTTGGTTATAATCTTCTGTTGATGATACCGCAACCGAACCAACAACCCCCGCGTTCCCGGTGTATGTGACAACATTCCCCGCCGTCCCCGCCGCGATTTTATTTTGTTTCAGGGCAAGGGAATTTGCCAAAAATTGCCCGTTTATCAAATGATTGCTGTCCCCAGCCCATTGATTTGTGCCGTTTCCAAATGTTGAATTATATGCATTGATTGCGTTGGTACGATTGACACCGCCGTCATTGTTTACGTACCAAAGAAGCGCCTGCCATGATTGTGGCATTGTGTTCCAAATATTCTGCAACGCATCCGCCACAGCACGTACGGTTGGAACGAAATTATCCATTTCGACACCGTGGGCTTCGGTATTATATTGTGGTAATGTGCCTTCATCACCTTCTATCGTTGTACCATCCAAAATACCTATCTTATTACCAACTAATCCACTTGTTATATCGTATGTTGTAATCGCCGGTAACATATACTCACCATCACCATATAAATCAACCATCTCGGTTGCGATAATATCCTGTTTTGTGTCGACATAGGCCTTGGATGCCACGGTTTTTTTGTCCAATTCCGTTGGCGTTGCGAATGACGGCGTGGCAAAAGCACCCGCAAGTAACGATGATATTACAAGTATTTTTTTCATGGTGTCCTCCCTGTTTTATTTTAAAAAACCGTCACCAAAAACAGGACGGTCGGGGAGTGGTAAAGACCAAAAATCAAGTCTGTTCCCCGACCCTAAAATCGGGGATGTGCAACGATGCAAAGCACCGCAAAACATCAGATTACGATGCTTTTGCACCGGATTTTTGAAGGCTTACCACAGCCCGAACCAGATTCCCATCTCGGTTCACTTACATATTATCACAAATCACCGAATCGGGGCAAGGATAAAAAAAATCGCCAAATGGCGATTTTTTAGTGTTAGTGTAAGTGGATAGTGGAATCAGTGCGTTACACTGGTTTCTTGTGCAAAAATTCCAGATTGCAAAGTTCTCCTCCGGCGGAGGAGTACGGCGTGAAACGCCGGGAGGTGGTCTTTAAATTCCAGTTATTTTGTAGAAAGACCACCCCGCCCTGTTCCACAGGGCACCCCTCCACAGGATGGGAACTTTGGTCCGCAAAAAAACTGATGAAATACCGCCCTTCGGCGGTGTGACGCGTCTCTGGAATTTCGCAAAAAACGCGGGGCTTTTGCCCCGCGCACTAACACTACCAACTAACACTTACACTAATTACGCCGCCCCTGTAAACACCTTTTGCACATCGTCATTATCGTCCAACGCGTCAACCAGGCGTTCAACCTTGTCCCATGTTTCTTCGTCCACGTCCACCGGCATATTCGGAACCCATGTCAATTCCGCATTTTCCGGTTCGCCCAAAACATCGGCAATCTTTTTCTGCACATTCATAAAATCATCAGGTTTTGTTGTAATGATAAAACCTTCGTCGGTTGTTTCCAAATTATCCGCATCCGCGTCCATAATAATTTCCATCATTTCATCTTCGGTTTTACCAATCGACGCCGGATAGAAAATTTGCCCAACGCGCGTGAACATAAATGCAACACTGCCCTCTTCGCCCATATTTCCGCCGTGCTTGGAAAAGATATTCCGCACCTCTGGCACCGTGCGCCGCGGATTGTCGGTCAATGCCTCTACTATAATCGGCACCGCACCCGGACCGTAACCTTCATACCGCACGGCCACATAATTTTCAGTATTTGAACCCGACGCCTTGTCAATTGCGCGTTTGATATTATCGTTCGGCATAGAATTCTTGCGCGCCTGTAAAATCGCAAGACGCAACCGCGGGTTATTATCCGGATTTTTATCGCCCAATTTCGCCGCCATCGTGATTTCGCGCGCAAGTTTCGTGAACAAACCACTGCGTGCCGCATCCGCAAGTCCTTTCTTGTGTTGAATATTGTGCCATTTGCTATGTCCACTCATAATTTGACCTTTTGATTTAATTAGATTAAAATTACAGGCACAAGGATAACAAATGATTGGAAAATTGCAAGGCATTGTTGATTATATCGGCGACGGGTTTATTATTTTGATGGTATCGGGCGTCGGGTACAAGGTCTATACGCCGGAAACATTGACGTTAAAGGCGCCGGCAACACTTTGGATTGAAACGGTCGTTCGTGAAGATTCGATTCGGTTATTCGGGTTTTCTACCCTTGCCGGTCAAAATCTGTTCAATATGCTGACCGGCGTGTCCGGTGTTGGGCCAAAGGTTGCAATGGCGATAATGGGCACGATAAAGACCGATACACTTATGACCGCAATCGCAACCGGCGATGCAAAAACTATCGCGACCGCGCCGGGCGTTGGCAAGAAAGTCGCCGAAAAAATCATTGTGGAACTTAAATCAAAGGTTGGCGGTGCATCATTTGCATTTGATACGGCTGGCGATACGGGCGCCCTGCCCGATTTGCTTGCGGCATTGGAATCATTGGGATACCGGCGCATGGATATTATTGAAATGGCGCAAAAACTTGTCGCACAAAACCCAGACGCGGGCGTATCAAAACTCGTCCCAATGGCATTAAAAGAAATAAGTGGCAATCGATAAATGAATGACATCATAAAAAAATTTTTTTCTGGCATAGCCGCGGTAAAACGCAAATCTGGAACCTATAAAAAAATCAAATCAATTGAAGATTTATTATCATACAATTCAAATCTTGATTTTGTTGATTTATCTGAACTTGATTTATCAAACTTTGGCGATTTTTTTACATCACACCCAACGGGCCCCTTTTCATTCACCGGTGTCCACGGATGGACGGAAAATGTCATATGGCCAACACCTGACAAAATGCCAAATGGATTTAATCCGCAACAATACATTGATAAAAACAAACACCCATCAGAAATTGATTTATTGCATAAAAACAATATCACCGGTCGCGGAATAAATATCGCAATTATTGACAATGTATTTAACCCGAATCACCCAGAATACAAAAATAATATAAAACATCTCCAGGTGCCATTGATGAAAATGAAAAACAACACCCCGCATTTTCATGGCAGTATGGTTGTCGGCCGCGCCGTTGGTAAAACAACCGGCGTTGCACCTGATGCACAGGTTTATTATTTCACAAGGGCAAAAAGTGACCAAGAACGTGGTCAAGAAACAATCGCCGTATTAAAATCGGTACTAGATTTTAACAAGAAACAAACCACAAAAAACAAAATAAATATATTGTCTTGCAGTTGGGCACCACAACAAATGTCAACAAACGACCAAGAGTATAATGAGATTATGAACCTATTCAAAAAAATAGAAACAAGCGGAGTAAAAATAATTTTCTGTGGTGGTAACAAAACAAAAAGTTCATTTGCTGTTTCAACTATTGATTTCATGCCAACATCAAAAGATACAGAATCAGAATACCATGACAATATAGTATATATTCCAACGAACGAGAAAACAGCACCATATCATACAGGCGGATACGTTTATCAAAAACTTGGGAGTGATTCATCGGCGGCACCATATTTGGCCGGCGTATATGCCTGTGCTTTACAAGACAATCAAATATTTATGTCACATCCAAATTGGCAACAAGAACTTGATACAATTATGAAAGAAACCGCGATAACATCTAAAAATGGCGCATTAATAATAAATCCAATTAATATTCGAAAACGTGTATCTGAAATAGCACATGAAATGAAAATGAATTTAATAAAACAAAAAAGCACACAACATGAATAACGACACAATCTTTGCATTATCATCTGGGCGCGGTAAAGCCGGCGTTGCGGTAATACGCATATCAGGTAACGATTTGAATATTTTTGCAAAAAAAATTATTGGTCGCGCCACTGTGGCGCCACGACATGCGTATTTTACAAACCTGCGCGATGGTGCGGGTGAAATAATTGACCAATGTGTTGTTATATATTTTGCCGCACCGCACAGTTTTACCGGCACAGACATAATCGAAATCCAATGTCATGGCGCGCCGGCGGTTATAAACAAAGTTTTTGAATTCTTGCGCACAAACGGTATGCGAATCGCAACCCCCGGGGAATTTTCACGCCGCGCATTTTATGCGGGCAAAATGGATTTGTCTGATGTGGACGGATTGGTTGCATTACTTGACGCACAAACCGATAAACAGCGCGCCGCGGCACTGCGTTCCATGATGGGCGGCGACAGCGAAATTTATGCAACATGGCGCGAACAAATGTTGCGCATATCCGCCTATGCCGCCGCAATGACAGATTATGATGCCGATGATTTACCGGCGAATATTTCAGACACGATTTTAGAAAACATAAAAACGCTCTATACGGCGATTTCCGGCGTATTGAACAATTACAAAGTTTCACGCGCAATACAATACGGAATAAACATCGCGATTGTTGGCGAAACAAATGTAGGCAAATCATCACTGTTCAATCGATTGCTTGGAACGGCGCGCGCAATTGTTTCCGACATTCCCGGAACAACACGCGATGTTGTTTCCGCACAAATGGATATTGATGGGTATTTGGTAAATTTATCGGATACGGCCGGCCTGCGCGATACGGCGGATTTTGTGGAACGCATAGGAATCGAACGCACAAACAATGAAATCAAAAACGCCGATATAGTTTTACATGTAATAAACCCAACCAGTTCCCCTCTAGCCAGAGGGGTCCGGTGTAAAACACCGGGGGTTGTCGCCAACGAAATCCTTGTCGTCAACAAATCTGACACAATCGATTCGCACGATATAAAAAATGCAATTTATGTTTCCGCGAAAACAGGCGATGGAATCGCCGAACTGATGTCCGTTATTCGCGACCAAATCGGTGAAATTACAAATAATGGCGAATCAACAGTAATGATAAATGCGCGCACGTACGATTTATTGGTAACCGCACGCGACGAATTATTTGCGGCATTGGACGATTTTAATGGCGATTATGATATTTTATCCGAACACGTGCGATATGCCGCGGACGCAATCGGCCGCATACTTGGCGCAATCGGCACAAACGAAATACTTGATATGACATTTTCTCAATTATGTTTGGGAAAGTAACTGCACTAATCACTTACACTAAACACTAACACTTATCACTCTTTTCTATCCGGATATTTTCCATCAATCAAATTCTGACGCACGACATGATGTTTAACCTTTTGCGTGCTGGTCATAGGCAAAGGTTCATTTGTCATTGCGAAATGTGTTACCCATTTATAAGACGCAACTTTCTTGTTCGCCGCCGCAATTGCCGCCGAAAGTTTTTCCATTGTCATATCTTCATCGACACTAAACACGCCGTATGCGACGGTTTTATCTTTGACCTTGTGTTCAAACACCGCAACATTTTTTACACCGGGAATTGTGATAAACAACCCCTCCAATTCATCAGGATAAACATTTTTACCACTGTCCAAAACAATCACTTGTTTTTTACGACCGGCGAAGTGCAATTCGCCATTTTTATCCATCGACACCATATCGCCAGTATTAAAGAACCCGCGTTCATCAAATGCGTTTTTGTTCGCTTCGTCATTATTCATATAACCGTTAAAGACCTGATTTCCACGCACCCACAAAATACCAACACCGTCCTCGTTTTTATCACGGATTTCAACTTCGTTATTCGTGGTTGGTGCACCAAAGGCGAACGGCACGCGCCCTTTGCACGGTTTTGAAATGCAAATCGGACCGACGGTTTCGGTCATACCGAACCCCTGGATAAACCCAAGGCCCAGTGCGACAAAAAAGTTTTCGATTTCAGGCTTTGTCGCCGCACCACCCGCAATCAACAGTTTCACACGACCACCGAAAACATCCAACACGGGCCTAAACGCCATATCGACCAATTTTCCAAGGCCAATTTTTTTCAACCAATTGGAATTTTTCAACACAAACGAAAACAGCCACCATTTATGTTGCGCCTTTATCCCATCAATTATTTTGTTACGAAAAACTTCAAATAAACGCGGTACCGCCGGAATGACATGCGGGCGATAGCGTTTGAAATCCGCCAAGATTTCCTTTGGATTGACGGTCGGTTGCAAAAGCACACCCGCACCATATTGCAATGTTGCAAGTATTTCCACCGCGAATCCGAAAATATGATACATCGGCAAGAATCCATACATAACATCGCCAACCTCGAACCATTCCTTCATATCAAGCAACGAATTTGCACATTCCAACAAATTATAATGTGAAAGCGGCACAACCTTTGGCACCCCCGTTGACCCAGATGTGAACGACAAAGTTGCGATATCGTCGGGCTTTAATTCCGCAGGCGAAAGTTCCAGATTTTCACCCGCATCCGCCGTCGTAATATCAAAGAATTGGAATACATCAGTTTTATAAAAGAACGACTTTTCCGCGCATATAAATTTGCACTTTGTAATTTGCGCCATATTATCGTATTCGAACGGCGTCAAATTCGTATCAAGCAGCAAAACCGTTCCGCCCAAATACCATATTGCGAACAAAGTCATCGGAAACGCCGGTATATTATGCGACAAAATACCAACAACATCGCCCGGCCTAACCCCAAGAGAATAAAGCGTTGCGGCGCGCGCGCGAACCATCTTCATAAAGTCTGCAAACGTTACATTTTCACGCACCAAATAAATACCGTTTGGCCACTTTTTAACGGCGCTTTCCAAAAATTGAAACATACTGTTCATGATTCAAAATCCTTGTTGTTTTTAGAACATATTGTGATTATTATACCTATAAAAGGAAAGATTGCAAACATGAAAATACTTACTATCAATATCAATTCGATTCGCGCCCACGCGGAAACATTTATAAAAATCCTTGAATCGGGCGAATATGACACCATACTCGTCCAGGAATTAAAGGTCGAAACCGCCGGTTTTCCGCACAATATATTCGAAGAATACGGATATAATATAAAGGTTTTTGGCCAAAAAAGTTGGAACGGTGTCGCGACTTTTTCAAAGTTTTCTATCGAAGACACAATCCGTGGCATACCAAATTATTCGGACGCAAACGCACGATTTTTGGAAACGCTAATTGACGGCCATATTCGCGTTATAAATGTCTATATGCCGAACGGCGAATCCGAAACATCGCCAAAGTTCGAATATAAAATCGAATGGATGCAGGCATTTGGAAAATACATTAAACAATTTCTTGATTCACCCGAAGCGGTGATAATCGGCGGCGATTTTAATGTTGCGATAACCGACCGCGATGTATGGAAACCGGAAAACTATGTCGGGTCCAGTATTTCGGCACCGGCCGCGCGTGAGATTTTACAATCTTGGTTTGACGACGGTTGGACCGATATGTGGCGCAAAATGCACCCTGATGAAATTGGATATACTTGGTATGGATATCGTCAGCGCAGCTTTGAACAAAAACATGGACTTCGCCTTGACTATTTTATAGCAAATAAAACAGCCACAAAAATGATTACAAAATGTGAAATCGATTGCGAACCACGCATGGGTGAAAAGCCAACCGACCATTGTGGGTTAATGATTAAGATTCCTTAGTCGCGTTCATCGGCACGCGCAAAGTCATCGTATTCTTTATATTTTGCATCGCCGGTCCGACGATATTCATATTCCGCCCCACCCGACGAATACATATTAAACAAATCCGTAACCTTGCTATACGCCGCATTCATTGCCATTGCGGTTTCTTCGATATCATATTTTATAATTTGTGCGGCACCGGATTTTAATTGCAAAAATTGCATAATTGGCATATCACTTTTACATGTCGTCCGAAAACGAAAGCCGTGATTTTGCAACATATACGCCTCTAACGGTAGCTGTGGCATGGTTCCGTCCGTCAATTGTTTCTTACTGGGTGCGGAACCGGTTTTAATATCCAACACACCACCATCCCAAATCCGGTCCGCACGTGCGCGCACATTACGGCCGGCGATATTCACGCAACCTTCGACCTCTGTATACGCACCGGCGGTATCACACAGCATTTGTAACGCAAGCGGCGCAATCTCTAAAAACCGCCGATGCCAGAAATAAAATATAAGATTACTTTGACCCAAAACTTCCAATGCGCGCCTGTCCATATCATCAACCAGCCATTGTTCCGTCGCATCCGCCGGCGCATTTTCTATCGCGGCGTGAACCAGTGTTCCAAAATCCCGTACATCCGCCCCAACCCAATAATCATCGATTGGACGCAACCGCAATATATGCCGCACATAGAACGCATACGGATTGTGTATCAGCAACTCTAAACTTGTAACATAAACATCAGACCAATCGGCGGGCGGTTTTGGATTATCATAACAAAGCAGCTTTGATTCAACCAAATCACGCGAACGCACCGCATTTAATATATCGGTTGCCACATCGGTATCAAATCGGGCACGCGCAACAATCACGCGCGAAACGAATCGTGATTCTTGGGTTTGAACACCACCGGAAATTTTACTGCGCAACCAATAAACCTGCACGCCACACGACAGATTCATAAAATCAAGCGCCATCAAAGATACCTTGTGATTCGGGGACGGCAATCCAATCTGATTTGATATTCGCCGCGGCAACCATGGATTTTCATAACCCATTGCCGGAAACATACCTTCGTTCAATCCGGTAAGAATAACAACATCCGCGGTTTGCATACGCGATTCTATGGTTCCCAAAACAACGACACCCGCCATATCATTCATCGGCGACCGAACGCGTACCGATGAAAGAGTATCCGCAATAAACGCACGCGCATCAATTGCATTGACATCTATTTTGTTATTCGCCAAACAATCTGAAAGTTTTTTTATTGCCGTCCAAACAGACACAGATTCCGAACTTTCAATATCAAATTGCGGTGAAAAATTTTCTGTATATTTATCAACAATTTCGGCAATCGTATCAAACAAATTAAAATCATTTGCAGAATATATTTCTTCAAACAAATGACAATCAGATTCAATCCAATCGTCCATCAAATTCAAAATTGCACGTCCCGCCGCTGTCATCGTTGCCGACACACCACCCGAAAAATCTGCGACAATATTTCGCCGTTGAAATTCGGTCTTTAACCTTTGGTTTCCCGCCGCATCGGGTGTGATTACCAAAACACTTTTTTTATCGGAAATTGCACGCGCCGCAATTTCGGCGGTGGCGGCGGCTTCTTCGGATTCACGCGCGGTTTCTATTAAATGACAATTCGATAAATTATATTCATCTAAATCGCTATATACATTGGAAAACGCCGTATTCATAAATTTTATGTGCGACGGGCCAACATCAATTTCTTGAACATCTGATACATTAGCACCAACCGCGGAAAGAAATTTATATTCCGAATTATATGGATGCGTATCAAGTTCAAAATCTTCTATTCTGCCTGAAATACGGCCCGGCAAAATTATACGACCATTTGGCAAGCCCGCAATTACCGACATCAAATTTCGCGTTACCGGAACACTTGCGGTTGAACCACAAACAATCACCAAAGATTTACCTTTGGGCATATTTTTTACATAATCACACCACGCGTATACGTCGGAATTCCGGCGTTTCGTTTCTGTATCACAATTATTAAACACATCCGATTGCACACGCCCAAGAATAGATAAAATTTGCGCTTTGTCTTGAAAATGTTTTGCATATTTATCATCAATCAAATCCGTCCAATCAATATCAGAAATATCGACACCACTGTTTTCCAAATAATCTTGCATAGTTATCAATGTGCGTGCAATCGGCAACGCATTTGATATTGTTTTTATTGTCGGAACAGATGATAACAAATATGCGGTTGCAACAACGCGTTCCTGGGTTGAAACAACACCGACATGACCTTCATCGTCTGAATCATCATCTTCGATTCCTTCACCAAGTGGAACAAGTCGCGGCAACAAAGTCGCATGACCAACTTTATCGACTATCATTTTTTCAACACTGCGAATGGCGCGCCTGTTCGGTAAAAAAATCAACATATCGGTCAAATCGATTCCCGATTCGACCATAATTTTCCAAAGCCCATCCAAAATCTTTGCCGGATTCGAAACACAAAAGATATTATTATTTAATGCCAATTATCGCCCTTAGGTTATCTATGCCATATTTCTTTTCCGATGAAGTTTCAACAATATCATCAACCATCGCCGGATGCGCATCCGCACAAATTTTAACCTGGTCTTTTTCGCGTACACGCTTATCTTTCTTGGTATAAACAATTTGATAAGATATTCCGTTTTTATCACAAAATTCCATAAGTTCCGTATCAGAATTGCGTGGCCCGATACGCGAATCAATCAATATAAAAAGCCGTTTTAATTGTCGCCGCGTCATAATATATTCTTGGAACCGCAACATCCATCGCATACTATCCGCACGCGAAACACGCGCATAACCGTAACCCGGCAAATCCAAAATTATTACTTTATCATTTATATTAAACATATTTAGTGTCTGTGTCCGCCCGGGTGTATTTGATGTCCGCGCGACATTTTCCCCAACGACCGCATTTATCAGCGAAGATTTCCCAACATTACTGCGTCCCGCAAAGGCATATTCCGGGAACTGTGTTTGTGGCAAATCACATACATTTTCAAAACCGCCAACGAATTTTATCATATGTTTAATCCTTTTTAATCAAACGCCGATATGCCTCTTTTTTTGAAATTCCGGCACGACGCGCCAAATCACTTGCCGCGTCCTTGGTGGAATTCGCAAAAACATCATTTACAATTTCCGATATTTCATCATCAGACATTTTGTGTTCCGGGGCCGGCGCAACCACAATAACGATTTCGCCACGCGGCGGTTCAATATTCACCAAATCAGCCGGATATCCAATTATCGTCTGTTCATGAATTTTTGTTATTTCGCGCACGATGGCAATTTTTCTTTCCGGCATAACCCGCGCAATCGCGGCGACAGTATTCAAAATCCGATTCGGACTTTCATAGTAAACAATCGTATGCCGAATTTTATTATCATCACGCAGTTTCTTTTCATCAAAAAAACCGCAAAAAGTGAATCGGTCAGTTGGAAAACCACTAAGCACCAATGCCGATATAACCGCGGTCGGTCCCGGGACAACATAAACCGGAAGGTGCGCATCACGCGCGGCACGAACGATTCGGAACCCGGGGTCACTTATTCCCGGCATACCCGCATCGGTTACCACCGCGATTGCCGCCCCGCCCTTTATTTTATCAATCAATCCATCGATAACTTCGCGTTCATTGTGCTCATGACACGACACACGCCGCGTTTTTATATCGAAACGCGACGCAATTTTACCAAAAACCCGCGTATCTTCGGCGGCAATTAAGTCCACATTTCTTAAAACATCTATCGCGCGCGGCGACATATCCCCAAGATTTCCGATTGGTGTTCCAACAATATAAAGCCCCGTTTGCATTTATGAATCCTTTGTAGTAAAATAATACAGAATAAAATGGATTTTTCAATGCATATTATAAAACAGATTTTTGGTTTAACCTGCCTTGCGATGCTGCTTTCATCGTGCCACAGCGATAAAGTTTCCGCATGGCGTTCGGAATATACCGATGTGCCGATTACCGCACCGACCCAGTTGCAATACGGCACATATTCGCTTGGGATGTACGGCGGCGCGTCCGACGCGTCACACAACATTGCGGTCTTGATTCCGACCAGTGGCCCAAACGCAAAAATCGGTAAATCGATTCGTTTGGGAATCGAATCGGCGGCGATGCAGTTTGCACCCGATGGATTACAAATAAATTTCTTTGATACTGGAACCGGGGATACGGGTGAAACAATAAATCGCGCATTGGCATCAAACCCTGAACTAATCATTGGACCGGTGTTCGCCGATAATGCACGCCTGTTACGCGATAAAAAGCCGTCGGCCATACCGGCACTGTCGCTTACTTCTGATGTATCGGCGGTTGGCGATGGCGTAATTAGTATGTCTGTTATGCCACTGAACACGGTTGAATCCACAATCAAAGAAATGGTCGCAACCGGTGGTAAGAACTTTATCGTTATTGCGCCAAACAACGCGTCCGGTCCGATTATGGCGGGCGCTGCAAATGCAATTGCGGATGCATACGACATAAACAATGTTGGCATATTTTATTACAACGAACGCGATACCGATTCGATAAAGTCAACCGCAATGACCGCATCTATGTATAATGCGCGTAATGCGGCAAACAAACGCGCCAAGGAAATTTTATCCGCAATAATAAATCATGAAAACCTAAGTGCTTCGGAAAAATATTCGCTTGCGCGGCAACTTGAAAACCTAAATCGCGTTGATACATTGGGTGATTTACCATACGATTCTATTCTGTTCCTTGGGGACGGGAACGATACAAAATCCGTGGCGTCATTCTTGCGCTATTATGGTGTTGGCGCACGCGATGTTAAATTCTATGGCACACCGTTATGGGAAGATAGCGATATCGCATCCGACTTGACCATGACCGGCGCGGTGTACGCAACATTACCCGATATTCCCGAAGATTTTAGGAACACTTATTCGATTGCCACCGGAACATTCCCAACACGTATGTCAACAATCGGATACGAATCGACAATGCTTGCAATCGGAACACTTTATTCGCGTGATGATATTCGTGCACATTTAATGAACCCCAGTGGATATACCGGAATAAACGGTTTGTTTAGGTTGCATACCGACGGTACAAATGAACGCGCGCTGCGTATTATGCGACTAAATGGCGATGGAACAACATCTGTCGCGCGAACTGAACCCGCCGCATTCACGGTTCCAATTTATCGAACTGGCGGAACATATATGTCGGCGGTTGAAAGTATGCCTTTGGATTCCGACGGTGTGAACCCACTTGATTATATAAAAATCCCTGAACGTTTCCGCGGGAAATACAGTTCCAAGACATATGGCGTAAACCATTCAGAATCACAAAAGAATAACGACTCGATATTCCATACTTCAACAATATTGCCGATAAATGATACTGATTCGATAACATCCGAAGATTATCAACCAGTACCACTCGATAACATAAGTCGAACATATATCGATTCCGTTGAAATATCAAACTAGTAAATTGCGGTGAATAATATGAAAACAAAATATAAAATCATAATTGCATGCGTAATAACCTGTATCATAACCGCGTTCGCAACCGTGTATGTTATGGAACACAACCTTTTCGGATTATATGATGCCACTGAATACACGTGCACTGATAATGCCAAACCCGATGAACATGGATGTTGTCCTGGTGAAACATATACCGACATGGGTGACCAAGGTTTTAATTGTTGTCCGGATGACTATGCCGATTGTTTTCCACCGATAATAAAATAAAATCAATCAAGGTTTTGTAAACTTACATTTTCACCGTCAACAATGACGACGGTTCCCTTTGTTATGCCGGCATCACGTGCAACGGCAAACGCATCGCGCTGTGCGAACAAATCCGGCGTATAGACCGGAAACACACCACGCACCAAACACAATTGATTCGCAACAATTTCATTATCACACACGGCAATAATTTTTGTATCTGGACGCCGACAGGAAATATTTATCGCCGATTCGGTATCGCGCGCAAAAACGATTATCGCACTTGCTTTATTAAGGTATGCCATTGATGATATCGACCGCGACCAATCATTTTCATCATCCACCTTTTCCGCACACGCCCAATCGTTTGGATTTTCCATCGCATCGCAATCAGAATAAGTTAAAATCTTTGCCATCGTTTCAATAACATTTATCGGATTTGCACCAATCGTTGTTTCTTCGGATGTCATCGTCGAATCAACACGCAAATATGCCGCATTTGCAACATCACTTATTTCTGCACGCGTTGGGAATTCACTTTCGACCATCGACCCCAGCATTTGTGTTGCCATAATCACAGGCCGATTTAATCGCCGACATTCGCGTATGATATGCCGCGAAATCGCCGGCACTTGTTCATAAGGCAATTCAACCGCCATGTCCCCGCGCGCAATCATAATTCCGTCGGCCGCACGTGCAATTTCATCAATTTGCTCAACGGCACTTTTCCGTTCTATCTTTGCCATAATTTTAACCGGACGTTCTGTATGCGCGGTGATAAAGTCGCGAACCGTTGCAATATCTTCGGGCCGTTGCACAAAAGAAACCGCAACCCAATCCGGATTCTTGGTCAGCGCGTATTTCAAATCCGCCCTATCCTTTTCAGTCAACACCGATGTATCAATTATAGTATCGGGCAAATTAAACCCACGGCGCGACCAAATTTCCCTTCCACGAATAACTTTGGTCTTTATGGAATTTGGCAATACTTCGGTTACCTGCATTTCAATCTTGCCGTCATTTAACAGTATACGTTCACCAACCTTTAACGACCGCATAACATCCGCATCCGGCAATTGCACACGTTCCGAATTTCCCGGTTCCGGATTCGAATCAAACGTAAAAATCTGTCCCGGCGTAATTGGGTATTTTTCTTCGGTTTTGAAATTACCGATTCGGTGCTTTGGTCCCTGTAAATCCACCAAGACCCCAACCGGCATATTTAATTCCGCCGATATTTTCCGAATCGCATCAATCTTTTTCCCTTGGGTGCTACCGGTATCATGACTAAAATTCATACGACACACATTTACGCCAGCCAAAATCATTTTTCGCAAAACCGCGATACTTTCACAACTTGGACCAATTGATGCAGTTATTTTTGTAAATCTTGTCATAATTTTACAATCTCTCGGTTGATTTTTATGTTTTATTGTATATCATAAAAAGGTCACTTTAACAAGGGGAAAACATCAATGAAAAATGCAAACCACGGAAGTTTTGATAACCAGCAATTGCTTGGTATCATCGAACGAATCGAAAAATTAAACGAAGATAGTGCGGCCATCGCCGCGGACATCAAGGAAATTTTTGCAGAGGCGAAATCCGCTGGCTACGACCCGAAATATATTCGGCAAATGATTCGCCTGCGCAAAATGGACCCGGACGAACTTGATGAAACAGACGAATTGACCAAGATGTATCGCAACGCACTTGGTTTATAAAATTCATGAAAAAATTTACAAAAACGGTTGAAGATTTCATATGCGCGCATTGTGGCGCAACGGTTACGGGCAATGGATATACAAACCATTGCCCAAAATGTTTATGGTCGCGGCATGTTGATAATAATCCCGGCGACCGCGCGTCAACATGTCTTGGTATGATGGAACCAATCGCCGCCGAATCGGTTAGCGACGGATTTATCATCACACACAAATGTCAGAAATGCGGCAAAACGATTCGGCAACACAGTGCCGAAAACGATGATATCGACACAATTATCGCGATATCATCGAATCCGGATTTTATATTTGGGAAATAAATTATTTATCCTTTGCGGCGGCCACAAAGGAATTGAACAACGGATGCCCGGTAAACGGGTTACTCTGAAATTCCGGATGAAATTGTCCTGCAACAAAGAACCTATGCGTTGGAATTTCTATCATTTCCGGCAATTTGCCATCTGGCGACATTCCCGAAATCACCATACCGTTTTTTTCAAGCGCATCTTTGTATTCAATATTTACTTCGTACCTGTGCCTGTGGCGCTCGGAAATATGATTTGAACCATAAATCTTTTCGGCCAATGTTCCCGGCTTTATTTCACACGGGTACGCCCCCAAACGCAAAGTCCCCCCCATATTTTCGGCATCACAATCACGCATAATGTCTATGACTGGTGTGCAATTTTTTGTGAATTCGGTTGAATTAGCTTTTTCATCACCAACGACATCACGCATAAATTCTATCACTGCAACCTGCATTCCCAAACAGATTCCCATATACGGCACATTGTTTTCACGCGCATATTTTGCCGCGGCAATTTTACCTTCGACCCCGCGTACTCCAAAACCACCCGGGACAAGTATGCCATCCACATCGGCGCAATCTTCGGGACTAAAATTTTCCGCATCAATTTTCTTTATTTTTACATGCACATTGTTTTGAATTCCGGCGTGAAACAATGCCTCGTTCAGTGATTTATACGCATCGGACACATCAAAATATTTCCCAACCATACCAATCGTACACGTTGGCAAATCTGCATTCAAATATTGTTCTATTTTTTTGATTTTCGACATATCACCGGCGGCCTCGGGCAAACCAAAGTGTTGCGCCATTATGTTAAATACATCTTGGGAATCATACACCAACGGAATTTTATAGATATTATCAACATCCATACTGGTAATAACATTTTTCGCCGGCAAATTACAGAACATACCAATCTTTGCCCGTTCGTCCGCGGTCAGCATACGCGGCGACCGCACAAACAAAACATCCGCCTGAATTCCGTTTTCAAGCAACCGTCGCACAGACATCTGTGTCGGTTTTGTTTTTAATTCGCCACTTTGTTCCAAATATGGTGCGAGTGTCAAATGCGCGAACATAACATTACGGCGTCCGACATCGTTCGCGAATTGCCGAATCGATTCAAGAAAAACTTTACCTTCGATATCGCCGACGGTGCCGCCTATTTCACAAATAACAAAATCAACATCAACCGGCACCGCAATATGTTCTTTGATTTTATTTGTAACATGCGGAATCATTTGCACCGTTGCACCCAAATAGTCCCCGCGCCGTTCGGCATTAAGCACTTCCCAATAAATACGACCACCCGAAACCGAATCGTTTTTGGATAATTTAACCCCCAAAAAGCGTTCGTAATACCCCAAGTCCAAATCTGTTTCGAACCCATCATTAGTAACATAAACTTCGCCATGCTGTAATGGCGACATAGTCCCTGGGTCCACATTAAGATACGGGTCAAATTTACGGACATGAACACTATATCCACGCGATTGCAAAAGGGCGCCCAACGATGCCGCCGAAACGCCCTTGCCTAAACTTGAAACGACCCCACCGGTCACGAATATATACTTTGACATAAGTTTTTTCTCCTTATGTGTTAAAAGATTACAAAAAATCGTGGTTGCCAATCAACAATAAAATCCTATAATATGGCCCATGAAAAAATTTCTGTATAATCAACGCGAAAACTTATTTTTATGGTCGCCATTGGTAACGGCATTTGGTGTCGGACTATATTTTTCTATGTTCGGCGAGCCAAATATTCTTTTAATCGCAACCATATTTATAATCGGCGTTGCGGCAATCATCACTTTCCGTAAAAAGCCACTTATCACCATTGCCGCCTGTTTCGCATTGGGTTTTGGCTATGCCGGAATATATACGCATATGAAAAGTGTTCCATTGTTGCGCCACGATATTCACGAAATAGAAATAACCGGTCGTGTCAAAGGAATTGATAAAAATACCGATAAAACAAGAATACTTTTAAGCACAGAAAACTTTGGAAACGTCCGTGTATCAACAACCGACGAAATTAAAATAAATATCGGTGATGTAATATCCGGCAATGGCGGTCTGTTCAAAACCAAACCCGCCGACACACCACATGGTTTCGATTTTGCACGGCACGCATACTTTAATAACATTTCTGCAACCGGTTATTTACGCAATGTAAAAACTATCTATACGCCGGATTCCACCGTATACAGCGTTCGCGACAAAATTCACAATTTATCAAAATCTTTTTTATCTGACGCACTTGTTTTGGGGTATAAAAACGCCCTGCCCGATGGGCATAATGAAATATGGCGCACAAACGGTATGGCACACATTTGGTCAATCAGTGGTTATCATATGACCCTTATCGGCGGTTGGTTGTTCATACTGTTCTATTTTATATTTCGGTTGTTTCCATCAATTGTTAGACATATACCGGCGCGCATTCCGGCCCTTGCCTGCACTTGGGTTGGATTACTCGGTTATGTATTTATATCTGGCGCCGGGGTCGCAACACTTCGCGCATTTATAATGGCAACACTTGTAATGACGGCATTTATGCTTGGACGAAATGCGTTATCATTGCGCATGTTGTGCATTGCGTTCTTTGTAATTATGCTGCTCAATCCATATTATGTAATGACCGCCGGATTTCAGTTATCTTTTGCGGCCATATTCGGAATTATTTGGTTATGGCAAAATATGAAACCACGAACACCAAATATGCGACTATTAAAATACGCCTATACGGCGGTTTTAACCGCATTGGTCGCGACAGTATTCACATTACCATTTATAATTTTGCACTTCGGAACGGTGCCAATTTATGGAATTATCGGTAACCTAATATTCTTACCAATATTTTCATTTATAATTATGCCACTCGTTATTGCCGGAACACTATGTAGTGTTATTGGCATACATACACCACTTGAACTTGCACATTTTATATATGACAAGGCATATCATATCGCCGAAAGATTATCCAATTTCCCGTATTCCGAACTAACATTTGGCAATATACCAAACACCGCAATCATACTAATAACAATCGGATTTGCATGTTTGATATTTATCAAAGATATCGACAGTTTCAAAAACTTTTTCGCCCGACATATTGGACCAATATCGGCAATTATCTTTATTTCCGCAGGTATCGTGATTTGTGTGGCAACCCCAAAACCAATTTTTTACCTAAGTACCGACCGAAAACTTATCGCAACGATGATTGATAGTAAATTACAATTCAATAAATCCCACGACAGCGGAAATTATTTTGCTTTTGACAATTGGAAAAAATATAACGGTGAAAAAACAGGAACAGAAAATTTGCGCTTTACGGCGGATTCCGGCGTATACACAATTTCACAAAAACAATTTGATATTGTTTATATCAAAAATTTTGTATCAATTTCTAAAAACTTTTCATTGCTTTGTGATAACCCGCGCATAAAATATATTGCATCAAACTTTGATATAAATTCTGAAAAGTGTGCAGATAAAATTATACGAAACGGTGGCGTGATATATCAATCCGGCAAGATGGTTCAAATTCCGTCTAATCGGTGGTGGCATAATCGGCCTGAATAAAATAAAGCCCACATGCCGGCGCGGTTGCCCCCGCCGCCGAACGGTCGCGTGCGGCAAAAACTTCATCTATGTCATATTCCACCCCAAGTCCGATTTCGACCAATGTTCCAACCATATTTCGAACCTGGTGATGCAAGAACGAACGCGCCGAAAATTCGAATATAACCAAATCACCTTTTTGCTCTATACGGCAAGAATCAAGTGTTTTTATCGGACTTTTCGCCTGACATTGACTTGCACGAAAAGATGAAAAATCATGTTCACCGACCAACAGTTTCGCCGCATCACGCATTTTTTCAATATCCAATTTCTTTGGTACCCACCAAACACGATTTTTATCCAACACCGGTGGCGCGAACCTGTTCAATACAATATATTTATAGTGCCGCATTACACAAGAAAAACGCGCATTAAAATCATCACTAACCGCCACACAATCCAATACCGACACAGGCGCATCATTAAGGTAAAAATTCAACGCCCGCATAACCGTATTCGCATCCGGCGCAGATTCCAAATCAAAATGCGCGCACATCGCCACCGCATGCACACCTGCATCCGTCCGCCCAGCCCCAACAACATCCGGCCGCGCACCACAAAACTTTTCAATCGCGTCCTTTAACAAAGATTGCACTGACGGGCCTTGGCGGTTTTCTTGCCAGCCAATCAAATCCGTTCCATCGTATTCAAGAATAATTTTGTATCGTGTCACAATTTTACCTTCCGCCACGACATTTCACACACATTGAATTCTCCCCTTTGAAATAATCAACCGCATTGGTACAATTATTCGGCGGGAAATCAGAACATAGCACACCTTTGCATTCTGATTCCGAACAATTTAGACATTTGCATTCCCCATTTTTATTATATTGGGTAACTTCTACTTCTTGTTTAACACTCAAACAATATTTTTTTCCCATTTTTATTCTCCATACTTTACCTCTGCGCCATGCAGGCCGTTTACAAAACTTTTCCAATCCATTGGCTTTTTGCCCGCTGGTTGAATTGTTATAATTTCCAAATGGTCGCCGTTCATTTTTGTTTTTAGTATTTTAACATCAATGCCGTTTATTTTTGTCCGCCCCGCACCAAGTGCGCGCACCAAATTATGAATTTCTTTTGGCGATTTTTTCCAATCGATAATTTCGTCGTATACGCCGGTTTTCGCCGTATAGACGATTTTACCACTTTGCTGTTTTGGCGGATATTTATCCGGATTTTCCATATATTCCAAAATCATATCTACACCGATTTTTGAAACTTTTTGTTCAACCGTATCCGCCGTATCATCAATACCAATATCAAATTTGCGACACATTAAAACATCACCCGCATCCAATTCATCGGTCATTTGCATCAAACAAACACCGCTTTCCGTATCACCATTTTTAATTGCGGTAATAATCGGCGAAGGTCCGCGATAGCGCGGCAATAAACTTGGGTGCAGATTCACGCACGGCGCGGACCGCAACACATTATCGTGCAATATCGCACCATACGCCGCGACAAAGACCATATCGGGCGCAAAGTTATATTCACTTGGTTTATGATATACTGGCAACCCGCGTGATTCGGCCCACAAATGCACAGGCGACTTTGCTACAATATGCTTTCGCCCAACCGGCTTTGGCGCGCGGGTAAAGACCGCCAACACATTATGCCGCGCGGCAATCGCGTCAAAAATCGGCACAACAAAATCGGGCGTTCCCATCAAAACTACATTCATTTCCGCCGCCTTACCTTGCTCATGACCATTTCGCGTTTCACCGGCGACAGATAGTCAACAAACAAAATTCCGTCCAAATGGTCGGTTTCATGTTGGACAATTCGCGCGGGCAAACCGGACATTTCGGCTGTATGCGCTTTTCCTTTTTCGTCCGTCCATTCCACAGTAACCACCGCCGGCCGCGTTACATTGGCATAGACCGGCAACCCGTCGCCCCCAAGGACCGAAAGGCAGCCTTCTTCCATCACAACGGTTTCGGACGACCGCGATAAAATCACAGGATTTATCATTTTGAAAACTTTATTTGTGTCCGGATTCATCATAACAATAAACCGTTTCAAAACGCCGACCTGTGGCGCGGCAAGGCCGACCCCATTTTGTGCGGACATCATTTTAACCATTTCGTCCATATTCTGCAAAATTTCGGCATCAATAGTATCCACGGGCGCACATTTTTCCCGCAACACTAAATCGCCACAA
This sequence comes from Alphaproteobacteria bacterium, assembly GCA_017616785.1. Lineage (GTDB taxonomy): Bacteria > Pseudomonadota > Alphaproteobacteria > Rs-D84 > Rs-D84 > Enterousia. The sequence continues at coordinate 27,128 of JAFZXK010000015.1, forward strand.
AGTTTCATTTGCAACATACACAAATCCTTTTATAATAAAATGATAGCAAAGGAATTCCAAATGACAACTTATATTTTGATTGCAATGTGCGGTATAATAATCATCATGCTGGGGGCGCTGCTCATGCGGCCGGCGACAACGGATATGTCCGCATTGCGCGAAGATAATGCCCGCCTGCGCGAACGGCTTTCGGAACGGCTTGGCGCGCTGTCGCAAAATGCGATTGAACTCAAAAACATCAGTTCGGACATCGCGAATTTCAAAAACATCCTTATGGGGAACAAGCAGGCCCGCGGCACATTTGGCGAACGACAATTGGAAGATTTAATTGCCGACATTATGCCACCCGAAACATATGCATTTCAAAGCGTACTTGAAACCGGCGTTCGACCGGACTGCATTATTCGCCTGCCCTATCCGCCGGGCGACATGATAATCGACAGCAAGTTTCCATTGGAATCGTACAACCATATGCAAAACGGCGACAACCCGGAACTTTATCGCAAGCAATTTGAATTGGACGTGCGAAAGCATATTGATGCAATTTCTGAAAAATACATTATTCCCGGCAAAACGGCGGAGGTTGCAATGATGTTCATTGCGTCCGAATCTATATTTGAAACATTGCACCGCGAATTTCCGGGTGCAATAGAATACGCCGCCCGCAGAAAAGTTTTCATTGTTTCACCCGCAACATTGTGGGCAACACTGAATACAATTCGCGCGGTGCTTTCGGACATAAAAATCAAGCGCGTTGCGGGTCAAATCAAACGCGAACTTGATATGTTGCTAACCGACCTGTCGCGCCTTGCGGACCGCGCCGGCAAAGTTTCACAGCATTTTACCCAAGCCCAAACGGACATTGAACAATTGCAAACATCAATAAACAAAATCGCCCCCCGCGCAGAGAAAATTAAAGAATTAGATTTTGATAAATAAGGTCACGTCATACCGCCAAAAGGCGGTATCCACCCATTTACGACGAAACTAACAAGATACCGCGTTCCCGCGGTATGACGTTGCTAACACTAACCGCTTACATTGTAATACTAATTCTGGGGAATTTATGATATTAATTCTCTTAGTCGTCGGTGCATACTTGACCGTATGGCGTATAGTCGGTAGCGGTTGAACCTTGTTCAAATTGCGGCGGATTAGAAACAAATCTTTTGTCCGAACTTATAATAACGTATGAAGTGTTTGCTTGCATAGTGATTGTTTGAGTTTGCGTACCCCCAGAGCCATATTTGTTTAATTTTGTTAAAGTATTTGAACTATCATATTCACATATACGCAATATTATGCTACTACCAGTATTTTGCTTATATGTATATGTTGAACCTGCAATAACGGGGATATGGGCGGTATAAAAACCGTTTGGGTCTGCCGTAGTTGTGCCAGTATCAGTAAGACGATAACCTGTTGTGATTGTTGCGCTATTAAACAAATTTTTCCTTGAATATTTAACGTTTCAATCGGTCCTATCTGCTATCTGTATATCACTCTCCAAAGTAAGCAATTGCTTTTTCTGCCGTTGTGATAGTTTCTTCTAGCCCCAAGGCAGTAAGATCATACATTCTCATACCACCATCAAGTTTGTTAATATAAACCTCTACACCAGAGGAAGTAAAACTTATCCAAGGTTCACCTGAACCGTCATCTGGAAATGTATCAAGTATACAAATAGTTCGTTCTGTTGTTGTTATTTGTCTCGTTGGACCTGCGTTTCTAGTCCCAAAACTTGACACAGAACCTTCATTTGTCTTTTTTGCTGTTAAAAAGTAAGCATATTTGTGACCGGCAATACGGGAACCATTAGTCGAGCATCTTACATATATAACAGAAGAAGCCGAAGAAGAAAACACACCATAATTGCCGTCTGTTGTATATGAAACTGCCATTGGGACAATCCAATTATTTGTGCCATCAGCCAAATTGCCATTAACAAGCATTTGATGCAAGTTTGGTTTGCCATACGCACTTTGGTCGACGATGGTCCAAAGGGTGCAATCTTGATTCGCACATTCCAATTTTGTTGTGTCCGTCGTTGGTAAATTTGTAAATGTGGCGTTTAAGGCCGATGCAGTTATAA
>JAFZXK010000016.1 GCA_017616785.1 Alphaproteobacteria bacterium
CATGTAACCGTTCCACATCAGGGCGGCGGTCATAAACGTAAATACAGATTGATTGATTTCAAACGCAAAAAATTGGATATGCCGGCGACGGTTGTTCGTTTGGAATATGACCCGAATCGTACGGCGTTCATTGCGTTGATTGAATATAAAGACGGTGTGCGTTCTTATATTTTGGCACCACGTGACTTAAAGGCGGGCGATGTTGTTATTTCCGGCACGCGTGAGGATATCAAGCCGGGTAACGCGATGCCACTTAAGAATATGCCGATTGGAACGATTGTTCACAATGTTGAATTGAAACCTGGCGCGGGCGGCCAGTTGGCACGCAGCGCGGGTTGCTATGCCCAATTGATGGGTAAAGACGGTGTGTATGCCCAAATCAAGATGAACAGTGGTGAGTTGCGCAAAGTTCATTCTGATTGTCGTGCGACGGTTGGAACGGTTTCTAACCAAGACCAACGCAATGTCAATTTGGGTAAGGCGGGTCGTGCGCGTTGGCTTGGGATTCGTCCGTCAACACGCGGTATGGCACAAAACCCGGTGGATCATCCAATGGGTGGTGGTAATGGCCATTCCAAAGGACATGAACCTGTGTCAAGAACTGGTATCCCGGCCAAGGGCTATCGCACACGCAGAAATAAACGTACAGCCAAAATGATTATTCGTAGCAGACATTTGGCGAAAAAAAAGTAAAATAAGATAAAAAACGGAGTTAGATAAATGTCTCGTTCAGCTTGGAAAGGTCCATATATTCATCCGTCTCTTTTTGAAAAAATCAAGAGAGCAATTGAAAAAGATGATCATAAACCAATTAAAACTTGGTCACGTGGCAGTACGATTGTTCCGTCGATGGTCGGTTTGACTTTCGAAGTTCACAATGGTAACAAGTTTATTCCGGTTTCGATTGTCGAAGATATGGTCGGACATAAACTTGGTGAATTTGCGCCAACACGTACCTTTAAGGGGCACGCCGCAAATAAAAAGGCCGCGGCCGCAGGAAAATAATACAAATAAAAGGCATTAGGTTATGACAAGATATGGAATAAAAGATAATCAGGTTCGCGCGTTTAATAAAATGATACGCATCAGCACCCAAAAATTGAACTTGGTATGTGCCATGGTTCGTGGGTTGCCGGTTGACCGTGCCATTGATGTGTTGAAATTTTCCAAAAAGCGTGTTGCGGGCGAAGTGTTGAAAACTTTGATGTCTGCGATTGCAAATGCGGAACATAACAAGAATTTGCCGGTTGATACTTTGTTCATCAAGGAAATTTGGTGCGGCAAAGCGTTGACTATGAAGCGTATTATGCCGGGACCACGCGGAAGTGCACGGCCGATTTTGAAACCGTTTTCAAATTTGACGATTGTTTTGGAATCTGGCGCGGCGCCGAAAAAAGAAACGGCAAAAAAGAAAGAAGCAAAAACAAAGTAACAATGTTTGGTGGTATGGGGGTGACCCCTGAATAAAACCAAAGGGTTTCAAGAACACCAAGCATAAACATAAGGGAAAAAAATGGGACAGAAAGTATCGCCAATTGCACAGCGTTTATCCATAAATAAAGTTCCGGATTCGCGCTGGATTGTGGACAAGAAGCATTATGCGGCTTGCCTGGCGGAAGATAATGTGATTCGTAAATTCTTGGAAAAGAAGTTGAAAAAAGCGGGTATCGCAAAAATTGTTATTGACCGTATCGCAAGAAAGGTTGTTATAACGGTGCATACTTCGCGTCCGGGTATGATTATCGGTAAAAATGGTGCCGATATCGAAGCATTGCGTAACGATATCAAAAAATTGGTTAAAAATGACCAGGTAGTTGTGAATATCTATGAAGTGCGCAGGCCGGATTTGAACGCGCAATTGGTTGCACAAAACATTGCGCAACAGATTGAAGGTCGTGTTTCATACAAACGCGCGATGAAAAAAGGCGTGCAAAATGCACAAAAAGCCGGTGCACAGGGTGTCAAAATTATGTGCTCTGGTCGTTTGAACGGTGCGGAAATTGCACGTAGTGAACAAATTCGTGAGGGTCGTATTCCGTTGCATACTTTGCGTGCGGATATTGACTATGCCGCGGTCCAGGCCAAAACCACATACGGTGTTGTTGGGGTAAAGGTTTGGATTTACACTGGGGATGTTGTGAACAAGGAAAAATGGGCATCCGAAATGGCGCGGCCAACCGAGTATGCCGGAACCAGTGATAACAACAAAAGAACAAAATAATTAGAAAGTTGAGGTTTTAACATGTTAATGCCAAATAAAACAAAATTTCGCAAACAGCACAAAGGACGTATTCATGGTGTCGCCAAGGGTGGCAGTGAATTGGCTTTCGGTTCTTTTGGGTTAAAGGCCTTGTCGCCGGAACGCATCACCGCGCGTCAGATAGAGGCGGCGCGTCGCGCAATTACCCGTCGTATGCGTCGTATGGGGAAACTTTGGATTCGTGTGTTTCCTGATGTTCCGGTTACCGCAAAACCGGCCCAGGTTCGTATGGGTAAGGGTAAAGGTGCCGTTGAATATTGGATTTGTCGGGTAAAGCCGGGCCGTATTATCTTTGAATTGGACGGTGTTAAACCGGATGTGGCCCAGGAAGCGTTTGCACTTGCGGCGGCAAAGTTACCGATTAAGACAAAGATTGTCGAACGCAAAGTGAACTAAAAGTTAAAAAGGTGGCGAATATGGCACAAAAGAAAACGGAATCTTTGAAAAAAGAAGAATTGGAAAGCAGTTTGATTGCTTTGAAAAAAACTCAGATGGATCAACGCTTTCAGCATGCGGCGGGGGCTTTGCCAAAAACACATGTTTTGCGTAAAACTCGTCGTGAGATTGCACGTGTGAAAACAAAATTGAACGCGGCGCAATAAAAAAACACTAATTTCGGTTGAGATTTCCTTTTTTTAGGTTATCATATATCGGATTGGGCAAACGAAACAAGAAAAGTATATAAGGGATAGTGTTATGCCAAGACGTATACTGCAAGGTACGGTTAGAAGTACGGCAAATGATAAAACGGTCGTTGTAGAAGTTGAACGCCGCTTTCGTCATCCGCTGTATGGTAAATTCGTGAAGCAAAACAAGAAATACAAGGCGCACGATGAAGACAACAAATACAAAGTTGGCGACATTGTTGCGATTGAAGAGCATCGCCCGATATCAAAAACCAAATCTTGGGTTGTCAAGGGTTTGGTTGGGGTGTCCAAAGACGGTGCTGTTGAGGTAACAGATTAAATCAACCCAGGGGCCTTTGAGGGCAGGGCGGTCTTTGGACGGTCGTGTCAGTCGGGTTCCATAACAAAGCGTTGGGGAACGGCCCCAATCGCAGGACGAGGATAAGGTTATGATACAAAATGAAACGGTTATGACGGTTGCGGATAATTCCGGGGCACGTAAAGCGATGTGTATCAAGGTTTTGGGTGGTTCACATCGTCGCTATGCCACCGTCGGTGATAAAATTGTGGTCGCCATCAAAGAAGCAATTCCGCGTGGCAAAGTGCAAAAAGGAACGGTTCAACGCGCGATTATCGTGCGGACCAAGTTCCCGATTAAACGTCCGGATGGTTCAATCATTCGCTTTGATGACAATGCGGTCGTTTTGATAAACAAGAACAACTTTGAACCGATTGGAACACGTATCTTTGGACCGATTGCGCGTGAAGTGCGTCGTAAATATGATGTTCAAAAGATTGTGTCTTTGGCACCGGAAGTGTTATAAAACAAAGGGTTTGCAAAATGAAAATTAAAAAAGGCGATGAAGTCATAGTTATTTCAGGGAAATACAAAGGCGTCAAGGGGGCGGTGTTGGAGGCACGCCCAAGCGAATCGCGTGTTGTTGTTGCCGGTGTGAATCGTCATAAATGGCATGTGAAACCGACACAAAATGAACCGGGACACATTGTTGACCGCGAAGCGCCAATCCATGTTTCTAATGTTGCGTTGGTTGACCCGAAAACCAAGAAAGCGACGCGCGTTGGGTACAAGGTTGAAAAAGGCAAAAAGGTTCGTGTCGCCAAGAAATCTGGGGCTGAATTATAAAAAAACATCCCGCTGTTACGGGAAATAACGTTAAGGATAAGAAATGCAAAGCAGATTGCGTGAAATTTATGAAAAGCAAATTGTGCCTGAATTGGTCAAAGAATTCGGATACAAAAATATGTTGGCGGTTCCGAAACTGTCCAAAATCGTTTTGAATATGGGTGTGGGCGAAGCCGTTGCTGATAAAAAGAAACTTGATGCGGCGGTAACTGATTTGACCGCTATTGCCGCACAGAAACCGATTGTCACCCATGCGAAGAAATCTATCGCGACGTATCGTTTGCGCGAAGGCCAGGCGATTGGAACCAAGGTAACATTGCGCGGGAAACGTATGTATGATTTCCTTGATAAACTGATTACGATTGCTTTGCCGCGTGTCAAGGATTTTCGTGGACTTTCGAAATCGAAATTTGATGGACGTGGAAATTATGCGTTTGGCATCAAAGAACACTTGATATTCCCGGAAATTTCCATTGATAAAATAGATTCTATTCGTGGTATGGATATTGTGATTGCGACAACCGCGAAAACGGATGATGAAGCGCGCGCATTGCTGACTAAAATCGGCCTGCCGTTGGTATTGAAATAATAAAAGGAACAAAAAATGGCTAAATTGGCTTTAATAAACAAGGACAAATTACGCAGAAAGTTGGTCGAAAAGTACGCGCCGAAACGCGCCGCACTTAAAGAAAAAATGTCGCGTAATTCAACACCCGAAGAACGCAAAGAGGCGATGTTAAAAATGGCGAAATTGCCGCGTAACGCGAATCCGACCCGCGTTCATAATCGGTGTAGTATTACGGGACGTGCGCGTGGGTATTCACGTATGTTTGGCCTTTGCCGTCAACAGGTCAGAACCCAGGCGTCCGAAGGTAAACTGCCAGGTGTCCGTAAGTCAAGTTGGTAAAGTTAAACGTGCCGGTTGTGGACAATGCAATCGGTTAGAATAGGAGTAAAAGATGTCATTATCACACCCAATCGGAGATATGGTTGCCCGTATACGTAATGGTCAAAATGCGGGTAAAGAATCCATAATTGTTCCGAACAGCAAATTGCGTGCCGCGGTTTTGGCGGTATTGAAAGAAGAGGGCTTTATCGAAGATTTCCGCAAGGAAGAAATCGATGAGCATCGTTCAAATTTGGTCGTCGTGTTAAAGTATGTCGGCGGAAATGGTGCAATCCAAGATATTTCTGTGGTATCAAAGCCGGGACGTCGTGTTTATTCTGGGGCCGCAAAGATGCCGCGCGTTCTTAATGGATTGGGCATTTCGATTGTTTCAACACCGCATGGTGTCATGACGGATCACAAGGCGCGCCTGATGAATGTCGGCGGTGAAGTTTTGTGCAAGGTTATATAATTAAAAGGATGTAATTATGTCTAGGGCAGGAAAATATCCAGTTAAATTGATTGATGGTGTGGTTGCATCTTTGGATGGCGACAAGTTGGTTATCAAAGGGCCAAAGGGCGAATTGACCGTCGCGATGAATACAAAAAATTCTTCGTTGGTTGATGTCAAGGTGGAGGCCGGTCAGGTTACCGTTACCCCGAAAGATGCCGAAGATAAAGATTCGCGCGCGATGTGGGGAACAATGACACGCAACATTCGCAACGCCGTTGAAGGTGTGACAAAGGGCTTTTCCAAGGCGATGTATATGAAGGGCGTTGGATACAAGGCATCGGTTAGTGGTAAGAAATTCACTTTGGTTGTTGGATTTTCGCACGATGTTGTTATGGAAATTCCGGACGGTTTGACCGTTACAATGGGTGAAACACCGACTGAATTCACCATCAGTGGTAATGACAAGTGTGCGGTAGGTTTGTTTGCGGATAAAATTCACAAGATTCGCAAAATGGACCCGTACAAGGCCAAAGGTATCTTTTATAAGGGTGAAAAGGTTCGCCACAAAGAAGGTAAAAAGAAATAATAAATAAAAATTTCCGCTGTTACGGGAATTGGAAAAAAGGAAAAAAAATGTTGAAACATTTATCTACTGAACAAAGACGCAAATTGGTTACACGCGTTGCGTTGAAAAAGAAAAATCCTGGGAAAATTCGTCTGTCGGTTTTCCGCAGTGGGCGTCATATTGAAATTCAGGCCATTGATGATGTGCACGGTCGCACGATTTGTGCCGCATCGTCCAAGGAAAAGGGCTTTAAGGGAAATGGTTGGAATGTCGCCGGTGCCGAGTTGGTTGGCAAGGCGTTCGCGGAACGCGTTGTCGCGGCGAAAATTGCGGACAAATGTTATTTCGACCGCGGGGCATATCGCTATCATGGTCGTGTAAAGGCATTGTGCGAAGCGATTCGCGCGGGTGGCGTTAGAATCTAAATATAAATACGGAGTTTATAAATGGCACGTTTTGATGATAAAAAATTACAGACAGATAATTTAGTGGATAAATTGGTTTCTGTGAACCGCGTTTCTAAAACTGTGAAGGGCGGTAAGAATATGTCTTTTTCGGCGTTGGTCGTCGTTGGGGACAAGGCGGGTAAGGTCGGCTTTGGTAAGGGTAAGGCGTTGGAAGTCCAATCCGCCGTTCAAAAGGCAACCAAGGCCGCCAAGGCAAAAATGATTCGCGTTCCGCTTAAAGAGGGTCGCACCTTGCATCATGACATTTCGGTTAAATATGGTGCAAGTAAATTGGTTTTGCGCAGTGCTGTTCCTGGTACCGGTATCATTGCGGGCGGGGCGTTGCGTGCGGTGTTCGATTGTTTGGGTGTCCAAGATGTCGTTGTGAAATCCCAGGGTGCAAACAATCCGAACAATATGGTTCGCGCGGTGTTCTTGGCGTTTTCGAAGATGAATTCGCCAAAGACGGTTGCGGCGCGTCGTGGTAAAACGGTTGCGGAAATCGTTGCGGGGCGTGATGGTAGAAAAATGGCCGAAGAAACGAAAGAAACGGAAGACAAATAATAAAAGGTGATTGTTATGGCAAAAAAAATAATTGTAAAACAAGTCAAAAGTGTTATCGGTCGTCCGGAATCACAACGCAAAGTTTTGGCGGCATTGCACTTGGGACGTATCGGAAAATCAAATGAATTTGAAGATAATGCTTCGATTCGTGGCATGATTGCCAAGGTCGCACATTTGGTAACGGTGACAGAGGAATAATATTATAAAACCGAGTATGCGGATACTTGTCCGCATGCGCAAACGAACTATATAGGTTCATAGGAGTAAAAAGATGAAATTAAATGCTTTGATGGATAATAAAGGTGCACGCCAGGATATTAAACGCGTCGGGCGTGGTATGGCGTCGGGCTATGGTAAAACCGCGGGTCGTGGAACCAAGGGTCAAAAGGCGCGCGCAGGTTCGCGTAAACAGGCAACTTTCCAGGGTGGTCAGATGCCAATTTTGCGTCGTTTCCCGAAGTACGGTTTCCAAAATCCGTTCGCGAAACACTATGCGACAATCAACCTTGGCGATATTGAAAAGTTTATTGCGGCGGGCAAAATTGACGCTGGCAAAGAAATCAATATCGATTCTTTGATGGCGGCGAAAATTTTGAATCGTCGTATGTCGGGCTTAAAGGTTTTGGCCAAGGGCGAAATTAAAACCGCGGTGAACATTGTTGCGGAAAAATGGTCAGCGGCGGCGGAAACCGCAATCACCAAAGCGGGTGGCACAATCAAAAATAAATAATCGGGATAAAGGCAAGAGAGACGGCGCATGAAATTCATATCAAGGTTTTTCGGTAAACTTTCAGATTTGCAAAAGCGTATTTTGTTTACGTTGGGTGCGCTGGTCATCTATCGTATCGGGTCGTTTATTCCGTTGCCGGGTGTGAATGCGTCGGCGGTGTTGCATTTGTTCACCGGCGAAGGCAGTGGTATGATGGGCATGTTCGATATGTTCACCGGTGGTTCGCTTTCGCGTATGTCGGTGTTGGCGTTGAATATTTTCCCGTATATCTCGGCTTCTATCGTGTTGCAACTTTTGACCGCGACCAGCAAATCGTTGAACGATTTACGCAAAGAAGGCGAATCGGGTCGTATCAAAATCAACCAATATACGCGTTATTTGGCGGTTATCTTGGCGATTGTTCAGGGTTGGGCCGTCGTGCGCGGGTTGGAAGTTATGGCGCCGGTCAATGGTGTTCGCGCCGTTGTGAATCCGGGCTTTTCTTTTGAATTGTCCGCGATTATCGCGTTGGTTGGCGGAACGGTTTTCGTCATGTGGCTTGCGGAACAAATTACCGCGCGTGGCATAGGTCAGGGTGCATCGCTGCTTATCTTTGCGGGTATTATCGCCCAAATCCCAGAGGGGGTCGCAAAGATTGTATCGCTTGGGTCGGTTGGGCAAATGTCGCCGGCGATGATTGCGTTGGTGATTTTGTTTGTGGTTGGTATTGTCGCGCTGATTGCGTTTTTTGAATTGGCCCAGCGTCGGGTTCAGATTCTTTATCCGCGCCAGGTTATGGCGAACGGTGTCGTGAATACAAACGCGTCTTATTTGCCAATAAAGGTCAATATGTCGGGCGTTATGGGGCCGGTGTTCGCATCGTCCGTTATGATGTTGCCCGCGTTTGTGCAACGTTTCGTGCAAAGTGAAAATTTGATTGTGCAAAATATAATGGGCTTCTTTGCGTATGGTGCGTGGTCCTATATCATTTTATACACGATTTTGATTGCGTTCTTTGCGTATTTCCAAACTGCGGTTGTGTTCAATTCCGAAGAAACAAGTAACAATCTGCGCAATGCCGGCGGGTATATTCCGGGCGTGCGTCCGGGTGAACAAACGGTAAAGTTCCTTGATTCTATGGTTTCCAAGGTTACGGCGATTGGTGTTTTGTACCTGATTGTCGTGTGTGTTTTGCCAATCATTTTGAATACGCACTTTGGAATGCCGTTGATGATTGGCGGAACAAGTGTTTTAATCGTTGCGGGTGTCGTGCTTGATACCATGAACCAGGTGCAATCTTACTTGGTTGCGAAGCAGTATCATGGTGTTATGGGCGCCGCAAAGAAAGGTCGTTTCCGTAACTGATGTTATCGTGAAACAAAGGTTTGACTTTTGCGTTGGTTCGTATAGAATTGTCGCAATGGCAAAAATAAAAAAGGAAAAACAAAAATGGCACGTATAGCAGGTGTAAATATACCAACAGAAAAACGTATCGAGGCCGCATTGCAATACATCCACGGCATTGGACCAACCCGTGCGATGCAAATTTGCAAGGCGCTTAAACTTAAAGACGGTTTGCGCGCAAAGGATTTGACCGACGACGACGTTATTAAAATTTCGAACTATATCGAACAGAATTTTAAGGTCGAAGGTGATGTCCGTCGCGAAGTTGCGATGAATATCAAACGGCTGCAAGATTTGAAAACTTATCGCGGTATTCGTCACCGTAACCGTTTGCCGGTTCGCGGTCAACGGACACAGACGAACGCCCGCACGCGCAAGGGTAAACGTGTCGTGGTCGCTGGGTCTGCGGTCAAGGGTAAATAGTAAAATTGGGTAGAGATTAACACGATAGTTAATTGAAGACATCTAATCAAAGGAAAAAACAAAAATGGCAATAAATAAAAAGAAAGTTGTAAAAAAAGTTTCGCACGGCATTGCACATGTCGTTGCCACGAATAATAATACGCGTATTACAATTACCGATCAATCGGGTGCGGTTTTGACCTGGGCGACGGCGGGCGCGAATAATTTCAAGGGTGCAAAGAAATCTACGCCATACGCTGCAACGGTTGTGGCGGACGCGGTTGGCAAAAAGGTCGCTGAAATGGGTATGAAAACCGTCGATGTCCTTATGCGCGGAATTGGTCAGGGTCGTGAATCCGCGGTACGTGGTTTGGCGAATGCCGGCCTGGTGGTGCAAAGCATTACCGACACAACGCGCATTCCACATAATGGATGCCGACCAAAGAAAGTCCGCAGAGTTTAAGAAAAAATCCGCTTCGGCGGATTTTTTAATTCCCCTTTCCGTGGGAAAGGGGTGGTGCCGAACGGCATCGGGGTATGGGGATAAAAACTACCCCACCGCGTCCCGCGGTCCCCCCCTTCTTTGAAAAGAAGGGGATTTGCGACACCCCGCCCGCTTTCGCTATGCTACAGCGAGGCACCCCTCTAGGACATCACCCACGAAAAACGTTGCACATTTTTCGTGGGGCCCGATGGAGGGGAACATGATTCCAGAGTGCAAAGTTCTCCTCTGGCCAGAGGAGTACGGCGAAGCCGGGAGGTGTCGCCACTACCCGGGTCATGACCCCACTACCCCCTTGCAACCATGCTTGTTTTGTGATATAATTCTTTTGCTGGCGGGTTGTTTCGCCGGTGGGGTGTAACGACCCTTGAATGTGTTTGTCCGCGGGGACAGAAAACACCTCCAACCAATTTGTGGTTGGAGGGCGGTGAATATATCGAATAAACCCACTATTCAACACATTATAGTCGTTAACCTCCAACCACACGAAAGCAATTTCGGTGGTTTTAAATTTGCTTGAAAAAAGGAGGAAAAATATGAAAAGTTTTTTGTTAGTGGTTATTTTGGCAGGATGTTTTATACAAAATGGTTTCGCAGGTTGTAATACTGACCATACGTTAACGTTTAAAGGGAACCAAAAACCAGAACACGACGAATTTTTATATTTGGATAAGTATCAATATGATGCAAGTGTTGAAGGGTATAAAAATACAAGAAAACAGAATTCTGGTTCTGGCAAAGCTTATGAGTGTGATAGCTATCATACTTCAGGGTGTAGTGTTGGAGAAACCGTTACAATGCCTGAGGGACATGTGTTTCAGGGAATTTTGGTCAACACTGAACAAAGATATCAATGTGTAAGTGTTCCCTTTAATGATAAATGGGTTGCAGTAGGTGATTGTAAATGTTGTAATTCACTTCAATTTGGAAACATACCAGTTGGGGGGGCATATAATCGAAATTTATCCAAAGCCGAATGCAGTGGCTATAATAAAACAGATGCTACCCATGGCAGCTTGTTTCAGTTAAGGTGTCAGGAAAATCGGAACCTTTTATGTTGGGCGATTGAATGTGATGACTCAAATATGGTGCCTGATTCAAATGGAATTTGTGTCGCAAAAAAGAAACCGTCAGATGATACCTGTACTGCGGTAATCAAGGGGAGTACTGTTGTATTAAATCGTGGTGAGGAATCATCTATTGACCTTACTGCGGCGGAATGCAGTGCGGCGGTCAAAGTTGCGCATGGTGGCGGTTCGATGGATCCAAATGGTTTGTATCATTTTTATTGTGGACCAATGTGCAAAAAGGTCAGTTGCCAACAGGGATATGAAAATGATGAAAATGGTGTGTGTATCAAAAAGGGAAATAAAAAGACATGTCGTGAACAGCGGGCAGGTATGAGCATAGAGGCGATTGCATGTTGTGATACTGGGACAGATGCTGTTTGGGATAAACCAATAAAGGGTAAATGTAACTGTAAAGATTCTAATGCGCATTTTGAAATTATTGGTGGACGTGGTCAATGTGTTGCTAATGTTACACCGCCACCTGTTGTTATACCACCTGTTATCCCAGTTACGCAACCTTGTACCGACCCGGACAATATGGATTCGGATTGTCGGTGTACTATTATCGCGGAAACGGTGGAACGGGGTGGGCGGTGTGTTTGCGTGGATTACAACAAAGAAATAAAAAATGGCAAGTGCGAATACACGGCGGAATATATTGCGAAAATGGAATCTGAACTGGATGCGAAATATGCATCGTTAAGTGCGACGATTGGCGGACTTGAAAAATCGGTATGGCGGGACGAGGACGGGAACTTTAATACGGCGCGTCTTGTGTCGGACAGTGTTGCGGGTGTTGTGCTTGGAACCGTTGGTGGAATTGTAACATCGAACCTTGTTAAAAAAGCACAAGTAAAGCAAGGATTCGAAGATATCGGTTGCTATATCGGCGGTCAATCCGTTGCGGGTTACGGCGACGAATTTACGGTGGGAAGATAAATAATCCCCTTCGTTGGCGAAGGGGAGGACCACTGAAAGTGGCGGGGTAGTGGTGGCGCGAAAGCGCCAATGGACCCATACCCCTCGGCGGTTCCGCCGTACCCCTTTCCATAGGAAAGGGGAATTAAAAAACGGGCACAATTGCGCCCGTCTTTTTGCCGTCATACCGCGGAAACGCGGTATCTCTTTGCGTTTGTCGAAGTTCAACAAGATACCGCCTTGCGGCGGTATGACGTTGTTTATACTAATTACTAACACTTACCACTATTACTTTCCGGTGGCGCGGCGTTTTACCGCAACGGTCTTTTTTGCCGCGGTGGCTTTTTTCGCCACCGGTTCTTTGGCCGGTGTCTTGGCCGGTTTTTCGGCTTTTGGTGTTTTTGCCGTCTTTGGCGCATCGGTTGCGGTTGCTTCTTCGGCCTTGGCCGCGGCAACCGTTGGTTTTTGCGTCGGCTTTTTAGCATTCACATCGCGGTCAATAAATTCAATTATCGCCATCGGTGCGGCATCGCCATAGCGGAACCCGGCCTTTAACACGCGGGTATATCCGCCCGGACGTTTGGCATAGCGCGGCCCAAGCACAGTGAACAATTTTTTCACGGTTGCGTCGCATGCGTTGCCAAGTTCCGACGCAGTTAAACGGCGGTTCGCAACAGTATCAACCTTTGCACGGGTAACCAATTTTTCCACGACACTGCGCAGATCCTTGGCCTTTGGCAAAGTTGTTTTGATTTGTTCTTTTTCAATAAGGTTCTTTGCAAGTCCAATAAACAAGGCCTTGCGAGCATTTGTGTCGCGATTAAAAGTGCGACCTGCTTTTTGGTGTCTCATCGGTTACTCCTTTATTTTGTTTCCGCCCTTGTCGGGATTACACCGTTTTCGTGCCCCAGGTTCACCCCAGCAACACGCGCTTTTTCCATATAAATTGTTTTACTTATATGGGTCTTCGTATTTTTTCGCCAACTCTGCAATGTTTTCTGGCGGCCAACCCGGAACTTCCATACCCA
This sequence comes from Alphaproteobacteria bacterium, assembly GCA_017616785.1. Classification (GTDB taxonomy): domain Bacteria; phylum Pseudomonadota; class Alphaproteobacteria; order Rs-D84; family Rs-D84; genus Enterousia. The sequence goes on from JAFZXK010000016.1 coordinate 12,979, forward strand.
GGCCAAGTCCCATTGCCTCTAGTTGAATCTTGATTTCGTTAAGCGATTTACGCCCAAAGTTCGGGGTCTTTAACATATCGGCCTCGGTCTTTTGGACCAGTTCGCCAAGCCAATTGATTTTGTCGTTTTTCAAACAGTTGTTCGCACGAACCGAAAGTTCCAATTCGTCCACGCGTTTCAACAATTTCGGGTCGAATTGCAACGCGTCCTTGGCGGCTTCTTCTTCGGCCGGCGCACTAATTTGCGTTGGGTCTTCGAAATTGATGAACAATGTCAATTGGTCGGTCAAAATACGCGCCGCGAACGCGATTGCGTCTTCGGGTGTAACACTGCCGTTTGTTTTGACGGTCATTTCCAATTTGTCATAGTCGGTTGATTGCCCAACACGGGTTTCAGAAACCACAGTTGCAACATTCAAAATCGGCGAAAAGATTGAATCAACCGGAATCACGCCCAACGGTAACCCATCGGCATGCGCGTTCGCCGGAACATAGCCGCGCCCGGTGCCAAGTGTGATTTCCATGTCAAGTTGCGCGCCCTTGTCAAGTGTGCAAAGTTCCGCGTCCGGATTCATGATTTCAATCGCACTGGTGCATTCGATCATGCCCGCCTTGACCACGGCCGGGCCGGTTGCATGCAAACTAACCTTGTGCTGACCTTCGGTGTTGGCCTTGAAATAAACGCCTTTGAGGTTAAGCAAGATATCTGCGACATCTTCGTGGACGCCTTGGATACTTGAAAATTCGTGTTGAACGCCATCGATTTTCACATACAGCGGTGCGCATCCCTGGAGTGATGACAACAAGACACGCCGCAACGCCGTCCCAAGTGTAAGACCAAATCCCTTTTCCAGTGGTTCCGCGACCAATACGGCCATATTTGGATTATGTTCATCGGTGGTGATATTCAGTTTTTTCGGCTTTATCAAAGCCATCCAGTTTTTTTCAATCATCTATGTTTCCTTTTAGCTTAGTTTATCATTTTCGCCAATCGGCTGCGCCCAAATCCCTTTGTGCGCCCGCGTATTTTATAACCATTTTTTTCAAAAGTCAAGAAAAGGTTGGGGGGATGTTTGCACGGGGCAGGGAACAAAACCGCCCGCATCCGCGGGCGATGTTAGAATTGTGTATCGGTGCATTCTTCGGTAACTTCATCCCAGGTTTTGCAGTATTTGTTACCAAACAGAGGATTTTTTGTTTCGGCACAAGTTTTTGAACGCACACACTTGTGGCAAACAAGATTTTCCCAATCAAATGTCGTTGTAATTGTTTCTGTGTAATTCCATTGGTTCGTTTCTTTTGAGGCGACGAGTGGTGCGTTTTCATCTATTACAAATCCTCGTTGAGTGCCATTTGCAGATGTGTTTCCACTTGTGGCATCGCCAACAAGTCCTATACCTGCAATACCTAACCCACCGACACCTATGGCTTCAGCTGCAGTAAGTTCAAATGTACCTATTAGTCCTATACTAGTTCCACCAGTAAAAGGTATTGCTATACATGCTGCTGTGATTGCAGCGGCAGCTAATATTTTTCCGCCAGCACTTTTTGGTGGTTCGGCTGAACGTGCAAGCGATGACATGTCGGCCAAGTATAAGCATGATTGACGTGCGATTTCACGACGTAAATCTTTATTATTTTCACCGGCAATTTCGGCTTTGCGTTCCGCAATCGTTGAGTAATCTTTCAACATTTTTGCGTTTAATTCATCATATTTTGCGTAATAATTTGCTTTGGTTTGCGCTAATGCAGATGCCGATATAGTACGACGCATTTGACTTGTTAAATTCGGAAAACGTGCTTTATTCGGATCTAGACTTGTGTCGTTTTGACCTTTAATGGTCCCCAACATTTTTTCATAACCTTGAAATTTGCGACCTTTCATACAGTATTGAACTTTTGGATCAGATTCAATCGCATTAATAGCGTTTTGAATGCTCGTTTGCAGTGCTGCTAGTTCATCGTTTATACGACTCATTTGATTTTCTGTGATACTTGTTCTTCGGCCATTACCAGATAATATGCCGTTTGACATGCTGCCAGAGCCAGTGCTAGACGATTTACCTCTATTAGGTGTCTGATTACCTGGTCGGTTAGTCCCATCGCGCAAAGGTTCATTTTCGGCCACATAACCATTTGCCTCGTCTGTATCTTTTTGTTCCAAAGCATCGAAATAGTCAACCGTACTAATTAAACCATCGTCGGTAATTGTAACGCTGTCCCAATAAATAATTCCATCAATTACCCCTGCGAACGGTTTTTCAGAATTTGAAGTATAGTTTATACTGCCGTCGGTTCCGGTAGTAATATCGCTAGAGTTCCGTCCGAGTTCGGCATCGGTAATCATATCAATATTTGGTCGACATTGGTTGTAATTGATACTCATGTCATTTGCACTACCTTGATATTCGCATATCTTGTATTCCAAACTACGCGACCCAAGATCATTATCCACAACCAGGTCATCACAATTTTCGGTACTGCCACAGACCTTTATCATTGCGGCATCGGCGGCGCGTTGACATGCGGTTAGCATGTTATTATCGATATTAAGGAATATGCCGGTGGCGATGTCATCAAGTGTTTGTTGAACTGTTTTTTTGTCGCCTTGGTATTCATATTCGCATGCCGTTAATTTATCTTTGGGGCACATTTCGACAATTGTGGCGGTGTCCAATCCGATACACTGCGTATAATCTTCGCCGCAACGGTCTTCGGATTGCAGGCATGCCTTGAATTCATTTGTGCATGAATCAACACGCATAGATGCAAGGCGCGCCTTTACGTAAGTCATAATGTTGGGTTCGGCTGCTTTGCAGGGTTCAATTTCAACCCGGCATACTGATTCCAATGTTTCCGGTCGCGTTAGGCACATGTCATACGAACCCTCTGGGTCGTTCGGGTCCATCGTGTCTTTGCACGCCTTTTGAAAACAGTTTGATATGTTCGAAATACATGATGTGCGCATATTTGATTCAACAATCAATTCCGCAGATTTTATTTGTGGTGCGGCCTCTCGCAAAAACGCATCCCAAACTTGGTCGCGGACGTTCACACATTGTTGTGTCACCGTCATACAAATGTCTTTCTTGGCCAACAAAGAATCATATGTTTCCGCACGTAATTTGATTTTTGATGTTGTTCCCTTTATCGTTTTTTCCTTTGTTGAATTGCCAAGCAAATTTTCGCGCACGGACCATTCGACGCACCCGGTAAAGTCATCGCCGCAACCGCCGGTGGTTTGCATACACTGTTTGAATTGAACCGTGCATTGCCCAAGGTCGTATTTGTTCGCATTGCGGTATTGTTCCAAGGCGGCTTCGCGCATCGCGCTTTGCGCCGCATATAGTTTTTGCGCGCTTTGTGTGCGGGATTGGCGCAAACTGTTTTCATACGCGGTGCAATCAGAACGAATGCGCTGTTTATACATCGATTCCATCAATGTCGATTGCGTTTTGCATTCGGGGATTTGCGCACTGCAAAGTTTCGCCGCGGCGCGATAAAGTGCGTCGCCGGTTTTGTTGCCGATTGAAACGCCGTCGGATGATATATCGAAAATATCTTCGGCATCAACATCAAAGTCCAATTCCATCGAATTCCATGAACTTAAATCTAACGATTGCCGTTTGGATTTCGCCGCGTCCGCCGTCACGCGCTTTGTCACCGAATCGGTTTTTGACATTACCGCATCAACGGCGTCGCCCATTTCAATGCGTTCAACGCCGACGGTCGCAAGTTGATAACTTTGTTCGTCAAGTTTTTGAATTTCTTCCAAAATCGCGTCATATTCGGCGTTCTTATCACTGCAGATACAGCGGCCGCCGTTCGCGTTGTCCAACATACAGAATGAATCCATACAACCGCTGAACTTGCCCCAGCACACTTGGTCAACCGCAGTGTTTTCCGTGGCGGATGCGACCTTGGTCCCGGTGCTAAGGACGCTTTGTTTCGCGGCACGTGCATTAGTTGTTGTGGGTTGTTGTATTGCGGCGCGACCGCGTTGCGTTGCGGTTGTGGGTTGTGTTGATAGTTGTTGTGTGGCGTTGCGTGACGTAACCGTGCGTGTATTAGATGTTGCGGTGGTTGAAACCGTCTCTTGGGGCGCGCGTGAAACGCGCACATTGGATGTGGTTGGTGTTGTCGAAGGCCGCGTTGCGCCAAATGCGGCGGACGTGCAGGCAAGAATTACCAATGCAAAAGATATCCGTTTCAAGATGAAACCCCTTCTACTATTCCCTGTATTTTATCATAAAATAGTGGTTAGTGCAAGTGTTAGTGAGAAGTGTTAGTGTAAGTGGTTAGTGGTGGAAAATAAAAAAAACGTCCGCGCGGGGCGGACGTTTATTGGGACACCACACAATTATTCAAGTCGTATTGGACAATTGTTTATATCCAAGTATTGCTTCGCCTTTTGCGCACTGGGGCGACATTCTTTGATTGCCGACTGATATTTGCACGCATTCGAAACACGCATTGAACGCGGAACATATATCACCTTGGCCGAATTACAATCGGTTGCATTGGTAAATAGTTTGCATGCGTTAATCCATTCGTCGCAATTGGAAACCCGTGAAAAGCCCGCATTTGGATCCGGTTCATCGGAATTCGGGTTTGGTGTTGGGTTTACCAAACATACACCGTTTGATTGGGCCACGCCAAGGTTTGCAATACACGCACTGCCCGACGGGGTGCAAGGATTATTTATCAATGTCGTACTAGACAAATTGCCCGGACGATAGTTGAACTTTGCATTGCGGCATTCGTTTGCGTCCGTGAATAACGCGCATGTCAATGACCAGTTATCACAGTTCGTAACAACCGCGGTCGGTGCAATCGTCGACGGCAAGTTCAACGCCCATTTCACATAGAAATCGCGCAGGCGGTCGATTGTGTACGATTTGCCGAAGCTTACGCGGGCAAGTCCGTCCGCCACGCGGCAATTGATGTTGTTCTTTTCAACGAACGCCGTGATCGCGGTCGCGGTTCCACCGGTTGCGGCGCCGATTCCCGCACCAACCAGTGTCGTCTTCAAACGATTGCCTTTTTCGCCCGCCAAGATTTCAATTGAATTAAATAACTGGTCGAGTTTTTTCAGTTGTTCACGGAACTCTTCTCTGGTAAGGCAACCCTCTTTCTTGGTGCAATACACATCTGTGCCATCGGCCCACGACTGGTTCAGGTTAATAAATTTGCATTCTTTCACTTCTTCCGTTTTGGCCGAAGTTTTGCTTGAATACCCGATACAATCAGATGTTGTGTTGTTGCCAGCCGGGACCGCGCCGTGTACCCAATTTTTTATTGATTCAAAAATATCATTCGCAACATTTTCGCTGAAACAGTTATTTTGTATTCCGGCCAATGCCTTGGTTGCGACAGTGTTGAAAAGGGTTCTGTCATTAGCAAGCAGTTTGCATGCACAAGGGTCTGCGCTGCACGCCTCGTGTGTTTGTCCTCTTATGCTAACTTGGGCATGTGTTGCGTCTGGATGATATTTTCCGGTTTCTTTGACACAGTCAATGCGATAGCGAAAATGTCCCGCAATAAATCCATCTATATTTGGTTCTTCGACTTTTGTTTCCTCTTTCGTATCACGGCAAGTATCGACCGCCTCTTTGCCCATTTGCCACAGGTCGTACAGGTCCATAATTTCGCGGCACTGGCCCAGTGTCATGGACTTTGCGGTGGTTGATAAATCTGATGTGATATATTGATTGATTGCGCCAATTTTTTGGTTGTCTTTCAATTCTTTTAACAAAGTATTGCGCATGGATTCGTTTGTGCAATCGAATTCACGATCGCCATGTCCGGCCAACGCGCCGATTCCCGCGCCAAGCAATGTTCCGCCCGGAATTGCGGTTGCCGCAACAGTTTTCGTATTGTTCATAAGTGAAAATCCAAACAAATCTTTGTTGCATGTGAACGAAGAACCGGTTGCGCGCCATACTTCGGCGGGGGTTTCATCGCCGACTATGCCGAACAGCCAACTATTGGTAATCGGTGTGTCTTTGTTATATGCCGCCACACGCAGCAAGCATTGTGCATTTTCGGCGTCCCAACGTGCATAGTACCCGCGTTTGCCGTCAATGCCGGTGTCATTTACCCGCGCGCCAAGTGGGTTTTGTTTGCTTAGTGAATCATTTCGTGCGCTGTTATACGCGCCGACACGCTGGTCATATTCCGAAGTTACGCTGTCGGTGACCGATACCGCATTAAATGCCGCACCGTATGTATTGCGGTCAAGCAACAGGCATGTGTTTTCCGCCTGGGTCGGGGTTAGGCCCGTTTGACGCAAAACGAACGCATAGTATTCCGGTTGCACTTTGCGCGCGTTAAAGTCAAGCCACACATCTGATGTCGATGCGTAAACATATTGACAATTGCGGCGGACGGTTGAAACACAGTGTTCAACCTGGGTCAAACAAAGGCCCATACCGTTCACGATTGAATTGCGCAAATCTTCATTAAACAGCGAATTTATGCCGTTTGGCAACGCGCCACCATTTACACAGCCCAAAACATCGTTCATACAGTTTTCGACCGTATATGACGAATTTTCAACACCGCCATCGGCACAGTTCGTCTGTGGCGTTGGTGGGTTTGGTGCCGGCGGAACCGGGGTGTCCGGGTCGTCTGGCCCTGGGTTTGGGTTCGGATTCGGGTTAGGATTGGGGTTTGGGTTCGGTGTCGGATTTATATCGTTACTGCTAACGGTCATATTGCCAACGCCACTTACCGGTAAAATCGGAATAGACGGCATACGCGCCGCCGCCGTTCCGCGTCCACGGTTCGCCGTTGCGGTTCCGCGCGATGCATCGGGAGCCGCAAAACAGACGGTCGCAATGGCGATGATTGATAAACTTGTTACACTTTTACATACAGTTTTCAGCATATTTCGCATGAAAAACCCTCCTTTCTATCTTTGGTATTATACCACAGAATAGGGCAATAAAAAAGTATTTTTTAAAATTTTATAAAAAATAAATACTTTGTTGACAGAAAGAAATTTATGTCTATAATGTGTTAGTGTAAATTCCCCTTCTTTCCAAGAAGGGGTGGCGGGGAACCCCGCCGGGGTAGTTTTACCCATACCCCGATGCCATTCGGCATCACCCCTTTCCATGGGAAAGGGGAAGTTCCCCTCCATCGGAAGGGTGCCGGCTAGCAGCCGGCGGGGTGGGGAAAAGGTTAATGTAAGTGAGCAGTGAAAAAAAATCTTTTACGAATTTTTGGCGCGCGGTTGCGTGGACGGGGATTTATGTCTTTGTAATGTGGGCGATTTTGCGCGGGCTTTTTAATTTCAATATGTTTTCGGTTGCGCATTTAACGAAACTTTTGCATTTACAGTTGCACGGATTCGCGGGTTTTGTTTTCGGAATCTTGGTTTTGGCGGCGGTGCCGCTTTATGTCGCAACAATGGTCTTGACCGTGCGAAATAAAGAAATGCCGGTTAAATTGCCGTTGCCGAAATGTTTTACGGATGCACCCCCGGCCCCGACGCCTGCGCCAGTCGTTCCGGTTGTGACGGCCAATGAAACTTTGCCGGAATTGCGTGCCGGTGTGCCGCCCGAGATGCGTGAAACATTTATGCGGGCCAAGAAAAACTATGGCGCGCGGCAGATGTCGGTGTTTAATCGTCCAAATGCGCCGGTTAAAGCAAACCAAACTGAATTGGTGCCCGAACCCGTTACCGAATCGGTTGTGGCAACAAAGGTTGAAGATGTGCCGGCGTATGGTGGTATGCCGATACCAACGGACTTTGATATGGATGCGTCCGCGGAAACATCGAACGATGTTCCGGTCTTTGCAGATATAAACTTTGATGATGACGATTCGGCCAAAGATACAACCGCGGCGGATGAAAGCCCGACGGAAAAAGTTTGCGCATTGCTACGCGCGGTGGGTGTGGATGCAAATGTTGCCGGTGATTTAATAGTTGCAAATGGCTATGCGATTGCGGTGCATGATGACGATGATTTTTGGGTGCCGGACGAATTGGACTGGTTCGCGGCGGGGAAACAAAAACCGTCGCCGATTGCAGCGCTGAAAAAGGCGGAATCTGAACAGAATTTGAAACCGATTTTGTATCTGGCGACGAACAGCATAATGGATATTGAGGAAAAATCCGCAGAATGGATTGCGGACGGAATAATGGTCGTGACGGATAAAGATGATTTGAGAAAAGTGTTAGTGTAAGTGGTTAGTGCAAGTGGGTGGCTACCACTTCGCCTAGAGCTTCGTGGGACAGGGGAAAGTGGTAGTATAGGCAGGGTAGCAATTACAAAAGCTTTTTTTATGGCTATGGCTCTATGCAAATGGTTGTAACGTCGTAGGCCCCGCCAACATCATCAACAATAGTAGCGTTATATTGAAAAACCGTGTTAAGACCTGGACCGCCAACTCCCCGATATTGAAGCCGCCTTAATTGTCCGTTAGTGCATTTTTTTATGTTGTTCAAATAATTATCTGTGTCTAGCCCTTTCCAGCAACCAGAATGACATACGTACATTGTTACATTACTACTTGCAAATGTTGATTCTTTAGCGTTCTGACCGCATGTATATTTTTGGTTATTAATGGTTAATGATTTTTTACATCCTGGACAATCACACTTATTCTGTATACATGTGCCAGAATTATCTTTGTTATTTCTTTGCCAAGTGCCACCATTATTTGTGCACTCATCGATGGCTTTGCAATCTAGAGTATAAGAAGACATTTGGCTACTTAAATCTATTGCGCCTAGATCGGTTTTGGCTGTGCAATATTCGGCTGATATACTACAAATAGCATCACTTGGAACATTTTTTAGCGTGACGGTTTCTGATTGACTGGATTTTTTATGATAGGTATTACTCTGACATTCTAATGTTGCAAATAATTTGACTTTGCCTGTTTGGTCTGTTATCGGCAATGTTATATTGACAGTTTCTGGTTTTTTTGATATGTCGACACAGTCGCTACCGTTCCACCAACATTTTTTTGCGTGTAATATTTGGCAATTTGTTTTGTTGTAATTACTGCAATCGACACCTTTGTCTTCTTCCTCTGGTTTGTTTTCTTGCGTTTCTTGTGTAGTTGGTGAAATTCCTTGATTACTACCCCCCCCGGTTGACGAATCAGTTTTTGCTGTACAGGTATTGTTCTTAAATGTACAGTATTCCGATGGACAATTATTTTGGTTGAACATTTTACAGTATTCTTTTTTATCAATCTCATCCAGAACGTTGTAGTCGTTTAATGTATTCGTTAACGTGTCATATGGTTTGTTTCCTGTGGAATTTGAATTGTTCCCGCCGTTGTTATTTGTGCCGGTATTGTCGCCGCCGGTACAACCGGTTTTGTCGTCCCATGTGCCACCGTTCTTGGTGCAATCTTCCTTTGGTTTGCGCATGTCACATTTGCTGCCCTTGTTAAATCCGGCACTGACCCATTCGCCACCGGCGGATTCGCATGCTTCCTTGGCCTGGGCTTCGGCGTTTTGCGTGTCGATTCCGCGTGTAACCGCGCCCGATGTCCAAAGGCCCGCCGCCGTGCCAAGTCCCGCACCCATTGCCGCCGCGGATGCGGATGTTTGCGACCGGGTTAGACGCTGGGCATTTTCAATGTATGTCGTAATGTCAATGCCAAACCAATTTGGTGTGCATTGAAACACGTCGCCGGAATAAAGTTTCTTTGACGCGACGGGGTTATCGGTGGATATTTTATCAACAAAGAAATTCACGGTATATACGCAGTCAAGTGTGCGTTCATCGAACATTGCACCAAACCGCTGGCATTGATTGCGCATTAAATCGCGCAGTTCATAAAGGCGTTTTTCGTCTTTTTGTGCCTGGGTCGTGGCGGCGGTGCGCAAATCGCCAAACACGCCACTGATACGGCCGGCAAGGCCGCTGTCTTGTTCACGGCATTCATCGGCGATGGATTTGCATTTTGCAATCGCACTGTCGCCCGCGGATTTCGAAAGACATTTATCCAATGTTTTGCCGCAAATTCCAAACATGCAATCATTGTATCGATTGCCGCAATTTACAACAGATTGATAGTATGCAAGTTCGATGCCTGTGTCACGGTCCGCCAATATTTCCGGCGCAAGCATTGTGTATTCATGTCCAGTGCATTTCGTTTGACGGCGACACGCGTCCATTTTGTTGCCCCAAACGGTGGTGGAATCAGATGCGCACTTTGTGAAATCCGAACCGCATTTTTCCGCCATGCATTTGCGCAGGCCCGCGTCGCAAACATTTGCCGTTGTTATGCCCGATGAACCGGTTGCATCATTTGCGCTTTTTTCGCTTTGTGCGTCAAGCAATGCGCGCTGGCGTGCAATGGTGTTGGCAAGTTCGGTTGCGGATGAATCCGATGTGTTCGCACCCATATCCGCCAAGACATCGTTAAACATTGATGTTTTATTATCGACAATTATAACCCGCTCTGGTTCGGGTTCCGGTGTTGTTATGGTCGTTTCGGATTGAGTGGTTGTTGTTGTAACCGCGGTTGTCGATTGGGTATTATTTGTTGTGGTTGGCATACGCGCCCCGGTTGATGGTGTCCGGTTTTGCATTTGGTTTGCCGCCGTATTTGCCAATGTCGGGCGCGCCGTGGTTGCCGCGCACGCAATGCCCGCGGTTGCCGCGATGACTGCGAACATGGAACAACCGCAAAAGATTTTCATCGTTGCCTTCATTTTACTTTAACACCGCGCATGCTGTTTTATAGAACTGACATAGGCGTTCCGCCATTGAACGTTCGGTTTTGTCATTGTCGCACTTGTTCGGCATATTGTTATTACAGACCGTATTCACGCATGAATTAAATGTGTTGCCGTTTTTGCAATTCGTTTTTGCACCCGAAAGTTTTGATTCACGTGTGCTTTGATAATTTTTGACCAATGTTTGCAGTACGCTTTCGCGCCGTGCGTATGTGGTTTTGCGGTCGTTTGTAATTGCGCTGCGAAATTCTGCGATATATTCATCGCAACCGTCCGCGTCCGTTGCGCATTCGGCGATGGATTGTGTAAAGGTTGCATCTTCTTCGCAATTTTCAAACGATGTACCGCACTTTTTATTCATGCACGTTGTGAACATGGTATTGCAAGATGATTTTGTCGGCTTTTTGCTAATGTTCTGCATCGCCGTTGTGATTTGCATGTTGACGCCGGCGGCCTTGCAAGATTGTTCGATTAATTTGTCGTAAAGTTTGGATACGTCGTCGGTTGTGCAATCGGGTAATTTCTTGATACATTCGGTTGTCGCCCAAATATACCTTTTGCCGGGGTCGGACGGGGCAACGCGTAACTCCGTGGCCGTTAGGGTGTATTTTGTTGATTGCCCTGCGGTGATTGATGAAAGACCCTTTTGCGATGGGGCATCGCCGGCGGCGGATGTGCCACAGTACTGACACCGGGCGGCCGGATTCATGCCAATATTTATCGCGCATGCGGAATCAAGGCAACGTTGCATATTGACCAATGAACACTGGGGCGCGGCGGAAAACGCGCCAAAAACCGGCACAATTGCGCAAAAGGTCGCAATAAAAAGCGTTTTGGAATAAATCATCTCTCGTCCATTGGCTAATATTATATCAGAAAAAGCGTGCGCGCGCAAAAAGTTTTTTTGACAAATTGCCTTGACAAGGGTAAAATTTTGTCTATAATACACAGGAACAAATAAAAAGGAGTCGATTATGACAGACGAAAAGAAAATGAGGATTACTATTGCCAGTGTTGGTGCGGCGATTGCGGGTGCATTAATATTTTGTGGTTTAGTGCGCGGGTGCAAACGCGATTGCAAAGATTGTAATGAACCAGAGCCAAAGAAAGAAATTGTCGTTGTGAAAGATACTGTGGTTGTTGAACAGTATCATGTTGGTGGTGATATGGTAAATATCAAAGGTGACAACAACGATGTCAATTTCACCAAGGGTAATGGCAACAATGTTGCGTCGCGTAACAGTGGAACGCAAACTTGGGAACGTGCGACAAGACCGCAATCCAAGAAAAAGACCGTTGTTCAACCAGAACCACAGCCGGAACAAATAACAGTAGTGAGTGGGGGTGCCGAATTTGTATTTGTGCACGGTCAATGTCATTAATGCCATAGATGTGCAAAAAATATAAATCGGGGCGGGTTGCCCCGATTTTTTTTGCTAGACATAATATTCATTTTTTGGTAAAATGGCGTGTGATACAGAGAGAATTTATGAAATTCATACGCTTGGTTGTATTTGCTTTGTTTTTGTGCCCGTTTGTGGCACGTGCGGCGGCCGTGACGGAATTTACCGTTGCGTCGCAGTTGCTGGCCGCGGCGCGCAATGCGGACATTCAACAGGTTCAGGCGTTGGTTGCGGGTGGCGCAAATATAAACTTTATTGATGGAACGGGATTGTCGCTTGTTTGTACCGCATTGATGAATAATGATTTGCGTGCGGCCCAAATTTTACAGATGTATGGTGCGGATGCATCGAAGTGTGACCAGCAAATAAGGAAATATAGAACACGACGCGCGCCAGAGCGAACGGGGGGGCTGTTCGGTGGCCTATCCACCGCCCAGGGAATGATATTGGCGGCGGCGGGTGCCGCCGTTGTTGTAGGTGGGCTTTTTTTATTGACCGATGTTTTTGACCCGGACAACGATAATGGCTACGCGGGCAGTGGTGCGGGTTCCGGGTCCGGTGGTGGTGGCGGTGATACGACCGGCACGGGTGTTCCACTTTTTGCATCGGGGTTGCCGTATGGACCTTTGTTACCGAGTGCAAGTGCAGAAAGCAAAAATTATGCGGAAAATTTGTCGTATTACGCACCGGCGGATACGACAAGTATTTTGTATAAGAACTTTCAATATATGAATCAAAATGAAAATTATCTGCTGTTGATGCATGGGTATTCGCCACTTGCACGTGGGTATTTGGGAATGCGGACACTGCGTGATTCAAGTACATATGCGCCACTGAGTTTAAGTGGATATAATTTAGGAAATGACCCCGTGGAAGGTGGTCGGCCGGTAAATGTTGCGCTGATTACCGCAAATGGTGTGAACGCGGCGGCCGGCACATCACTTGAAGATAAATTGGTTGCGTGGACGACCAATGCGGGGCCATCATCGCTAAATCCGGCAAGTAATACCATGGTGTCCAGTAAATATTATAACAACAAAATTACCACTGGAACAGATGGTTCTTCAATGGAAGACGATACAACGGCGGAAGATTTTTCTTTGTTAGGGTATTTTGATTGGTCCAATTCGGGGACGGCGGTTTATAATGGATTGGCGACGGATGTTGATAATATGCTTGGCAAGATTGTTGCCGGAAATACCGCCGGTTATACAAATCCTGATTTTTTTGGTTTTATGCCAAACGGTCAGATGGCAATATATCGCACTGGTGGTGGAACACGTATGGTTACATTGGCGACACCGGTAAATGCGGGAACATATTCGGGGACGGCGCTTGCCACCGGTGGAACGGTGAATTTATTTAATGAAACGTTGACCGCAAATGTGGTTGGAAGTTCGGTTGTGTTGTCTAATGAAACATCAACATATAACGGTTATATTGGTACAGATGGGTTGCTGTATATTGATTCTAATGGTGATGGCAAGGTGGATGTGGCATACATTATGAGTTCTGGCAACCTTGTTCAATCCAAGGAATTGCAAAATACGGATTATTATAACTATAGTGCGATGGTGGATGCCGCCGGACGTGCGCATTCGGGGGACCTTTCGGGTGGGCGTTCAAAGGTCGATATTATCGCAAATGCCAGTGTTATTGAACCGTTGCATTTGACCGATGCCGCAACAATTGAAACGGTTTTGGCGTCTGGGGCAACAAATTATGCAACAACATTTGGAAATTTAGTTGCGAATGCGTATGGTGCCACAGATACAAGTAATTTGCCACAGACAAATGCAACATCTTTTTTTAATTCGCTTGGGTCGTCGTATTCACCTCTTACGATATTTTCAACGGGTGGGTCGGTTACCGATGCGAATTGGTCGGCTTCGCCACTTGCCGCGACATTTGAAAATGCGGCGCCGTTGGTGTATCAAAACCTTGAACATTTGTTTATGTCGGTTGTTGCGGTTGGGGCATCGACCGCCGATGCGACTTCGATTCTGGCAAATTCTGATACAAATGCCGTGCCGTATCAGTTGGCGCAGTGGGCGGTTGCGGACGCCGCGGCGGGAACAACAACGTATTACAAATCGCGCGTATGTGGTGTCGCGGGAACGGGTGGAAATGGTATTGATCCGTGGTGTTTTGCGGCGGTTGGGGTGACGGATGAAATGGCGGTCGCGGCGGCGGCCGGTGCGGCGGGTGTGTTGACGTCTGCGTTTTACTATATGACACCGCAACAGATTTTTATGTTGCTTGCACTGACGGCGGATGGACCATCTTTGGGGCGGCTTAGTTCGGGACAAACACTTACGGAATCAGCGCTTGCGTCGTATCTGCAATCGATGTATCAAATGCCGGAATCTTATCAGTTTCGTATAGATAACGGCGAAAATTACTTTGATGTGTTTAGGGAAGTTTTTGGTTACGGTGTGATAAACCTTGAACGGGCGACGACGCCGGGAACGAATTTATATTTCTATTCGGGTGGCGATATAGTTTCCACATCGGGTAACGCATATTGGCGTGCCGCGTCGACGACGGGTTTTCGCGGGTCGGCGGCGTTGAATTTGGGACGTGCGGCGATAAGCACCGCGGCGTATGATATCTTGGAAAATATTGATGGAACGATGCGGTTGCCGCGTATTTGGAAGAATGATTTCGCGCTTGGTGGCGGCACGCGTCATGCGCTTTATATGGGTGATGTGTTGGGCGATTTGCGAGTGCGGGCGCATGAAGACAACATGGTGCGTATTGGTAACATGGCATTAGGTTTTACGCGTTCTGCGCCTTCGTACGATGATAGTATGGGTGGGATTGATAATATGCGGTTTGAATATGCGAATGATTCATGGAAAATTGCTGCGGATTATCAGCGTTATTTAACGGACGCGGAATCGCGGTTTAGTGGCGTGGCAAATCCGATTTTGGCTTTGGCATCAAATGCGATTTCGACAAGTGCCGATTATAAATATGGAAACTTGTTCTTTGGTGCGCGTGCGATATCTGGTGCGATTACGGACGAAGGATTGCTGGCCAATGACCCTACGGTTTCGGCAAATTATGAACCGATGAAACTTGGTAACTTTTCGGCGGTGCAATCAAGTGTCGGTTTGCGCGCCAAGAAATTTGGCTTGACGACAAGTGTTGGTGTTGCGCGTGAAAGTGATACATTGCTTGGTGCGTCGGGAACTGGGCTTTTGGGACTTGGGGCGTCGGAAACACATTACTTTGATACAGATGCGTATTGGAATTTGTCCGATAGTTTGCGTTTGCGCGCGCGCGCGACATTTGCGCATACTGTGCCGGGTGTTGATGGCGGTGCGATTATTTCATTGTCGCCCATCGATTCTAATGCGTTTTCATTTGGTGCGGATTATGGCGGTTTGTCACTTGGTGTGTCGATGCCTTTGGCGGTGCGCCATGGAAAAATGTATTACGATTACGCCGATTATGATATTATAACAGATGAAGACGGCATGTATGACCTGGTCGTTTCAAACGCAGGTGTTCGTGATATTGATATTCGTCCCGATGTTCGTGAAGTTCGCTTTAACGCATCATATCGCCACAAAATCGGCGAATTTACCGATGGGGCGATTGGCTTTATATATCGTGTGAATCCGAATAATACGCGCGAATTTGGTAATGAATCTATCTTTATGTTAAAAATGTCGCACTGGATTGGTATATAAATTCTTGACATTGTGATTTGCTTTTGTACACTTTTGGGCCGATGAAAGGGCACCCATGGGCATCAAGATTTTAGAGTGGAATATTCGCGATATTGTTTGCACGTTATCGGGTGTGTTTTTCGGGGAATTTAAAAGAAGGCGACCATATATGTCATTACTGCGTTATTATGTTGGAAAGTTGAATTTATCACCGCGTTGGGAACCGCGGGTCGAAGATGTTTTGTCGGCGGCTTTGTCGGTGTATAAAATCGAAAAGGATACCGATGCACGCGGACGTAAATATGCCTATGTAGTTTTTTCTGCATCGGATTTTCGGCATGTATTGGATGTTACGCGTGTGTTTCGTGCAAATGGAATTGTTGGGACATTGTGTTATAAAAATGTTAAGAATAAAGATAATCGATTCCAAGGAATGGTCGCAATGCGTGTGCGCGACAGGAATCAGAAATTTATAAATGATGTTCAAAAAACTATCGATGATGTTACATATTTTCGTGATACAGTTTTGCCGGAATATAATGCGGCACATGAAAATAAAAAATATATCTTGCCAGAATTATTCGGACCTTTTAGTCGTTAAAAATTTTTGAAATAAGAAACGGGCGCATCCGTCTTCGCTATCGCTTCGTCGCGATACATTTGCGCCCGTTTCACTGGTCACTTACACTTACCACTAACACTATCTATGACAATTTGTGAATGACCAAACCACTGCGCAGTTTTGGTTCAAACCATGTTGTTTTGGGTGGCATAATGTTGCCAGTGTCCGCAATATCGATGATTTGCCGCATCGTAACCGGATACAGTGCAAATGCAACCGCCATTTCACCACTGTCAACGCGTTTTTGCAATTCGCCAAGGCCCCTGATTCCGCCGACGAAGTCGATACGCTTGCTGGTGCGCAGGTCGCCAAGGTTCAAAATTTTATCGAACACTAAATTCGAAAGAACCGTCACGTCCAACACGCCGATTGGGTCGTTGTCATTGTATGTGCCGGGTTTTGCGGTTAGTGAATACCATTTGCCGTTCAAATACATGCCAAAGTTATGCAGTTTATTTGGCTTGTAAATTTCCGTTCCCATTTCCGTAACTTCAAATGATTTCTTAAGTTCCGCGATAAATTGTTCAGGTGAGAGTCCGTTCAAATCTTTGACCACGCGGTTATAGTCGATAACCTTTAATTGGCTTTCGGGGAAAATCACGGCCAGGAAGAAATTGTATTCTTCGTTACCTGTGTGATTCGGATTTTGTTCACGCTTTTCCGCGCCAACACGTGCCGCCGCCGCAGTACGGTGATGGCCGTCCGCAACATAAAGCGCCGGAATGTTTTTAAAGATTTCGGTAATGCGCGCATTTATTGCATCGTCGCGAATAACCCAGAATTTATGACCAAATCCGTCCGCCGCGGTGAAATCATATTCGGGCGCATTATTTTTCACAAAGTTTTCGACAATTTCGTTCATTTCCGGAACATCAGGATACGCAAAGAACACCGGTTCGATATTTGCATTTTGAATGCGCACATGAATCATGCGGTCGTCTTCTTTATCCTTGCGCGTAAGTTCGTGTTTCTTGATTTTTCCGGTCATATAGTCATCGACATTTGCCGCCGCGACCAAACCGTACTGTGTGCGACCGTCCATCGTTTGCGCATAGATATAATACATTTCTTTGTCGTCTTGGACCAACCAACCACGGTCTTGCCATTTTTTGAAATTTTCGACGGCTTTGTCATATACCGCCTGACTATGTTCGTCGGCAATCGGGTCAAAATCAATTTCTGGCTTGATAATATGCAACAGTGATTTTTCACCGGCCTCCGCCTTGGCTTCTGCTGAATTCAGAACATCGTATGGGCGCGATGCAACTTCGGCCGCAAGTTCACGTGGTGGACGAACACCGGCAAATGGTTTTATTTTCATGATATCTCCTTTTGTGTTAAACGGTTTCGATTATAGTCCCATTTTTGCAAAAGGCAAATGTAGTTTTTATTACCGATCAATCGCCACGTCAAAGACCGTTTCGGCGCGGACATTATCCAACGGATGATATTGGAACGGAACCGTTGCAAAATCGATTTTGTTCATATCAATACGCCGTATCGTGCGGTCGAACATTGTGTGATAGTAAATTTTCCGATTCGTAATGTCACTTGCGATGGTCCATTGTGTTGCGGACGGCATATCAAATTTTCCATCCTTGGCGGCCTGGGTCGTGCCGAACGGAACATCAAAGTTGTTCATGATATGAAATGCTTGTTTCACCGTTGATGCGGCGTCCGGTTGTTGGATTGAATAATTTTTAAAGAACGATGCGCGCACAAACCTTGACGGTGATGAAAAGTCGCCGGGCAGGCCCAGCAAGCCCGTTCCATGACTTAACGATTGCAATTTAATCGGCCCAAATACCGTCGGCGCGATTGTGCCAGATTGCAAATTGATATAGTTATCAAGGTTCGTCAAATGCCATGTGAATTCCGGCGAATTCGCGATTGTGCCCAGTGGGTTTTCGTGGAATGTTGGTATGCCGTCGATAATTTCAAGTACGACCACGCGCCCGTTTGGTTCGGCGATGCGCCAATGCACGGTCGATGCGGTTGGGTCTATGTTCACAATGTTGACGTGGTCGATTGCGTTTTTCACTTCGTCTATACTGTTAAAGCGCGACAGAATCCATGAAACAACCTGGAAATCCGCAAGTGTGTTGGCGTTGTCGTTTGGCGAATATGGAACGTATTTGCCATAGTCCGGAAAATAGAACAGGGCGGCGGAAAGTCCGGTCTCGTTCGTGCCATCAACAACAAATTCTGGGCGCTGCATCCCAAGGCCGACGAAACCGTATTTTGCGGTGAATTCCATGCCGCCTTTGGTGCCATTGGGTAACAACGATTGTTCAGTGTGGCCGCGGGGTGATATAACATAGATGTTATCCATTTCCGAACCCGACCAATCGACAGTGCGTGCCATAACGACGGAATCGTCCGCGGCGGTTAGTTTTATGCCGGTACATGCGGTTGCACTTTGTACGGCGGCGATTGCGATGGCAAGAATAGAAATTGTGATTTTTGTTTGCATGTTGGTTCCTCTTGGTTTGTTGTTGTAATTATATTGATTTGGTGCGATCACGACCACAGGAACGAATTCGGCGGTCGTCATCGCACGTGTAAAATTTATTTGCAAAAAGGAATAGGGCGGTATATAATTCGCTGGCCTTGGGGCATAGTTTAATGGTAGAACATCGGACTCTGACTCCGCTAGTATTGGTTCGAATCCAGTTGCCCCAACCAAGATGTGCAACCGTTCGTATTTTTAAGTAAATCGAACGGTTTTTTCAAGGAAATCCAAGCTTTTTTATCAATGATGGTCGAGTTCGAAAGTATCAATTTCAAAAGTGCTCGTTTTTGGTCTATTTTCGAACTCCGTATTAGATTTCCAATGTTTCCGGCAATTTCGACAATATCTTCAATAATTTTGCCGATTTCATCAAAGTCATTTGAACATTTGGCTAATTCCTTCTCAATTTCGTCAATTTCGGCTTCTAATTGATGTTTCTTGGTTTCGTATACTTCTTTGGTTATTACACCGTCTAATAAACAATTTACGGCACTATCTAATCTGTTTTTAGTATTTGTTAAACGGGTTTGCAATTGTTGTTTATGCATACGATTAAGTCCAGTTTCGTTTTTTATGTATTCTCGAACACTGGATTTTAAGGCATTTAACGCTTTGTCTGAAAACTTAAAAGCACCGACCAGTTCATTTTCAATTTGTTGAAATACCAATTGTTCGTTTATTGGTTTTTGGTCGCAATTGCCGTGCATATGACTGCATTTTAAATATGCATATTGTTTTCCGCTTTTCTTTGTGTGTAATTCTGGGGACATTGTGCAACCACATTTTCCGCAACGGAATAATCCACGTAATGCAAAATCCATACTGCCATATTCGGTTTTGGTATGAATTTTTGTTTTTCCTGATAATCTTTCTTGCACGGTATTAAACAAATCTTCATCGATTAAAGGTTCGTATATGTGTTTGATATAATTCCCTTTGATAAGCATAGTTCCACAATAAAATGGATTTTGTAAAATCGCATGAATTGCTGCCCGGCATAATGTTTTCTTTGAGAATTTTGATTTTAAACCGTGTGTTCTGGCCCAAACAACCATATCTTTCAATGAATATAACCCGGTTGCATATTCTTCAAACATTTTTTTAACTAATGGTCCCATGTCTGGGTCAATAATAACTGTTTTTTTATTGTTTGAATCAAGCGTGTTTAGATAACCTGTTGGTGCCTTGCCTTGCATTTTTCCATCTGTCCAATTATATTCCATACTTCGTTTAACATTATCCCTTAATGCATCAACATACATTTGTGCCGCTAATATACCCATATTCCATCGGGTCATATCGGATGCTGAACTATTTTTGGTCAATACAAGGGAATCTTTCCAAAAATGCAGTTCGATTATATCTTTTTCTAATAAATCCTTTATTTCGGATGATTCTTTAAAACTTCTTTGAAATCTGTCAACACAATATACAACTATTGCCGTTTTGTTTTTTTGCTTTTTTACGAATTCCAACATGTTATGAAATTCTTTTCTGCCACCACGTGTCGAACTTTCTTTTAATCTGACTTCTTGAATTATATTAAAATTATGGTTATTACAATATTCTGTAATTTTATTAATTTGAGCATCCAAAGAAGCACCTTCTGCCTGTTCTTGTTTCGATACACGAGCAAATGCTATTGCATGATTGCATGGTCTTAATTTATTAAAATTTATTTCTGTGTTTTGATTTATTAACATAGTTTTACCTCTTTATTTATTTGATTTTACCGAGTTTTCTTGGCTTTGTAAGCCTTTATTTTTTGCTTCGTATGTGTATAATGCACCGGTTGCAAAGAATTTGATTAAATCACGAACTGCACCGTTTAATTCTTCGTCTGAAAAAGCGTAATCAGGATACCAAGATTGAATTTCCTGTTTCAAAATTTCAAAATTCGTCATATCAATACCTTTAATTACACAACAACACATCGTTATTGATATTTATTAGAATTCTTTTGAAACAGACGGTTCTCGAACTAAACTTCCAATTCTGTGATTTTTTTAATAAATAAAGCGCTTTTTATGATGTTTTTATACAAATTATAACTTATTTGCAGTGATGTTGGGAAGTGAACATACCTACATCAATGTTGTGATGTTGTATATCATTACCATCCCATCCGTTGAATAAAATTTGATACAGTTGATGGTGATACAGACATCATTTTTGCAATTCTGTATTTTGTAAATCCTGTATCTAACCAGTTTTTAATCTTTTTAGTATTTCGGGATAGTTTTAATTTCTTTGATTGTGCTGAAAATGGTCGTCCCAATCGTTTTCCCATCGCACGAATACTATCCAAAGATGCTTTTGTTCTTTGTGATATTAAATTTCGTTCAATTTCAGCGGATAATCCAAAAGCAAATGCCATAACTTTACTTTGAATATCATTACCCAATCTGTAATTCTCCTTGATAGTCCACACGCAACAATTTTTATTTAGACATTTTTCCAGTATCTGCATAACTTCTAATAAAGACCTGCCTAATCTTGATATTTCAGCTGCAATTAAAATATCACCATCTTGTAATTCTTCTAATAATTGCCCAAGTTTTCTTTTGTTTAATGGTTTGCGCGAAGATATTGTTTCTTCTATCCACTTATCTACATTGATGTGATTATGTTCTGCAAATTGTTGAATTTCATAATGTTGATGTTCACATGTTTGCTTGTTTGAAGA
>JAFZXK010000017.1 GCA_017616785.1 Alphaproteobacteria bacterium
CCAAATCTTGTTTGCTCAATTTTTCCAAATATTCGTATATTTTATCATTCGGCAAATATCCACATGACAAACTGTCATATCCAGATGCTCCGAAATATACACGGGTTTGTGTTTTAGCATTGTCCATTTTTTTATCCTTTTATTTTTATCTTTCTTTCCCATATTTATCCGGGAACAACAGTGCACCAACGGTCCGTTTAACCAATGGCGATGTGCATTTGCCGTCTGCCAAATACTTTGGACATTCGCTTTTTTCATATGCACCGCATTCTGGGGATTTCATAGGCATGGTTTCTATTACCATTTCTTTGTCACCATTTCTGCGGTATTGTGGTTTAAAGTTCCTTTTCATATCAAACGGAGTAACCCAAGCATTAAATTTATCATAATACAAATTAAACCCGCAATGATTGGCAAAATTTGTTGATTCTGGGTCAAAGCGCATAATTGATGCCAAGAAATCTTGTTTCTGTTTTTCGGTTATTTCGCCACAATTCAATTTCGTTCGTTCCCCCAAACCCTGTGGAATATTGGTCAATGTCACCATGGTTTTCTTGGCCGAAGCTTTTTTAGCCGCTACTTTCGGTGCAACAGTTTTATTAAATTTCGTACTCATTCTTTCAATTAACCGGACAATATCGCCAACAGTTCTTATTGTTCCGGGTTCTTCATCCGGAATACTAAGATCAAACTCTATTTGCAAATCCATAAACAATTCTATACAATCCAGCGCTACCAGATCTAAATCATCAAGGTTTTTATCCATCTTAATATCTGATTTATTAAAACCAAACCTTTCGACAAAAATAGGTGTAATTTTATCAAGAATTTCTTGTTGTCTTGGTGTTATTTTTTCTATCATTTTGGACTCCTTTTTTATTATCTTTCGTTGCCATACATGCGGTGATAATAACGTTTGCCGAAAAGACCGCGGGTATATGTCCGGCCCGGTCCATTGCTGAATTGACCGGTTTGACGTTCAAACAAATCACTCAAATTGTTATTGAACATATTGACTATCTGCGCCGGCAATTTCCCGGTTCTGGCCGGCCATATTTGTTCCAGTTTCGCATTCACAACAATATCTTCGCTATTTAATGGTCGCCAATCAACATGATACACATTGGTGTCGGCCATATTTTTGAATTGGAAAAATACCGGCAATTTTTTCAATTTAGGATCAGCATTGAACCCAACCGGTGTTCCACGAACAAAAACACCGTTGACGATTGTTGGAATATCATCTTGGTATATCAATTTGCGTTGCACCTGGATCCGCAGTTCTTGGGACTTAATGGCACCAAAATTGGCATTTGGGTCAATCCGTTCCAAACCTATATTGAATGGCATCGCAAGACCCCACGCAGTATGATTTTGGATTTTTGTCTTCAGATCGTTTATATCAAGAACCTCGGTCGCGGCAAATGATGTGTCATTTTTGTCATACCAATTAAGCATAATCATAGTTTTTACCTTTATAGTTGTTTTTGCACATCCTCTGCCCCGCAACGCCTTCAAAGTACCATATTTTTTGATAATGTCAAACAAATTGTGGGGTTAGAACCAATACGAAAAAGCAAATAATTGCTTTTATATCAAATTGCAAGGAACAATTACCCCCGCTTTAACAACGCCAACATAAATTCATCTAAATCGCCGTCCAAAACCGCGTCGGAATCAGTGTTTTCGGTGCCGGTGCGGACATCTTTGACCAAACGATATGGATACAGAACATAATTTCGAATCTGACTGCCCCACTCTATTTTCTTTTGTGCGGCTTTGGCGGCATCTTCTTCGGCGGCGCGCTTTTGCATTTCCAATTCATAAAGGCGCGAACGCAAAATCTTCATCGCCATATCTTTGTTTTGAAATTGACTGCGTTCATTTTGACAGGTAACAACTATACTGGTTGGAATGTGCGTAATGCGCACCGCACTGTCGGTTTTATTTACATGTTGACCGCCCGCACCCGAAGAACGATATGTATCAATTCGCAAATCTTTTTCATTTATTTCAATGTTGATTGTGTCGTCAATATCCGGCCACACATCAACCGATGCAAAACTTGTTTGCCGTTTTCCATTTGCATTAAAAGGCGAAATACGAACCAAGCGGTGAACACCGATTTCATTACGCAACCACCCATACGCACGTTCACCAATGATACGCATGGTCATACTTTTTATTCCGGCGGTATCGCCCGCGTGTTCTTCGACAATTTCCACCGTAAACCCGTGTCGTTCCGCCCAACGCGTGTACATGCGTTGCAACATCTGCGCCCAATCCTGGGCTTCGGTTCCGCCGGCGCCGGCCTGAATAAACAAAAACGCGTTACTGTTATCGGCGGGACCATTAAACAGTGTTACATACGCCGCACGGCGTGCGCGTTCCGCCAATTTTTCGATTTCCGCAATAACATCCGCATCGTCGGGCGCAATTGCGTATAATTCACGCAGGTTTTCAAATTCCGCGTCCATTTCCACAATTGTTTGCAAATCACGTTCGGCCGCGGATTTTTTTTGCATTATTGCGCGCGCATCATCCGGATTGTTCCATAAGTCCGGGGATAGTGATTGTTCGGTTAAATCGGCAATTTGTTTACGTAACCTGGCCGGGTCAAAGAAACCCCCGAATGTTATTCAGGTTATCGGAAATTTCACTAAAGATTTCATTTGCCAAAAACATGATACTATCATAGCAATAAATTTTCTAAAATCAACCCGAAATCAAATGTTGCGTTTCGTGCAAGTGTATGATAAAATAATATGCAAAGTAGGAGAAATTTTCATGAAACATTTCTTTCGTATGACTGGTGCGGTTTGTGCGTGTATGATTGGTGCGGGTGCGTATGGTGTATCGGCCGGGACAACCGCGACAAACATGGCGCGGGGCGTGAATATGGGAACGGTCAGTAATACAAACCTGCGCGGGAACCAGGGACTCGCCAACGCATATAAAATCAATCAGCGAAATACATATTACATGGTGAATGTCCCGGATGTGGACAGTGCATGTCGCGTAAAGATTGACAATTGTCTGTCCGATTATTGTGGTGATATAACGGTTGTTCCGGGCCAGGTTTCGGGTCGCTGTGCATATGCCACCGAAAGTGAATTGTATAACTATGTTTTACTCTGTTTGCGTAATGATACATCGGTGCTTTTGCCGAATTATGCCGCGAATACCAAGATGGGTGTTGGCGGCCTTAATACCGCGGCGCATTTGTGTCCGTCATATGTGCAACAAGAATTGATGGCATGGCTTTCGATGTCAAATATGGCAAACGAATTGACCAAGGCGCATTCGCCGCAATGTTTAGAAAGGCGCCAGGAATTAGAGGCCGCAATGTCTTGCCATGCGGTCGCGTTGGCCTATGGTAATGAAACTACAAGTATGCTGATGTCGCAACTTTCGGACTTTTGTGGTTCGGGCGTGCCGGGCGGTTCGGCCGAAATGGTGTCGCGGTTCGCAAACGCCGGTAATATCGGTGCGAACATTTGGGGATGGGCCGAAAAAATCGTTAGTTTGGATTTGAATAAAAAGGCGGCCGATTGGGAAAACGCGGTTGATGCGGTTTTGGCGTCCTATACAAATCGTATGAATTTGGCGTGCGGTGAAAATATGCAATTGAATTTGGCGAATCACGATACAAATAATTCACCAACGGCATTGCAAACCGCGGCGGCGATTGCGACGGGTGTTGCATTTCCGGATGCACAAAAAAAAACTGACGGTGGGGCCGACAAATACGGAATCTTTTTAGAAGTAAAATCTAATACCGAAGTTTATGATTACGCAACCGCGAAACAGGTTGTTCAGGCCGGGCTTTCGAATTCGCCACTTACGCAAAACGCATTTTTAACTTCGGCGCAGATGGATAATATGCAAAGCGCATACAAATACGGAACAAAAGTGTTTATACTGCGCGATAGCACGCGTTGCTTTATGGTTCCGGTTGCAGAAATGACCAGTACGGAAAAATCGATGGTTGCACAACAATTTGCAAACTGCATATATAAATAGTGTTAGTGGGAAGTGTGAGTTCCGCCTTCTCTCTACTTTCGCTTCAACGAGACAAGGTGTTAGCAAGATCAAGCCGAGGGAATCTGCGTTTTTTGTGTCATGTCAATTATATCTGAAAAAACAAATCGGATGTATATAACTTTTATACCGTAAAACCCGCCCATTTGGGCGAGTTCACTTACACTAACGACTAACACTAATCACTACTTTTGCACGAAATGCACACTGTATTGCGGTTTTTTATCCGCACCAAGTGATGCACGCACAACCTTGTTCGCCGCCGCTTGCACCGCACGAGTTAGGTTGTCTTGGACCTTGCGTTCGGCCTTGGACAATTCGTCAATCGCCTTGGTAATTTCGATTTGAATTTGGCGCTTCATAAACCCGGTCGTATCAGATTCGAAAATACCCGCACTGGAAACCTCTGGCGTGCCTTTTAAGAAACCGCGCTTATCCACCGGCAATGTTACAAAGATTGCACCGTTCGATGCGATTTTTTTACGATTCTTGTAAACTTGGTCATTGGCACTGCGTTCGGTTTCGCCCTCCATCACAACGTATCCGGTTTCAATCGTTTCACAAACATAAGGTTCCGCACCATCGCCAAGCGCAATCATTTCACCGTTACGCACCAACATCATGTGCTTTGCGCCACCGCGTTCCATCGCCATTTTTCCGTTCAACATTTCATTTATGTAATCGCCATGCATTGGAATTGAAACCTGGGGATGCACCATGTCATAGAATCGTTCCATTTCCGGTCGGCCGGCGTGACCACTTGCGTGCACATGATCGGTGTCGTAAATAGTATGTGTGCGTATCCCCATTTTCGCAAGTTTGTTATACAAGAACGAAACATCCTGTTCGCGTCCTGGAATAATAATTGCACTGAACACAACGGTATCGGTCGGCATAAGTTTCATTTCCTTTACCTGGCCACGGCAAAGACGTGTCAGCATTGCGTATTTTTCGCCCTGGGACCCGGTTAGAAATATCGCCTGTTTTTCCGCCGGCAAATCTTTGATTTCCGAATACTGATAAATATCGTTTTCGTTCAAGTACTTGAATTCAATTCCCATTTCACGGAATTCCGGTAAACCAACATATGGAACCGGATTTGGGTTACTGCGTTCCTTTATCGCCGCCATACGCCCCGTTGCCCGCGCCGCTTCGGCAAACATCTTTAGACGCGCGATACTGCGTGAATAGCCCGTTACAATAACACGCCCCGGTGCATCACGCATAATCTGGGTCAATGTATCACGAACCTGAACTTCGGTCGTTTGTGGATTTTGACGCGACACAGATGTCGAATCGCATGCACACGCAATAAGTTTCGGGTCCGAACCAATTTCACGCAAGCGCGCATAGTCCGTTCCCGGTTCGATTGGATTATCATCATTAAATGTCCAATCGCCAGTGTGCAAAATTTTTCCCGCGCCGGTTTTGATAATCAACATTTGCGCCTCTGGCACAGAATGACTTACATGGAAAGTTTCAATTTCAAATGGGTCAAGTTTTAATGTTGCGCCCGCCGCATCAAATTCAACAATGTCGCGCTTTGGGTCAAAATCCAATTCAATACCGCGAAAAGTTTCGCGCAAAATTTCCGCCGGGAAACGCGTGCAATAAATCGGCTTTCTAAACTTTGGCCAAATGTATTTTAACGCACCGATGTGGTCTTCGTGGCCATGCGTGATAACAAAAGCGACGACATCTTTCTTGCGCTTTTCAAGCCATTTTGTATCGCAGTATTGCACATCGCCGGCACCGATTTCTTCCTCTAAAAAACCCATACCACAATCGACAACGATAAATTTATCCTTGTATTTATACAGGTACATATTTTGTCCGACATGTTCCAAACCGCCAAGCGCCATGAAATAAACACGTTCATCATTTGCGCCGGATTTTGGTGTTCCTTTTTTCTTGGCCGTGTTTTGTTCATTTGAAACATGAACCGAAAGGTCTTCTTGGTTATCTATATCCAAATCCATATTTGTGTCGGGTTCTTCGATATATTCGTGTAATTTAACCATTTATAAAATCCTTTTATTAAAAATTCATGCAGGGATATTACAGTTTTTTTGTAACAAACACAAGGAAAATAGTAAGCATACGACAAAAACACCCCGCAACGCGGGGTGCGCAATAAATCAAACAATTGTTTAATTCAAAGCATCTTTCAAGGCCTTGCCAGGTTTAAATTTCGGCTGAGTAGAGGCCGGAATTTTAATAGCGGCACCCGTTTGCGGGTTACGACCAGTTGTGGCTTTGCGTTTTGCGGTTGTGAATGTACCAAAACCGACCAAACGAACGTCACCTTTCTTTTTCAGAACTTTTGTGACGGTGTTGATAAACGCATCAAGACATGCCGCAGCGGTTGCTTTGGTGATGTCCACTTCGTTTGCCATTGCTTCAATTAATTGTTGTTTGTTCATTTGTTTTCTCCTTTCATAAATTTATTTAAGGTGTCCAACGCTTCGTTTGAACCCTTGCTTTATGCCGGTTTCGAAATGTTTCAAAATGCAACCAAGCAATTTTCAAGGGCATTGCCCGAAACGCCTAAACGAATCGTAGAGAATTCCGCCATCCAAGTCAAGATGTATTTGTAATACGCAGTAATTTTTTGTTATTTCGCGTGAACAAGATTGCTGTTTACAGCGACCGCGTCGGCCGATGAATTTTCGCACAACACCCAGTTTCCTGGCTTATTTGTGACCTCAACTTCACGATATTTGTTTGGTGTATTGAAAACAAGCATCATTACCACACCCGCCCAAAAAAGCATCTTGGTAAACGCCCACGGTTTTGAAAAATCATCTTTTTTGAACGCATCTTTTAATAAATTTTGGTACAACGCCCATCCCCAAACAAATACTAATATAATTGCCGCAAAGAAAAATCCGATAGTTATATATTCATAAAAAGGTCTAAATCCGGCGGCAAGTGAATCCCACAAACTGCTTTCGGCCGGACAGATAAAGAGCGCGGCCCCACGCATATTTTGCGGAACATTTATTACTGTATCGGGGCCCAATGAAAAGTCAAATGTCGCCATCAATATAATGATGGTCAGAAAAGTTATTACAGATATCATCGACTTTTTCATGGGTAATTTTTTCCTTACCTTTACATTATATCATAAATAACTAACCAATTGCAATTTTAGAAAGTTTTATTTACACTTTAACCATGTTCACACGGAAACAGGGGCTTGTTATCGCGATAACCACATACGATATTGATGCGCTGCGGATATCGGTGCCACCGTTGCGGCGATGTGCGCGCGATGCAACATTGGTTATTCATAACGATAATCCAAATGTTGAACTTAATCGGCAATTTATTAGGAAACTTGGTTGGCGTGGGGCGTTACATATAATAAATTCAAAAAATAATCTTGGTGAATTTGAATCAAGAATCGCGGTTTTGGAATATATTGAACGGGAAAAAATTCCGTGCGATTGGGTTATATTTGTTGATGACGATGATGCACTTATTGATGCGACCGTGCCGGATGTTTCTGAATCAACTTTTGCAATTATTCAAAATGCAACAACGATTTCGGATAATATAACCGATATTTTCAAGATAACACCGAAATGGACGGCCGGTTCGGAATATGGCAAGACGGGCGCGCACTTTGATATTACCGGAACACTTATTCGGCGGGATGTGGCGATTGAGTTTGCAAACTTTATGCGCGAAATATTGCCGGAAGTTTCAAAAATTGCACACGGGTTCAAATATCGCGTGCCGGTGGGCGCGGTAATGTGGGTGGGGTTAAAGACCTTTATGCGCGTGCGACATCCGGAAATGTCCGCAATTTATATGAATCAAACAAATTATGTTTCCATAAAACTTGGGCATGACGCGCAAAAGTATGGATTGCGCGCGGTGCCGGTGACATCTGCAAAAACTTTTAATTCAAATGTTATTAAAAAATTTACCGAAATGTTTGAACGCGCCGCGGCGCAAATATAAAAATAATACCTAATACGATTTATCTATTTTTATGATACGCTGTTGTGTCAGGTCTTGTAAATTCTGGTTAAATTCGGAATATGAAAAAAGATGCGATTTTGCAATATCGAACATTTGGTTTTTCATTATTGAGTATTTATTTTCTTTTGTTACAACAAAATACAATATTTTTTTATCATTTTTGTATTCAAAATCGCGTACGACTCTCCCATAGTCACCATCAAATAAAAAACTAAACTTGTTACGAATTTCCATTGATTCCCGTTCCGCCATAGCAAACCATAATCTGCGTAAAAAACTGGGGTGTGCAACCGCGAACATAACCCGTTTTAAATCAAAATTATCATAAAGGTCTTTACAAACAACAAAAGTTCGAAATAAATCCTTGGCATCATCTGATACAGCCACCATAATAACAAGTCGCGTATGTATATTATTTATTTCAAACGCATTTACTATATCAACTATTTGTTTGCCGTTTTTCGCAATCTCGGACGGCCTAATGCGGTATGCGTGTCCCACATTTATAACAACATTCACAGACTTTCCAACAGAATCATTTTGCCGAAACATACATTCCGGTACCCCGGCAATATAAGCGTTTGTATCTGTGCTAGACCCCGCAATTGAATGTATCGGATTCCATGGACGAACATCAATAAGGGTATCCCAAGGATTTACAACCACATCTTTTACTTCTTTGGCCATTTCTGGCCATCCATTACGCCCCATAAACATTGCTTCTTCGAACGAAGATGTTTCATACCATCTTTGTTTTTTATATTCTAAATCTAAAGAGACAGGCAAATCATGTGGTGAAAATTCAGGCGCGTGGCTGCTTTCCTGGGAATTTGAAGGTTGCCAATCTACATATGTCAAAAAATCATCCCACAAAAAATACCTTTCGAATACTTTCATATTTATTTTGTCCGTTTATATGCAAAATAGTTTTTAATAAACGATTTGAATGCTTCTTGTTTCATGGCGCCTATAACCTCTGGTTTTAAAGCAACACCGCGCCAAACAAATTTGTGCAACGCGGTGTCCCAATTTGTTCCTGATTGCACATCACGCCCCCCTAGGACGACCGCACGGGTACTTATTACAATTGGTGGTACATGATCATCCCAACAAGACACAACTCTTCGCAAGGCCTGAACAAAAAACGTCCATTCCTTTACGGGGCCAATTTGTTTTTCTAAATCCTCATCATAATCTATGTAAGTTATACCGAACCTATCCAATGTTGCGGCATCCAAAGGATTGCGTCCGACGTATTGTCGAGTTGCACCGTATCCATACGTATTTGCCGAGGCACATAATCTGAATTTTTCGTTTTTTTGAACGAGTTTATCAGGAAACAAATAAAAATCCTGACTAAGTGCATTATTGATAACAGTCAAAACATTTGGGTTTCCCGCATCAATTTCTTCAAATGAAAATAACCCGCCTTTTTCGTAAGCATCACGAAAGGCAGTCCCAATATAATCACCATTTGCGTTTTTATATCCAATAATATGATATTCGGCTGTTTGACCATTTACAGACATTGGATAATATTGTAACTTTAATTCTTTTGCGATTTGGTATAACAATGTTGATTTTCCGCTGCCTGCGGGGCCCACCAACATAGCTGGTATATTCAATTTCACATCGTTTAATACACTTGAAAAAACTTTATGCGTTCCACCAGGATGTGATAATTGTGTTGATTTTTCGTCGGAATCCGGCAGTATTTGTTGCCGTAATCTCTCCACCTTTTCTTTGTATTCTTGTGTCATATATGGTACCCCCCGCAAAAAGCAGCTCATCATTTCAGCAATTGGGTCCTTGGACATAATATCAGACATAATCAACACCTCTTTGTTAGCCGGATGCTATCATAAAATATGCAAAAAACAAGCAAATTCAAGGTGGTTATATAATTGTCTAAAATATGGTTGCGGACGCGCAATAATGTTTTATAATTTGCATCGATAAAAAAGGACCCACTATGACATATGATGAAATTAGAAAAGTTTTTTTGGACTATTTTGAATCGCACGGGCATAAAATTGTGCCGTCTGCGTCGCTTATACCGAACGACCCGACATTATTGTTCACTGTGGCCGGCATGGTTCCATGGAAAGGCATCCTTCAGGGGCTTGAACCCGCGCCGGCACCACGTGTCGCGGATGTGCAAAAGTGTATTCGTGCGGGTGGCAAACATAATGATTTAGAAGATGTCGGTTTTGATGGTCGGCATCATACTTTCTTTGAAATGATGGGGAATTGGTCGTTTGGCGATTATTTCAAAGAAGGCGCAATTGAAATGTCTTGGGATTTGTTGACTAATGTAATTGGATTGGACCCGGCGCGACTTGTTGTAACAACGCATATATCGGATGACGAAGCAACCAAGATTTGGAAAAAGGTTGCCGGCAAAGACGCGATTCGTTTGGACAAAGATAACTGGTGGTCGGCGGGCGACACCGGTCCATGTGGCCCGTGCAGTGAAATTTTCTATGACTTTGGTGCGGATATTCCGGGCGGGTTGCCAGGGACACCAGATGAAGATGGCGGACGTTTCGTTGAAATTTGGAACGATGTTTTTATGCAATACGACCGCGATGCAAATGGGAATTTGACGCCTTTGCCAAAGCAAAATGTTGATACCGGTGCGGGGCTGGAACGCTGGGCGGCAATGTTGCAAGGGAAATTTGATAACTATGACACCGATTTGTTCGTGAACCTTAAACGCGCGGTCAGTGATGTTACCGGTGTCGTCGAGACGGACGAAAACAAAACAAGTTTCAAGGTTATTACCGACCACCTGCGTTCGGTTGGTTTTGCGATTGCCGATGGTGTAATTCCGTCGAACACTGACCGCGGTTATGTGATTCGCCGTATTTTGCGTCGTGCGATGCGGCATGGTCAATTGCTTGGGCATTCGGGGGCATTGCTTTCGAAACTTTATCCGGCGTTGGTTGAACAAATGGGGCACACATATCCGGAACTTATTGAAAACCAGGCGCATGTGGTCGAAATTATAACTAACGAAGAAAACGCTTTTGCCGATATGTTGAATAATGGTATGAAGTTATTGGATAATGAATTGCCTAAACTTTCGGGCAAAGTGTTGCCCGGTGCGGTCGCGTTTAAGTTATTTGATACGTACGGATTTCCGCTTGATTTGACCCAAATGATTTTGCGCGAAAAAAATATAGATGTTGATGTCGCGGGCTTTGAATCCGAAATGGCGGCGCAAAAGGAACGCAGTCGCGCCGACACACGCGGCACAAAGACACTTTGGGAATCGCGCACCGATGTTGCGGGGACCGATGATGCGGCAAAATATGCGCCGGATGCAAATATGCAATCGCGCGTTTTGGCGATACTGCGCGGCGAAGAATTTGTGGATACCGCAAACGACGGCGATGTGGTAGAAGTCGCATTGGATAAAACAAATTTCTATGGCACCCAGGGTGGTCAGGTCGGCGACAGCGGCAAATTAAAAATTGGCGACAGTGTTGTTTTGGATGTAACGGATGCCGCGCGCGCAAATAATGTCGTTTTGCACCGCGGAACAGTCGTTGGTAAAATTTCGGTTGGCGATATTGTAACGCCGGTAATAAACCCCGAAATTCGTGCGCAAACCGCACGCGCACACACCGCAACACATTTATTACAGGCGGCCTTGCGGCGTGTTTTGAATACGGACGTGGAACAACGCGGGTCCAAAGTTGCACCGGATTCTGTGCGTTTTGACTTTTCGTTTGGGCGCGCCATGACGGCGGAGGAAAAAGATGCGGTTGAAAATCTCGTCAACGAATGGATAAAGGCGGACATGCCGGTTCTTCACGAAGAAATGCCGATTGACGAAGCAAAGAAACGCGGGGCGATGGCACTGTTCGGTGAAAAGTATGGCGATGTCGTGCGTGTTATAACGGCGGGCGATGTGTCATGCGAACTGTGCGGGGGAACGCATATCAATCACACCGGCGAAATTATACGGGCAAAGATAAACAAGGAAAAATCCATCAGCAGTGGCATTCGCCGTATCACAATGTCCGTCGGCGCATTGGCATAGTTATCATCTTTTATACAAATCAAAATCCCCGTATTGAATACGGGGATTTTACACAGTGCTTTGACATTTCTATTAAAATAATTTGAACTTATAATTTGTTCCTGCGCGGAATGTCATTTGGGTTTTATCACCCGTGGCCAAACCCGCGCCTGCGTTCACAGACCAACGATCCGTTAAACCCATCGCGGCACCAAGCGCAACAGCGGATTGATTATTGTAATAACCATAGCCACCACCAACGGACACTTCGCCCTTGCGAACGTTGGACACCGCCACAGACGACAACGCGGTTGCCGCCGCAACACCACCCGAAACATTCTTTTCAAGTGTATCTACTTTTTTGTCAGTGTATGCATTGGCCTTTGCCAAAGTTGCCGCATCGCCCGCCACAAAGTCATTGCGAATCGCCGCTTCTTGGGCGGTTGCGCGTGCGACCTCGTTATCAACTGCGCTTTGCAATGCTTCGTCGGCATCTGCACGCGCGATTGCTTCGCCGTCAATTGCACTTTGCAGTGTTGCATCGGCATCTGCACGCGCGGTCGCTTCGCCGTCAATTGCACTCTGCAATGCTTCATCGGCATCTGCACGGGC
>JAFZXK010000018.1 GCA_017616785.1 Alphaproteobacteria bacterium
AGGTTAAACCATATGCCGATTTATTGGAACGTACGCCGAATCCGGAAAATCTTAGACCGCGTGCGCCAATTGTGACGGTTGTGGGTCACGTTGACCACGGTAAAACATCACTGCTTGACGCGTTTCGCAATGCCAATGTTGTGGCGGGTGAAGCCGGCGGCATAACCCAACATATTTCTTCGTACGAGGTTAAAACAAAATCTGGTGCAATCATAACTTTCCTTGACACGCCGGGACACGAAACATTTACCGCGATGCGTGCGCGTGGTGCGCAAATGGCGGATATCGTGGTCTTGGTGGTTGCGGCAAATGATTCGATAATGCCACAAACTATCGAGGCGATAAATCATATTCGCGCGGCCAAGGTTCCGTTTATTGTCGCAATAAATAAAATTGATTTACCCGAAGCCAACCCGCAAAAGGTTAAAACAGACTTGCTGCAACAGGAAGTTCAGGTCGAAGAAATGGGTGGCGATGTTCAGTGCGTTGAAATTTCCGCAAAGCAAAAAATCGGTCTTGATAAATTGGAAGACGCCATTTTATTACAGGCCGAAATGATGGACCTGCGTGCGGACCCGGATATGCCGGCGGTCGCCACGGTTGTAGAGGCGAAAATGGAACGCGGCCTGGGCGCGGTCGCAACCGTGATAATTCGCCAGGGAACATTAAAGATTGGTGATGTGTTCGTTGTCGGTGAAACATTTGGTCGTGTGCGCGGACTTATTATGTCAAATGGCGAACGCGTGAAAATGGTGCGCCCCGCACAACCGGTTATGGTTTTGGGCCTTGATTCCGTACCATTGGCGGGCGATATGTTAAACGTTATGGAAACCGAGGCACAAACCCGTGAAGTCGCCGCATGGCGTGTGCAACGGGCACGTGACCAGGCAAACGCCGCAAAACGTTCATCACTCGAAGAACTATTTGCGAAGCAAAACAAAGATAATAAATTGACTTTGCCGATTGTCCTGCGCGCCGATGTCCAAGGCAGTGTAGAGGCCATTACCGACATGTTGCGCGACATTAAAACGGACAAAGCATCGGTGGAAATTCTGTCCGCCGGCGTTGGTCAAATTACCGAAGGTGACGTGCGTTTGGCGTCTGCGTCCGGCGCGGTCATCATCGCGTTCAATGTTCGTGCGGACGCGGCGGTGCGTGATATGGCGCGCGCGGCAAATGTTGATATTCGTTATCACAGTGTTGTGTATCGCATTACAGATGAAATCAAAGAAATCTTGTCCGGGAAACTTGCGCCGGAAAAGAAAGAAAACTTTATTGGCTATGCCGATGTTGTCGCACTCTTCACTGTGGGCAAGGGCATTCGCGTTGCCGGTTGCCGCATGAGCGAGGGCGTTATTAAAAAAGACGCTTTTGTTCGGTTGTTGCGCGACAACGTTGTGATTTATGACGGCAAAATTGGCGAACTGCGTCGTGAAAAGAACGAGGTCAAAGAAGTTTCCGGTGGTGTTGAATTTGGTATGAGTTTTGATAAATACAACGACCTGAAAGAGGGCGATCGCGTTGAATGTTACGAAGTCCAAGAAATAAAAGCACAATTGTAAAACACCGCCCAAACGTGCGGTGTTTGATAAAAATAGAGTATGACAGATAACACAATTGTTTCGTTAAAAGATGTAAATGCCCAGACCGCCACTGTTGGCGGTGGCAAGTTTGCCGGGCTCTATCTATTGAACACATTGATTTAAAGATATAATGCAAAATACAAAACAGATTTCATTGTTCCGGACACCTTTGTAATTCCGCTGCAAAAGTTTAACGATTATAAAAACAATGGCTATGTTTCGGAAGATTTAATAAATTCCGCTGTGTTTTATATGGAAAAATTGGGCGGCAATATCGCGGTGCGTTCTTCCGCGGATATAGAAGATCAAAAAGGAAAAACATATTCGGGTCAATTTGAAAGCGTTTTGAATGTAAAAACACGCGACCAGGTGGCGGGTGCGCTAAATACGGTTTATGCATCCGCGGCAAATGTGCCGAATGCCAAAATGGGTGTTATATTACAATCAATGGTTCCAACACCGCAAATGGCGGGCGTTGTATATTCTGAAACATTTTTTGGCGCACCTTTTATTGTAATGCACTATGTCAAAAACGATTTTGCAGACAGGTTGTTATCTGATGAGAATTTTTCTGATTTTCACCGATTTGCCACAGGCAAAGCCCTTACCGATAAAAATCATGGTATAACCAGGTTCAATTTATCCAATATTAATAATTCAGAATACAATATGGTGTTTTATCCTAACGCACATACTGTTTCGCCACAAAGAGTTTCTGCGCAAGACCGAGAAACATACAGAAATCATTTTTTAATTTCTGCCTTGTGTTCTGAGTTAGAACCAAATTTAGGATATCCAGTGGATATGGAATTTGTTGTATCAAAAGACAACAAAATCAATATTGTGCAACAGCGTCCATATTGTTTGCCTGAGTTTTATGAAATACAAATAGATGAACATACTAAATCCGCATTTTCACTGGACAAACCCATTATAGAAGGCCACGTCGGGTTTATAAATAGTATAAGAGCCGTCCCCACACAAGAATATAGTGATATAAACATTTGGAAATCCGATGAATCTGTACATGTTTTTACCAAAGATTCTGTAGGTGTGAAATTCAAGTTTGAGTTTGATTGTTTAAATTCTCCATTTGAAGGTCTGTATGGTCATCATGGTAATATGCGACGT
The DNA here is from genome assembly GCA_017616785.1 of Alphaproteobacteria bacterium. Lineage (GTDB taxonomy): Bacteria > Pseudomonadota > Alphaproteobacteria > Rs-D84 > Rs-D84 > Enterousia. Next base: position 2,715 of record JAFZXK010000018.1, read on the forward strand.
GAAAATCTTGATTTTACAGTCCTGGAAACATGGGGGCGCAGTGCTGAGTTTGAAAAAATAAAACCGAACGATTATGTGCGTATCAATATGTTAACCGGTAAATTTAATATTATCGCCAAGACACATTAAAAACACACCGCCCATTCGGGCGTTTTTTTGTTACGTCCAAATTATTTTATGATATAATTCCCATGTTATGAATTTGTTTGGAATTTTGGTTGCTTTTATTGGACCTATGATGTGGGCTGTATCCAATATATTTGATTTCTATGTATTGGGTAGTGTTTTTAAGCGGGTGCCAACAACCATTTTTTACATGAATTTGACAAATATATTGGGGATTTTGTGTTTGCCACTGTTTGGCCAAATTCATTCATTGCCGTTGGAAGCATGGTTGTTCGTTGGTCTGTTATCAATCATACAGATTGGATATCAATTTCCATATTTTGCTGCATTGAATAAACTTGATACATCTGTGGTGGCCGCATTATTTCAAATGGAAAAAGTTTTTGTTCCGTTATGGGCTTTTTTAATAGTTGGCGAAACTTTACATCCCATTCAATATATAGGTTTTGGTATAATAATATTGTTTTCTGTGTTTTTGAATCTAACCCATGAAAATCGTATCAAGATAAATTCTGGTTTTTGGTTAATGTGCTTGGCCAGTATAATGCTGTCATTCGAAGGAAGTTTCTATAAAGTCTTGTTAGAAAATACTAACTGGGTATCGGTGGCATTTTGGGTTATGGTGACATCTTTTATTGCGCAATTTACAATGTTATTTATTCGCCCCGTTCGTCAAGATATCATAAAAAGTTTCGGCGCATATCGTAAAAAATTCGGCATGTTTGTATTGATGGAATGTTTTGACAGGTTGGCTTCATTAAGCCTTGTGTTCGCACTGGCATTGATACCGATTATTGTGGATTCGGGAATTCAATCAGTTCAACCAATTTTTGTTGCCGTATATGGAATCATTCTTGCAAAATTATTTGGCAAACGTTTTCACGAAGATATATCACACCAAATCATGATTAAAAAAATATTATGTTTTATCATGATTAGTATTGGTGTGATAATGACCGTAATGGGATAAATTATTCCCCCAACTTCGCCATGAATTCGTCGTGGATTTTTTGTTACACTCCAACCGTTTTATGATATAATCCAAAAAAAGCAAAAGGGGAAGATATGCAAATAACAATTCGCCCGATGACGGCGGAAAAGGCGTGGAATTATATTCTTGAACGACACATGGCATTTCATAATGGTTTGAAAAATTTTGGATACAAATATAATACTTGGGTGCCGAAACCGAATAACGAACATATCAAATCAATGTTTGAAAAAGAAAAATTGACCACCC
>JAFZXK010000019.1 GCA_017616785.1 Alphaproteobacteria bacterium
GAATTTCTACATATTTCTATACTTTTTTGTTAACCACGTCAAACCGCAGAAAACCAAGCAGTATACACTTGTTTGACGCTGTATCCCACAGTAGGTCAAAGTTTTATGATTCCTCTGCTCTACCACTGAGCTACGCCGCCATAACACCGCGCATTATAACAAAGTTTTTCCCAATTGCAAGGATTTCATACGGAACCACCACACGGACAAAAATCCCAACTTATTTTCCCATTTGAATACCACCCAAAAATAGTGTATAATAATCCGTAATGAAAAAAACAATTGTTGCTTTACTAACGGTGATACTTTTGGCATCTTCGGCATTTGCCGCGACGACACGCAACACCTTTACAGGTTATTACAAAAACCAAATCGCCTTTAATTTTGGCCAAGGCATCGACAGCGGTTTCTTACTGCCACCACCGTTAAAGCCAGTTCCGTTCTATCTATTTCATTTGCAATATTCACAGCCAACAACTTTCTTTGGCCTACCCGCGCGCCAATCAATAAATATTGCCCAGACAATGGGATTTGGTAAAAAATACGGATGGGACTGGGATAAATACACAATTCCAATGGTATTTTTATCGGGCGATGTGCGGCTTTCGGAATACAAAAACATCTATGTTTCGGCGGGCGCCGGTGTCGGTATGCAGGCGCAACAAAACGAACGCCTTGGCGCGAAACTTATATTCCAGTTTAAATTGGTCGGCGGATATCATATAAATAATAATTGGGCATTGGAATTATTTATGCATCACTTTTCAAACGGAAACACTGCACCAGAAAATTATTCATACGCATTTTACGGCCTGGGCGTGACATATAGTTTTTAGTGTTAGTGTCCAGTGTATCATATTTAACTAACCACTTACACTACCCACCCGTCGCGGCACGCCGCGCCGCGGTCGTGACGGACTTACACTAACACTAATTTACCACTCTATCGCCTTGCCACCGTGCGCGGTGATATATTCATTTGCTTTGGAAAAATGTTTACAGCCAAAGAATCCGCGATACGCGGACAGTGGCGATGGATGCACGCTTTTCAAAATCAAATTGCGCGACGCGTCAACAAATTCTGCTTTACGCTGGGCATAACTGCCCCACAGCATATAAACCAAACCGTCGCGTGTGGCCGTCGCCCGAATAACTGAATCGGTAAATTGCTCCCATCCGCGTCCCGCATGCGATGCCGCCAAATGCGCCGCCACGGTCAATGTAGAATTTAACAATAAAACACCTTGACGCGCCCACGATGTTAAATCGCCATGCGTTGCGCTTGGTCGCCCCAAATCCGATTCGATTTCTTTATAAATATTTAGCAGCGACGGCGGCGGCGTAATTCCATCCGGCACAGAAAAACAAAGACCATGCGCCTGGCCCGGTTCGTGATATGGGTCTTGGCCAATAATCACAACACGCACCGAATCAAACGGACACAGGTTGAATGCGTTAAAAATATTCTTTGCCGCGGGATAAATCTTTTTCCCGGCCATATATTCCGCGCGCACAAAATCGGTCAGTTTGATAAAATAATCTTTATCAAATTCATCCGCCAAAACCCGTTTCCAAGATTCCTCAATTTTTACATCCATCTTCGTTCACTCCTTAATTCCCCTTCTTTTCAAAGAAGGGGGGGACCGGCGGAGCCGGTGGGGTAGTTTTTTTGCCATAACCACTACCCCGCCAGGTTCCACCCGGCACCCCTTCGCCAGCGAAGGGGATATCCATAGAAATAATTTTTAACTGCGCCGCTTTCCAAAGGACAACATCTATATACCCGCGCGGAAGTTTTGTTTCTGCGACCAACCGCGCAAACATATCATCACACGCTTTTTTTATTTCAGGCGTCAATTCGTCTATACGACGGATTCCGGCGTATAGCGCGCCCAAGCGACGAATCCAAACATCGTATTTTACAACATCAACACCCAAATTTCGCGCCAAATGATTCGCGGTAATTTTTCCGATATGCGGCAGTTTCGACAGATAATCAAGTTTCGCCGAATCGTCGGCACAGTTATAAAAACCATCGCAAAATTGCGCCCTATGTTCCCAAATTTTGCAAATTGCAGACACTTTATTTTTGTTGTGAAATATTGCAAACAGCGAATCAAAATCCGCACCATTTTTATAAATATAATCCATAATATCTTTATGAATTCGCTTTGCGGTTTTCTGCGAAAACCCACCCGCCAAAATAACATACGCACACATATCCGCAAATTCATCCGCCGAAAATCGCCGCGGATTCGATAACATTTCACGAATTTCATCAAAAGATTGGGCGTCACTGTCTGCGCCCATATCTTTTATTTTCTTTTCCAAATCAAAGAACCAATTTGCAGTGAACATTTACTACACATCCAAATTTGCATCCAGGGCGTTTTCAACGATAAAGTCGCGGCGCGGTTCAACAACATCACCCATCAGCATAGAAACCACGGCGTCCGCCTGTGAGGCGTCATTCACGGTAACCTGGAACAGCGACCGATGATTCGGGTCCATTGTTGTTTCCCACAATTGTTCCGCGTTCATTTCACCAAGCCCCTTGTACCGTTGAATCTTTAACCCATTTTTCGCATATTCAAACGCGGTATTTAGCAAATTGAACGCGCCCCAAATTTTTTGCGACTTTGATTTGACGGTAAGTATTGTTGGCGCGGAAAAAGTTTCCATCAATTCTTCGCGTCCCGCCATACGCCGCCATGCGTTGATTTCCGCCGAATTCAACTTTTCGCGCGACAGCAAATAACTTTCCGTTACACTGCGCAGTGTCCGCGTAATCGTAATTCCCGAATCATTTGCTTTGACTTGCCATCCGCGCTCGAATTCCAACTCTTGCGCGTCCAGCATTTTTGCCGCGTTTGCACAATTTTCCGCCGATTCGTCATCAAAGACACGATTCAGTGCCAACGCCTCTACAAACCTTAGCGGCATAATATGATTCAGTGGTTGCAAAACATTTCGCATATCCAACACCAAATCCAACAACCGTTTCAAATCCGCACCGGAAATCTGGGTCCCTGATGCAATTTGGACAATACCGTCGGTCGCCAATTGGTCCATTAAATAGTCGTCCATTTCGCGTTGGTTCTGTAAATAAATTTGCTGTTTGCCACGCGTTACGCCGTATAGCGGCGGTTTTGCGACATATATATATCCGCGCTGAATCGCTTCTGGCATATGCCGATAGAAAAAAGTCATAAGCAAAGTTTGAATATGTTGCCCGTCAACATCAGCATCGGTCATAATAATAATTTTATGATAGCGCATTTTTTCAATATCGAAATCATCTTTGCCGATACCCGCGCCCATTGTCGTAATCAGCGCCCCAATCGTATCCGAAGACAACATCCGGTCAAACCGCACACGTTCAACATTCAAAATTTTTCCACGCAATGGCAAAATCGCCTGGGTCTTTCTGTCGCGGCCCTGCTTTGCCGTACCACCAGCCGAATCCCCCTCGACAATAAACAATTCGCACTTTGCCGGGTCGCGTTCACTGCACCCCGCAAGTTTCCCAGGCAGCCCACCAAGTTCAGGCCCCGTCTTTTTCCGCGAAAGTTCACGCGCCTTGCGTGCGGCCTCACGCGCGGTTGCGGCCTCTAATATCTTATCGACAATAAGCTTTGCGGTCGCCGGATTTTCTTCCAAATATTGATAAAGCAATTCCGAAGTCGTATTTTCAACAATCGGGCGAACCTCACTCGACACCAATTTATCCTTGGTCTGCGAACCGAATTTCGGGTCGGGAATCTTTACACTTATGATACTAGTAAGGCCTTCGCGAAAATCTTCGCCCGAAAGGTTGATGTCTTTCTTGGTATTTTGTTCCGCGATATATTTATTGATTGCGCGCGTAAGTCCCGCACGAAATCCCGCCAAATGCGTTCCGCCATCGCGATTCGGTATATTGTTTGTAAAGCAAAGCGATGTTTCGGTATATGCGGTCGTCCATTGCAGAACGATTTCAATATAAGAATCATCAATGGTCTTTATCATCTGAATCGGGTCGCGATTCAAAAGTTCCTTTGACTTATCCAAATATGTTGCAAAGCCCGCCAACCCATCGGTCGAATGGAATTCGCGTTCCTTCTTTTCCCCACCACGCAGGTCTTCCAAAATAATCCGCACATTGGCATTAAGATAAGATTGTTCACGCAACCAATTTTCAAGTGTATCAAAATTAAATTCAATCGATGCAAATGTTTCTGCGGACGGAAAGAAAGTAACCTCGGTCCCGTGTTCGTTGCCCGTTTTATTTTCCGTAATTTTCAAATCCATCGTTGGCACACCATCGGCAAAGGACATTTCCGCCTGTTTATCCCCGCGCCAAACCCGCACATTTAGCCACTTGGATAACGCATTCACAACCGACACACCAACCCCGTGCAAACCGCCGGAAACCTTGTACGCGCCGTTGCCTTCGTTATCAAATTTACCACCAGCATGCAATTCACACATAATAAGTTCCAACGCACTGCGCCCCGTTTCATGGTTTATATCGAACGGCATACCACGACCGTTATCGCGTATGGTCACACTGCCATCTGCATTTAATGAAACAAACACCGTATCGGCATAACCGGCCATGGCTTCGTCAATAGAATTATTCACAACTTCGTAAATCATGTGGTGCAGACCAGACCCGCCCTCGCCCACGTCGCCAATATACATTCCGGGCCGTTTTTTAACCGCCTCCAGTCCCTTTAACACTTTGATTGAATCACCGGTATATTCATTATTTACTGTCATTGACAAATCCTTTCTTTTTTTGTATCAAAAACATAGCAAATTATGGTATAATTGTCAAAGAAAAAGGCAAAAATAAAAGGCATACAAAAATGAAATTCAAATTACTATATTTTGGGGAAATTTTAATCAATCCGAAAAAACGGGCACAACATGTGTCTGATATTCGTATGCAGTTTCACCCGCAACTAAAAAAATTGTTGGAACACCAACCTTGGGATAAACTGACCCAATACATGGGGCCAAACGCGAAAAAAAATCCAATTATTACCCGTCACGTCGGCGGCATAGATTGGAACCCGATTATCACCCCGAAACTAAAATTGATTGCGGAATTGGATATTCAAATGTTGCATCCGGAAATCATCGGTGTTCCGCGTTCGGACATTGATAACCGGATAAAGACATTGTTTGATGGTCTGCGCTGTCCACAAAACGAACACGAAATCGGGCAAAATGTTCCGCGCGACATAGGCCCAATTTACACCCTTTTGGATGACGACCATTTGATAACAAAAATATCGGTCAACACAAGCCACTTGCTGTCCACCCACATGTTCGACCCAGAACTTGTAACAACAAGTCCGGATTGCGTGTTTATGATGATTGATGTGAACCTGCGTGTGGCAGAAGGAACTTTGGAAAACCTGCCCTTTATGGTCTAGTGTTTTTTCAACACTTCTTGCGACAACATATTTACCAAACCGACAAATTCATCGGCGGTGATTTTGTATTCTGGATTTTTCGCAAAGAATTCCAATATTGCGGTATATAAAGGTTTCTCCATTTTTTGCTCCTTTAATTAGTTTTCGAAAATGTTAAAAGCATTAAAACGGTTGGATGTTCACGACTATTGACATCAGAAAATAGTAGGCCTTATTCATTTATCTATTCGACCTCATCCAACCTTGGCCGGATGTTTTTTGTCATCGCTGACACTGATGTCGAACAATAAGATAGGCCGTGACACCCAATTGGCGAAACACTAATTCATCAACACAGGGATAATATCATAGAAAAAGATTAAAATCAAAAGGAAAAAAATCCTTAGGACAAGAACGCGGTAATCTGGTCTTGCATTTGAAATGTGCCAAGGACGACCCATGCAATCACACCCGATATTAGCAAAATACCAACAGTGTTCAACGCATCGGACAAAGATTCAATTTTCCGAACAGATTCTTCCAAATACTCGTTTGAAATATGATTAAGGTTTTCATCAAAATCGTTCATATCCGAATACACCGCCAAATCGCCAATCAATTCTTGGCTTGGAAAATCCAGCCCTGTATTTTGCAATGCATTCCCAAGGTTATCACCGTTCGCAATATGTCGCAAAGTTTTATCCAAAATATTGCGCAGATATTTATTTGCATTATCGGCAATAACACGCATCGCGTCCGGTATGGAAACGCCCGCGGAAACCATCGCGGCCATTGACATCATCCAACCAACCGAAACACGAATCTTATAAATATTCCATGGTGGCAACTTATCAAAAAACGCGCGCAACCGCCCCGACCAAGTCGGCAAAGATAACCACGAAAAAACTATAACTAAACAAAAAACGAACGCGATAAATTTCCAATACTTTCCCGCCCATTCCGATAGCCAAATCAAAGACGCCGCACCACCGGTCCAAACCATACCTTCACCGGCAACCTCGGCCAACGGCGGCACAAGGTAAATTCCAACCATAATGATAATGCCGAACACCAAAACCAACAATAATAACGGATACGCAATTGCGCCGAACACCGCACGACCGATGCGTTTATTTGCAACAACAATTCGACCAACATTTTCAAGTGCGACAATCAAACTTGACATATTACTGGATGTAAGCAGTAATGTTTCTTCGGTTGGAATCCAACCACGCGTGGCCTCGGAAAAACTAAGCCCGCGTTCAAGATTCATTTCCCATTCGCGCAAACATATTGCAAAAGGTTCGTTCGGCCGCGCCCCACCGTGGGATTCCGTCATTTGCAAACGATTCAACGCATTCACCAATGTAAAATCGTTTTTAAGCAACGACACCAATTTGCGCCAAATCGCAATACGCTTGTCGGTGCTAAACCGACAAACCATTTTTGCATAAAAAATTTCAACACTTGTCATTTTTAGTAAACCCCCGGTCTATCCAGCAACCCAACCCAACGTTCCAATTCATCAACACCAATTATACCCTGTAACATCAACGAACACGCAGATTCTTTTAATGTGCGACCGTCCATTTCTTCCAACCAATACTTTACCGCTTCGTCGGTTTGTCCGGCAAGTGCCAATTGCAAGAAATCACTGTTCGTTATAATTATTTCTCCCGCCTTGATACGCCCCATTGTTCCGGTTCCGTTACAGTGTTCACATCCCGGACCACGAACATAAACTTGATTTAAACCCAAATCGCCAAAGGCATCAACCACGCGACCATATTCTGAATATTCTGGGTGATTTATCAACCGTTCACGACAATACGGACAAAGCCGTTTGAACAAACGCATAGAAATAAGTCCGCGCATCATTGTTTCTTCTTTTAACTTAAACGATTCGACCCCCATATCCAACAATCGTACCAAAGCCGCCATCGCAGAATTCGCGTGCAAAGTTGTCCAAACATTATGCCCTGAAAGCGCACCTTTGACCGTCAATTGTGCCGCGGCCAAAGTTCGAATTTCACCAACCATCAATGTATCAGGGTCACTGCGCAATGCGGCCGCCAACGCTTCGGTATATTCGTTTTCGCGTTGTTCTTCGTTAACAGTATTCACAACCGGAATTTGGTGCGCACCAAAGATTTTTTGTTCAACCGGGTCTTCAACAGTAATAAGGTTTATTTCGTAATGATGTTCTTTTAACATCAACACCATATTGCGAACAAGTGTCGTTGATTTACCGGAACTGGTTGGACCCGCAACAACAACCAGACCTGTTGGAAACGAACGCAACCGATGCAAAAGTTTCTGTTCATATTTTCCAAATTCTTGTTCGGTTGTAATACTTTGCGACGGGTTGTCATAAAGCAATCGCATAACAACATATCGCGACCCGAACGCAACCGGATTGAATTGCATACGAATACTAAGCACACCTTCGGGCAAATATAAATCCTTTGTCCCACGCAGCGGCGTCCGACCATCTTTTTGTGCGGATTGATATTCGTTTTGTGCATAGTTTGAATTTGAAATATCCGCCGACGCGAACGCGGCACGAACAAAAGATTCGCCCCACCCCGAATTAAATTCTAAAACGGGTTGCATACTGCCATCTATACGAAAATAAATTGTTGTTTGGTCTGCAACCTCTATATGAATATCAGAAACTTTTTGGGCGGCGGCCTTAGCAACTATATCGATAAAATCTTTCTGCATTTGATTGTTGTAATCGACACGCGACCGCGACCCACCAAGTTTACTTTCATAATGTTTATATACCGCCGAAAGCAAACCTAAATCAGAATAAAACGGCGACAACATAGCGCGATTTTTCTTTCGCAATAAATCAAGGAACGCAAGCACCCGCCCATCATACCGATGTGTCCGCGAAATAATCAAACCGCCATTTGAAAAATACGCTAATAAACCCTGGGTTTCTTTTGGTAATTCAAATTCACCACCACTTGCGGTTAGTAATTTATTATTTTCAGAAAAAAGATATTCCACAATTTCATCCGCGTCCGCCCGTTCCATGCCAACGGGCACAGTTGGTCTTTTATCAAAAGAAATATCTTCTGAAAAATCTTTCATTTTTAATTACCATTTGCAACATTCAGTGTTTGAATTTCACCGTCCTTTGAAAACACAACACCTTCGTCCAAAGATATAGATTTAACCGTATATCCATCCAAATCTTTACCAACACTCAACTTTTTATTTTGACCATTAGCCAGGTCTTGAACGGTTGCCTGCAACTGCGAACCGGCACCATATACATTTAACAATTTATATTTTTTTGTTATTTCGGTTTCCGCCTTTGGTTGCGGTTGTTCGCTGTATACGGGTTGCGCCGGCGCATACGATGGCGTTGGCGTTGCGACGCGGGCCGTCAATGCCTCGCGTTCATTTTCCAAACGCTTTGCTTCATTTTGCAAACGCGCACGTTCTGTTTCAAATTCTTGCTGTTGCTGTTCTGCGCGGCCGGACAAAGTATCAATTTCCATATGCAACTTTATTTTTTCCGCCGCCAATCTATCCAAATCAAGATTTAACTGCGCGCGTTCTTTTTCCAATTGCATTAAAACTTTTTCTTGTTCCAAATCCGTGATTTGTTGAAAAAGTGAACCGTTTACATCGTATTGTTCTATTGCATCTGCGGAAAATTGTTCATTTGCCGCATCATCAACATCAACAACAACATCAACCGCATAAGACACCGATGTTACTCCAAACACAAACGCACATAATAAAAGTTTAATTTTGTTTTGCATAGATTATCACCTCATAGTTCCATGTTTTTCTGTTGGCATTCCATGACACTTTTGTCATATAAACACCACCAAAATCTTCAAAAATTTTCATTAACTCATCTGGTATAAATTTTGTTTCCACTGTTATTTCTGCGAAATATACATCGGCCGATTGCGAACCATTTGAAAAAACCTCAACACTTGGCGAAACATTTGCGTCTATATTTATCGATTGGAAACGACTTGTCAATTCGCGCACAATTGTATCAACATCGCGCAAATCATAAGATGGATATAACTCACGTTCCGGCAACTTTGCACGAACCAAAATTTCATCATCGTTCATTTCTTGGACAAAAACCCCGGGCATAATATCACCGGCAATAATGTAAAAATCGTCCAATGTTCCAAAAGACCGCTTAAACCTTGCCGTGACATATGCTTCACCACATTCAACCATTGTTTGATTCCAACCAATAATCTGTTGCATTAAAAAGCCAATCGCCCGATAACATAAATCTGCGCGTTCAAATGGGTCCGGCAAAGAATCAAACGGCAACACAAGTGGTTGATACACCGGTTCTTGCCTTATATTAAATTGTTCGTCCAGCTCCCTATCTTTTTCTTCAATTTTTCGTTTATATTCTGCGGCCAATTCCGGATTTATTTTTGAAATTTGTGGCTTTGGCACAAAGACCCGATTTATCGGTTCACGAAAGAGATACAGAAACGCCAAGGCAAAAATAACAAACAAAACCAAAGACATTATCCCGGACGCAAAACGACTTATCGGACGCAACACACCATGAACACGACCGGAAATCAAATCCAATAAATTTCTATCGACCGCGCGTGGAATTCCCCAAGACGCCGGCGCAAATGTCGCATTCCAATCAGGAATATCATTTAATTCTGCATATTTTTCACGCGCGCTGTTTTCGTCATTAAATAACAAATCTTGTAAAATAACACCGTTTCTAACCGCGACCAAAACGAATTTATCTTGGACCCTGAACGCGCCAAGCATCGAAGAATACCCCGGCAAAGCATTTATAATTTCGATTGCGATTGACGGCATTCCTGACCGCAAACCATTAGACCGCGCGCCAAGCCCGACCATTTCATTATATCGAATATAAAGGTTCAAACGCCGGTCAATTCCATTTGCCAATTTCTGCGCATACGCCCGCGTGGTAAAGCCGGCCACCATCGGTTGCCATATCAATCCCGATGCATATTTTTTTCGTTTAATATAGATATATTGACCTGACAAATTCTCTCTCTGGTTCACCCGAAAAGATTATAACACAAAACGAATATCTAATTCCAGTGTTAATTATAGTGATGAGTGTTAGTGTAAGTTATTAAAGAAAAACGGGCGCAACCGCGCCCGCACTAACACCAATCACTAACCACTTACACTTATTGCACGCATCCGCCGCCGGCGACACCACCAAATGCACCGCCACATGGTTTCAATTCATATTCCGGCATTGGTTTATCAGTTTTTGTAGTTTTTACCGCGTGTATATTTGGACATTCATAAACATTGGCCGCCAAAACAAATGCGCGTTCCGGTCCGAACAAAACCCATTCATTTGGTCTTGTCCGTTGGCTAACCAACCAATAGGCATTACCCGGTCGCGCCTGGTCCGCGATACGGTTTTCCAAATAGCGCCGTGCGTCTTCTTGGTCGTAAACAGAAACTTCGGATTCTATTTTATAAAGAAAAATACACCCAATCGGTTCACCATCAAGTTTCTTGATATACTCACTGCCATTTTCATTTTTAATATACCCGCCACAACCGCAAAGCGCAAGCAATCCAAAAAACAAACCAAGATATTTTTTCATTATAAATCCCCTCTTTTAATTTTTTACGCGTCTATTATATCATAATTATCTGAATTACTAAACAATTTTTTAAGTAACATGTTGTTCATTGCATGGCTGCCTTTATAAGATTCCAAATTACCAACAATAAAACCGCCCGATGTGAACATATCGCCAATTGCATCAATAATTTTATGCCGCACAAATTCATCAGGCCAATAAATACGATTTAATGTTTTTTCGCCGCCATAGTCCAAAACAATAACATTTTTTTCATCCGCACCGCGCGCCATACCATGCGCTTTTAGGTAGCTCCATTCTGAATATTTCCCAAATGTCCGCGCAGACGCAATATTTTTTATAAAATTTTCAACCGACCACTTTGTTTCATCAAAAGAATACACAAAACTTTGTTTTCCAATAATTGGCTCTGGGTACACCAATGTCGCCTTGATATTCAGGGCTTTATCCTTTGACGGCGAAAGTTTAACAAACCCGTCCGACCGCCGCCCGGAAAATAAATTTGAAAAAAATATAGTTACGCGTTGCCAAATCGGCAACCCACGCAAAACTTCACGCGCGGTGACAACAATGGGTTTTCTCACAATAATTTTTTTATATTTTCCTTTTGTAACACCGGCCTCTATTATTCGGCGATAAAACAAACTTGCACTGCCGTTCATAATTGGGACTTCGGCACCATCAACATCAATCAACGCACTATCAACCCCCGCGATAAAAAGTGCCGCCATCAAATGTTCAATTGTTTTCACATGCGCGCCATTCAAATTACCAATTGTTGTATTACGCATTTTTGTATCCGAAACATTATCATATGTTGCGGCAATCAAAGATTTATCATCCAAATCAACACGACGAAAGAATATTCCCGGTTTATCAAAAGGCCGCACAACCATATTCACCGGCAATCCCGAATGAATACCGACACCCGAACATACAACATTTTCTTTTAATGTGCGCAATTTAATTTCTCCTTTAACCAATCAAAAAATCTGTCGTCTATTTTTGTTTCCAATCGCGCAAATTTTATTTTTTCACGCACATCCGCCGGTAATCTCACCCAATCTTTTTCGGTGGTAACAAGTTTTGCTTTTTTACGTTTTGCGCTTTCAAACAAACCTTCTATATCTTTTTCTGTATATTGATAATGGTCGCCAAATCCGCGCCGCGCCACAACCCCCGAAAGCGAATTAAAGAACTTTTTCGGATACCCAATTCCGGCAAAAGCAAATAACCGTTCACCCTTTGGATACGGCGACACAGTTTTATTTTCGGCGTAAAAAATCGGAATCCCGGTTGGCAAAGCAAACTTTTTGCGTGGATTTTTATTTCTTATCACAATAATTGCATCGGCATTTTGAATATGCTTTTTTGTTTCGCGTAACGGACCCGCTGGTAACAAAAACCCATTACCAAACCCCATACCTTCATCAAAGACATAAATAGAAATATCCTTGGCAATCGATGGATTTTGCAAACCATCATCCATAACAATTGGCCCATTATCACCCTTTTGCCGATTTAACAACAATATATTACTTTTTCGATGACCAACATGAACCGCAATTCCATCAGACATAAGCATTGCGGCCTCGTCCCCGATATTGTTTGTGCTTGCCGTCCTTTTGTAACCACGCATAACCACGGGCGCATCTAAAAAATTTGCAATTATCCGCACAATAGGCGTCTTGCCCACACCACCGGCAAAAATTCCACCAACACAAATAATTTTGCGCCGCGATTTATACGCAAACAATTTCCGCCATCCATAAACAACGCGCCCTATTCCATAATAAATGAACGCTATGGGTAATAATAAAAAACTAAGCGGCGTTTTATGTAAAAACCACCAAGGTGTCTTCATTTTATTTATACCTTTTTGTAAGTTTTGGTTCCCTGCCCTCTCTCTTTGCCTTTTTGAAATCAGCGGCTTTCAAATCCTGTTCCACCACCGGCAAACCAAATTCCGCATCTAATTCACGCAGTTGCCCAACCATAGTATTTTCTAATTCCTTGCGACGCGCTTCAAAATCACCGTCCGATATTTTTGAATCAATATACATCGGTTCCCCAACAATACACTTTACGCGCGTAAAAGGATAGACCAACAAATACCTATCCCACCGGCGTTGAATCCAAACATGCCGCGCCGAAAAGCAAACCGGAATAATCGGCGCGCCGGTCATTTTTGCAAAATAAAGCGCACCTTCTTGGACACGCAGCGACGGTCCACCCGGACCATCCGGGGAAATACAAAGCGAATGGTCGCCACGCCGTAAAACCCGCACCCCATCGCGCAAGACAGATAAACCGCCATTATGTGAACTGCCATAAATCGCGCGCAGACCAAAAAGATGTTGTAACTTTGCCATCATACGACCATCTTTGTGTTTGCTTGCCACCGCATACGATTTCATACCACCCAAACATACAATCGGCGACAACATAAAACTGCGCCCGTGCCAGAACACAAAAATTGCCGGTTTATGCCGAAATTTCTTAAAAGTTTCATAATTTACAATCTTTTTCCGACATGTAAAATACACAAACCACATCAGCATCGCCATAACCCCGGCGATAATCCATTGAAACAGCGCCAACCCCAGAATTGGTTCCCAAAACTTTTTCCAAATCTTTCTAAACATAACAACGCAATTTTACCAACAAAAAAATCAGATTTCAAGCACACAGTAGGTATTGCGACCTAGCCGCCGAAATAAACCCAAATTGCGAGTGGCCCCAAAACCGCGGTCATAAGGCCGGATAATACTATAGTCAAACTGCTAAAAGAACCTTCAATTTGGCCCATTTCCATCGCTTTGACGGTCCCGGCGGCGTGCGCCGCGTTTCCAATCGCTATTCCGCGCGATATCGGGTTTTTAAGTTTCAACCACTTACATAATTTATCACTAACCGATGCACCCAAAATTCCTGTCACTATCACTGCCGATACGGTCAAAGATACAATTCCGCCAAGTTTTCTGGTTATTCCGACCGCCAAAGCCGTAGTTACTGAAATCGACACCAAAGACCGCGCAATCACATCCGCCAAACCAAATAAAATTACAACTATACAAACCGACGCAACGGACGCCACACACCCAACAAAAACCGCAAAAAGTATAGTCCAAATATGTCTTTTCAAAAGCGGTAATTGCCGATACATCGGCACGGCAAAGCAAACCGTTATTGGGACAAGAAAATATGTTAAATACTTTGCACTAAAATTATAGTTTTCATACGGAATTCTGAACAAAAGCAAAAAAGCAATAACTATCATTGTTGCCAAAAAAAGCGGTGTAGTAAAAGGATTTGGAAATTTTTTATTTATAAAACTTGCGACAACAAATGCGCCCACGGTCAGAACCACACCAAAATATATCGAAGATGTTATCATTTCCATCATTTTTTATCCCTATGATTAAGGAAAAAATCCGCGGTTTTTCCGGTTATAACCATTGTAACAAAATATGCCAATACTAACATAAGAACTAAATACACCCATATTCCCGATATTTCCGGCCAAATATCAATGACCGCCACCGCCGGCGCAACAAAGAACAACGCCATAACACTGTGAAACCAATCGGCGACATCTGCAACCCACTCTAATTTTACAACTTTTACACAAAGCGCAATGAATAACAGCAACAAACCATAAATACTGCCGGCGATAGGCAACGGTATCAGGTATTCACACAATTCCCCAAGGAATACAAAAAACAAAATTATCATAAATTGAAGCAAATACCGCATATGACTCTCTCTGACAAGTATTTTACCTAAAAACACAAAAAATTAAAAGAACAAATTGTTTTTCGTTTGACAAATAAAAAAGAACATATATAATAATTCGCGTTTATCGCGGGGTAGAGCAGTCCGGTAGCTCGTCAGGCTCATAACCTGAAGGTCGGTGGTTCAAATCCATCCCCCGCAACCAGTTTAAACAAAAAACGCACCAATTTTTGGTGTGTTTTTTTGTTTAAATCGTTTGTGGTCCCTGGTTTGTAAGCCGCAACGAAGTTGCCGGTTCAAAATTTGTATATGAGAACGAGCATCAGCGAAGTTCGAATAACTACAAATTTGCGCGCAGACACTTTGTGTCGAGCGAAATCCATCCCCCGCAACCAGAGTTTCAAAACCGTCCACAAGGGCGGTTTTTTGTTAGAAACCCAATACCTACAAAAAGTTCGAAAGTTGATATTAAAAAAGTGGCTAATTTTTGATACTTTCGAACTTTATGGTCAGTTTACAATAGTTTTGTTGATATAGGGTATTGTTTAATTTATTGACTTTTCTGCTTCTCATGTT
This sequence comes from Alphaproteobacteria bacterium, assembly GCA_017616785.1. Lineage (GTDB taxonomy): Bacteria > Pseudomonadota > Alphaproteobacteria > Rs-D84 > Rs-D84 > Enterousia. Next base: position 15,326 of record JAFZXK010000019.1, read on the forward strand.
ATGTTTTTGTTGTGTAATAAAAGGAATTAAGATGGTGTTACCTACGAAAATTGGTCATAATGCTTGGGGACAGACCGCATTATTAATAGAGATTACTTATAAAAATGACCCAAAATGTATATCTGCAGATATTGCAAAATCCTTTTACGAATTGGTGGAAACAAATCAGAATAAAAAAGATTTTGTTGTTACCCGTTCTAAACCTGGGATGAACATAGCAGATAAAGCCTGTTTTGTTGATTTTATATATAATATTGAATTATTTAACCAACATTTGTGCACTGTTTTTGAATTTGATTGTTTTGGGGGCGGACTCAATTTTTACGATGTAGAATTTCAGAACCAATACTATAGTGATAGAGATTTAACAATGTGGCTGTTTAAATCTATCGATTATAAAAAATATAAAAGTATAGGTGATATGGTTGTGGCACGTTGGAATAAAGACGAAGAAAAGAGAAAAGCCGAATTAAACAAAAAAACTAATACTGATGCCGTGGCTTTTTTGGGTTCTTTCATAAAAGAAAAACAATATCAGTAAGAAAATATGGATTCAATCTCTTGTTCAATTTTGATTATGTCGGCTCGGGAACTGCACGCCGAGCACAACCACGAATTTTCTAAAAATACTGCGATTGCGGTATTTTTGTTTAGAAAATTCAGTGCCGCAGCATCACGGCATTGTTTCACAATGACGGGTGACGGGCTATTTCATATTTGAACCACACTGCTTCGGTGGTTCACCACAAAGATTAGGCAGACGACAGTATGCTGATTATAAAAAAACTTACACTTACCACTACCACTAACCACTAAAATATGATATAATTACCGCATATGAAAAATATGGGGGGACAAATGAATAAAATTTTATTATCGATATTTGCCGGCTTAAGTATAATATTTTCTGCAAATGCGGCACTGGACCAAAATTCATGTCTTGAAAATCCTGATGAATTTGTGTGGGTTGATGCAACAAACGGATGTATCCCAATTAATCCATGTACCGACGATAAAATCAAAGAGACTTATTGTAAATCTGTTAATTCAATGATTCCCGAAGAATTCAAAGAAAAATTCGCAAGCGTATATACCAAAGAAGTTATGAACAAAAACGCACAAGATATACAACTGCTTGATTCAATTAAAGACAATGAATACACATCAATTAAAACCACTGATGGCGAATATTATGTAATAGAATCTATGAATTCAGAAACTGATGAATCATATAGCACACTTAATATGATTAAAATAGCATGCGCGGCGTACGGTTATAACACAATAACAAATGAAAATATCAACTGTTTAGGTGTAGACAACCAAATACAATGTAAAAATATCGCCAATTTTGCTTCACAACTTGCCAACGAACCTGTATCCGACAATTTTGTTGAAAAGACGTCGGAATATAAATCTTACTGTGAATTAGGATTATAATTAATATTATAATTTTCCTGGTTATAGATATTTATCCTTATTCTGTAAAAGTTTATCTAATATATACATTGGTATAGGTTTCCGATTATCAATATCGCCATACATCCCAAGTTCCCTGTTTATTTTGCTCGGGCTATGATAATCGCTGCCGCCACTGGCCAGTAAATCATTCCTTTGCGCCAAATCTACAACAAAATCTGTATATTCGTCTGTTTGGCCCGACTGATATACCTCTATACCATCGATTCCGTATTGTTTCAGTTCGCAAATAAAATCTTGTAAATTATTACTATCTATACCCTTTGTTCTGTTTGGATGCGCCAATATCGCCAAACCACCGGCACGATGAATCATATCTATTGCCTCGCCATATCCAAACGGGGGTTGTAGAAAGTGTTCAATAACAAAGGTCTTATCTATACCCTTGCCGGTATCTATCATCATTTTGATAAAAGCATCCCTGGCCCCGATAAGTGTTTCGTATTTTTCCTTGGTATAACCATAGTTTTTTAGCGACTGTTCTACGTATTCCCTGCGGATAATAGCTTTGTTATTTATCTCTTCAAACCGTTTTAGAAACAATCCAATAATATGCGTATTTCTTTCACAGGAAACTTCTAACCCATTTATAAAGTTGATACCTATTTGCTCGGCTGCATTTGCCGCCGCACACAATCCATCGACATTGTTATGGTCTGTTAAAGCAATATATTTTAGTCCTTTTTGGGCGGCCAACTCAACCAATTCACTTGGTGATAAAACCCCATCCGAAGCATTACTGTGCGTATGAAAATCTATCATATCAATTTCTTTTTTCTTTACATTCATGCCTGGCATTATATCATAGAAACCAACAATAAAAAGGTTTTATTATGATAATTGGTATGGTCAGATACGCAATTCCGAACAGTTTTATGAATTCGAATAATTCGCGTTCTTTATTGCAATTATACGAGGACCCATATTTTTCAGACCGGTTTAATATCTTTCGCAATATAACACTGCCATCTTTTGCAGGGCAAACAAGCCAGGATTTTGTATTATGTGTATATCATACGAACTTGATTCCAGATGATAAAAAGGTATTGTTTGATAACCTTGCCAAACAATATCCTTTCCTAAGAAATGTTTACACAGCCGGCAAAATGGACATTCCGGATGATTTGAAAGAACAGCAAATGCTGACATTCCGAATAGATAATGATGATGGTATGGCCTTGGATTTTATTGAAAAATTGCAACAAATCAAAGAAATCGTTGGGAATAAAACATCAAATTTTGCGATCAGCATTCCACATATGCGAAAAATCGCCAGGATTGATAATTTTTTGTATCAAACATTGGAAACGGATTTTATATCAAATTCTATGGGCTTGGCGTACCTTGGGAACGATGGGCGCACTGTTATGAACCTGGGTAATCATACCAAGGTTGCTTATTCCACCCCAATGCTGATGGTCGCCGGCAATGGCGGCCTACAGGTAATAAATGGTTATAATGTGGCCAATGGTTTTAAGAAAGTATATCAAAACCAATCGGATATGGCTATTTTAAATCAAAAAGATATGCAAAACCTGCTGGTCAAAGACGGATATGCCAAAATAGATTTATCTTGCCTGCCCATCATAGATAAAAGTAGATAGTATTTGTGTATTTTATGCTTTTTATGATATTAATTTTTATCCACTAACCACTAACACTACCACTTTCTACTAATTATTAAACAAGAAATGGCAAATATCGCCTTCTTGCATGACGTAGTCACGCCCAACAAGGCGCATTTTACCCGCCTCTTTGACCGCAACTTCACCACCAAGTTTAATATAATCATCTGGTGAAATTATTTCTGCGCGTATAAATCCCTTTTCAAAATCGGTATGAATTTTACCCGCCGCCTGGGGCGCGGTCATGCCCCGCGTTATTGTCCACGCATGCGCTTCCTTAGGCCCAACAGTATAAAAAGTTTGCAGCCCCAGCGTTTCATATCCGGTTTTTATCACCTGCTCTAACCCCGATTGTTTCAAACCCAAATCATCCAAAAACATTTTTCTTTCATCCGGATTTACAATCTGCGCAATTTCCATTTCGATTTTCCCAGATATAATTAAAACAGGATTTTTTGCACCAAACTTTTGTTTTACCGCGTCCGAAAATTTGTTTCCACTTGCGGCGGCGGCTTCTTCGACATTGCATACATAAATAACCGGTTTAGATGTTAGCAAATTAAACGGTTTACTATCGATATCAACATCGCGCGCCGGCACAGATTTTTCAAGATTTTCTTTTATAACATTCGCATCGGCCAGCATTTTTATAGCGACTTTGTCCAAACCATGCGCCTTTTTTTCAAGATTTTTTATCTGTTTATTCAAACTTTCAAGGTCGGCCAACATAAGTTCGGTTTCAATCGTATCAATATCGGCAATCGGGTCAATCCGCCCATCAACATGAACAATATCATCGTTTTCAAAGCAACGGACAACATGAATAATTGCGTCTGTTTCTAATATATTCCCCAAAAATTTATTTCCAAGTCCTTCGCCCGTTGATGCGCCACGCACCAAGCCCGCAATATCAACAATTTCAAGTTGTGTTGGTATAATTTTCGCCGAATTATCAACCGCCGCCAATTTATGTAATGTTTCATCCGGCACAATTACGCGCCCGGTATTCGGCTCTATGGTGCAAAAAGGATAATTTTGCGCGTCCGCCGCCGCACTTTGTGTTAACGCATTAAATAAAGTAGATTTACCCACATTTGGCAATCCAACAATTCCACAATTGAAACCCATAACAAAATCCTTTATAATATATGTAAATATGTCATACATGTGGAACAAATTCAATATAAAAACCTTTCCGTCCGAAACAATCGTTTATGTTGACGGTATTTTTCAACCCGATATTTCGACCTTAGATGAAACGGAAAACTTCGCAAAAAAATACGATTTACCTATACATATTATATATATTGGAAAACCAGAACGCGAAAATACATTAAATATAAATATCACCGCCGAAAATCAACCTGTATTTTTGACCGTTGATATAGAAAATAATTTCCCGGGTTTTTTGAATATTTTTATCAAAAATTCCGGGAAAAATTCTGAATTACGTGGACATATAATAGTAAAAAATTACTCTGATTTTGCCGGAAAAATCATCGCCGAACACACCGCACCCGATACCGGAATTTTAATTCAAACCAAAATAATAGGATATAAAAACAGTTACTCTCGCCTTTCCGCGATGGCAATTATAAATAAAGATTGTTCAAATACTAAATCAGACATAATTCTTGCCGGACACACAACCGACAATAGTGCAAAAATTCGTTTCATCCCGTCCCAGCGTATAAAATCAGTTCCTGATTTTGCGGAACACAGTGCATATATAATGCATGCGACCGAAAAACAAGAAAACTATCTGCGCAGTGCCGGTCTTTCGGGGGCCGAGGTCAAAGATGCAATAACCGAAGCATTCACAAAAGATTTTAACCTGTTTTAATCCAAACAAAAATCGGTATTACCAAACATATGGAAATACCGAAAAAATAATATAAAAACAATAGATTATTTACGCTTAAAACCCTGTTTCGCCTTAAACTTTGGGTTATCAGGGTCCATCAAAATAACCTGTTTACCACGGCGAACCTGTTTAATGTTTCCGCGTTTTTTCCATGCCTTCAAAGAACTCAAAAACTTCATATCTAATCCTTTTTGCCCTGGCATTATAAACAGTTTTTCACAAAAATCAAATAATATATTTATTTTGTTGTTGTTTATTACCCTGTTGAAAATGTTAAAAATACAATTTTAACAAAGTTTTCAACATTTTTATCCAATTTTTCAGGTATTTTCCGCAATTTTATTGAAAAATCACCCATGTTGAAAAAGTGTTAAAAAGTTTATAAGTTTTCAACAATTTCAACAATTACAGATTTTTATTTTTTATGCTTGTTGAAAAATGTGGAAATTGATATAATAAAAATACGCGTAGGGGGAAAATCGACACAAAATGAAACAACAAGTGCTAAAAGCTTTGGCGAATCCGTCGCATCTATTTTATGTGCCATATACTTTGGCGGTTCTGAATTTTATGATTCAGTTTATTATTTTTATAATTTTATACACAATTGGCATATTTATTTTCCCGGACAAAGTGAATGACTATTTTAATCCGCTGTTTTTCATATTGTCGGTTTGCTTGGTTCATATGATATTGGCGCGTTATTCGCGGCGCGACCCGCAACTTGGCCAAATTTTGATTGCAAAGATAAAGATGATAAAAGATAAAATTCCACGGAGATTGCCCGCATGATACCCGAATTTTTTAGATATTTTGCCGGCAATGGATTTTCAAATACCGTAACACTTACTGTTATGGCGGTTGCGGTTATATTCGTATTTATTGTGTTGCTGATGTATATTCCGACCATTGTTAAACATGTTTTTCCAAAGTTTGGTTATAAACATTATGCTGAATACATACCGTTTACAACGGTTTATACCGATAATTCAATTGAACTAAGTGATGGATGTTTAATTCGTGTTTATTCACTTGCCGGTGTTCAAACCAGTATGCAAACCGATGAACAACGTGAAAAGTTCCTTGATTTGCGTGCGCAACTTTTTAACCAAATTCATGACCAAAATGTAGTGCTGCGATTTTTTACTGTGCGTGATGCGGTTGCGGAAAATACCGACTATGAATTTGACCAACCGGTATTACAAAAGATTTATGATAAATGGCATTCCCAAGGGTTAAAGATATTTTTGAATAATTATTATATTGTATTATCTGTGCGTGGCGCGCATGCGCGTGATAAACTGAATCAATATGGAAATTATATTGAATCAATCCTTGCCCCGTACAAGCCAGAAGTTCTTGATAACAAATCGCGCAACAATATGGCAAAGTTTTTTGGTCGTATACTTTCACCAATTACAAAGCCATCGCCCGCGGTATGTGATGATAAAATAACCGAAAATACAACTGTTGATGATGTAGAATTTTTATCAAACGGAATTGTTAAATATATAAGTGGTAATTATGAATATTTTGCGGCACTTATATCTTTCCGCGCTGCGCCGGATTATTTAGACGAAGATTTTTTTGATTCTGTGAACACAATACAAACAGAAATGATTTGTATGAACGGTTTCAAAATAATGGGTGCCGCGGATGTCGAAGCGGTAATGCGCCAACGCCGCAGTGTTGCGAACAAAGAAAACGATACAACCGAAGAACAAATTTCAAGTGCAGAATCAATTATGGATGAAAATATTTCTGGGAATCAAACGCTTGTAAATTATTATCCACTCTTTATGGTTTTCGCAAAAAGCGAGCAAGAATTAAAAGAACATATTGACGAATTCAAAAAGATTTCTGCGTCATTTGGTGTTTCACCAATCCAAGAAAACTTTGCAACCAAGGTATCTTGGTTTTCTGTTATACCGGGGTTTGATACATTTCCGCGCACTTTCAAAATGTTGTCGCGTGCGGCGGCAATCAGTGTTCCAATGTCATCTGCGCCACGCGGGATATCAAATTCGGACTGGGGTCCGGGACCACTTGTTATATTCCCAACGGCCCAAGGTACACCGTATCAATTTCAATTTCATGTATCTGATAAACCGGCGGCGGTTGGCCATACACTTACGATTGGTCCGACCGGTGGTGGTAAAACAACATTGTTTTCGTTTCTTATTGCGCAATCAATGCGGCATCCAAAATTAAAAGCGTTTTTCTTTGACCGTAACAAAGGTGCCGAAATATTCACGCTTGCAACGGGTGGAAAATATATAACAATGCAAGGCAAAGAAAAAAATGAAACGGGATTTTTGGCGCACCTGAATCCACTTAAAATGTCTGATACCGCCGCAAATCGTGGATTTTTGCGCCGTTGGTTGGCAATGATTTCGGAACAATCAGACCCGATTTCTGACGATGAAATTGCGCGTGCAGTTTCGGTGAACTTTGATTACTTGGTTGATAAAGACCGGATGTTAAAAAATCTTTGGGAAAGTTGTTTTTCATCATCTGGGAAAATGCGCGCCGCGTTAAAGAAATGGGTTGACCCATTGCAATACGGCGACATCTTTAATGAAGAAACCGATACACTTGACCTGCAATCGCGCCTTACGACTTTTGATTTTACCGAAATTTTACAAGACCCAGTTTTGGCGCCGGCGGTTATCTCATATATATTACACAGAATAAATAATACAACGGTCGCCGGTGGAAATCCGTCACTTATTATGATTGATGAAACGGCACCGATGCTTGAAAATAAAATGTTTTGTGATAATTTTATCGCCGGTCTCCAAGAAGGTCGTAAAAATCGTCAGGCATATATGGTAGCATTTCAGCGCGCAAATGTTTTGGATAAACTTGGCATTGGTGATGTAGTTCGTGGCCAGGCACAAACGATTATGTTTTTCCGTAACCCGGCGGCGGATGCGTCTGATTATGAACATTGGAATTTGAATCCACTGGAAATGGCGTTTATCCAAGGCAAAGCGTATCCGAACCTTAAACGCGCGGTTTTGTTATCACGACCGGTAAATAATGAATCGGTTATTTTGAATACTGAACTTGGTGGATTGGGCAGTTTGCTTAAATTATTTGAATCCGGGCGTTCGTCTGTGTTACTTGCCGAAGAATTGTATCGCCAATACGGTTCGGCGTTCGTTGCAGAATACCTTAAAAAACAAGGTGCGGGCGATATATAATATGTTAAAAAAAATTTTGTTTTTTATTTTGTTACCGATATCTGTGATTGCGGATGATTGTGTTCAATATAAAAAAACACCATTTGTAAATATAAAAAATCCAGAATGGACCAAGACGGTTGTTTTATCTGATGACCCAATGGATGAGTATAATGGAAAATATTTTTCTTTTAAATTGCACGGAATTACTGAAACAAGTTTTATGGAAAAATATGAAATAGATTTTAATGTTATTCCTGAATATGATGGGTATTGTATAGTGGTCAATGGTGTTGATGCGGTTGTTGGTTATGAAAATTTTTTGGTCAAAATTGATAAATCGCATAAAAAAAATTCTTGTTCATATAATGCGGTTTTGAAACACGAAGAAAAACATATCAATGCATATTTATCAATTCTAAAAGATATGGAACCCGATATAAAAAATTCGATTTTTAATGCGATGAATTCCGTTATGCCAATATTTGCGCCGGACATAGAAAGTATAGATTCATTGCTTGATGACCTTTATAAAAAATTAGAAAATCATCCAGAGTTGGTTTTATTACATCAAAAAATAGACGCCGCCCAAGAAATTCGTAACAAACGCATCGACCAAGACGAAGACCATAACGAATTGAAACAGTGTGAATAAAGTGGTTAATTGTTTGTTTTATTAATATTTACACTAACAACTCAAACTTTTCACGCATACGAACCAATTCATCGTCTATACGGCGGATTTCGTCGTTTACATCATTTTCACCAGATAAACCACGAACTGTTAAATCGTGTTTTTGTTTTTCCAAACTTTCAATATATTTTTGCAATTTTAATGATACCAAATATTTTTCTGCCGCATCAAATTGCAAACCACAATCGGGAACATTTTCGGAAAAGTCAAGATTAAATTTACTAATAAAATCACCATACCTTTCGGCCAATTCTGGATATTTATTTATTATTGAAATAATAGTGTTTTTAACAATTGTATCAATTTCCGGAACTTCTATACGCACCGTTTCCGATGTTTTTTTCCATTTATGCCATTGATTAAATTTTCGTGAATCGTATTCATGTTCGTATTCCGCACGCAATAATTTATCGGTTATTTTTTCCAATTGTGATTTTAAAAATTTTTCTGCCTGGACTTTACCCGCCGGCGTATTGACCAAATAATTTTTATTCGCAATGTTCCACAAAAAGTCAACTAATGGAATTGCAGAATCAATAATCTTTTTCATATCATCTGTTTTTCCATTTCGCAAAATTTCATCCGGGTCTTTGCCACCGGTAACAAAGGCAAAACGCACATCAGAATTATCACGCAAAAAAGGCATAATTATTCCACATGCGCGTGCGGCGGCTTTTTGCCCTGCCCCGTCGCCATCAAAACAAAAAATAATATTTCTATTTGCCTTGCATAAAATTGCAATATGGTCTTCGGTAAGTGCGGTGCCAAGTGGTGCAACGGTTTCACCAAAACCATGACATTGCATTTGAATTGCATCAATTTGACCTTCGACAATAATTGCGCGATTTGCGCGATGAATCGATTCGCGTGCGAAATTAAAACCAAACAGTGTTTGCCGTTTGTGAAACATTTCTGTATCGGTTGTGTTTATATATTTGGGTTCGGACCCATCGAGCGACCGCCCAGAAAAAGCAACAATTTGCCCACGCGCATTAAAAATAGGAAACATTAATTTATCACGAAAAAAATCATACATGCCGTATTCACCGCGGCGTGCAAGACCCGTCGCAACAAGTTTATCTTGATGTACATTTACAAATTTGTTTGAAATAATATTATTTTTCGGTGCGTATCCAATACCATATTTTTTTATCATTTCATCACTAAACCCACGGCCACGAATATATGAAAGTGCATGTGCACCATCGGGCGTAAAAAGTTTTTCTGCGTATAACTTTGCCGCCGCCGCGGTAATAGTGATATAAGATTGCTCCGCGTCAATTTGGTGCTGTGTTTTTGGTTTGTATTCCGGTAATTTTAACCCCGCCATATCGGCAAGTTCCGCAATCGCCGCACGGAAATCAATATGTTCCATTTCCATAGTGAACGAAATAATGTCACCATGTTTTCCGCAACCAAAACAGTGGAAAAAACCCTTATCTTCATTGACCGAAAACGACGGAGTTTTTTCATTATGAAATGGACAACATCCCCAATAATTTTGACCTTTTTTAACAAGCGGTACACGACGGGACACGACATCGACAATTGAAAGTCGTTCACGCAATTGGTCGGTAAAATTATTGTCATATTTTGTCATTACTTTTTACGAAACCTTTTCGTTGGTTTCTTGTTATTTATCAAATCAATTGCGGTTTCTAAATCTGGTTGTTCTTTGACATTAACATTGACTTTGTTCGACGAAATATACGCGCCATAACGACCGGTCGGATAGAAATAAATCATTTTATCGGTTGCGGGATTTTTGCCGATTTCAATTGGTTCCGCTTTTTGCTTTCCGCTGGCCAATAATTCATTTGCAATTTCAAGTGTTATTGTATCCGCAGTATATTTTTTCGCGGCGGCATTTTTCTTGCCATCCGTTACATATGGACCAAAGCGCCCAATACGGAAAGAAATTCCGTTACCCAAATCCTTTGGTTCGGTTTTTGTTTGCGATTTTTCCGCCGCATCATTTGGTGTCATGCGTGCGGTATAATCACATGTTGGATAATTTTCGCAACCAATAAATGGCCCAAACTTTGAAAGTTTTATTCCCAATTTTCCGCCACATTTTGGACATTTATTATTGCCATCGGCAAACATATGCTTTGTCATAAATTTATTTATTTCGTCGATAATATCGGTTGTTTTTATATCGCGTGCGCCGGAAATCATTTGCTTTGTATCACCCCAAAAATCATTTAATGCGGACAATTTATCAACATTTCCATTTGAAACATCGTCCAAAGTATCTTCGGTTTTTGCGGTAAAGTTCACATCAACCAAATCGGCAAAATACTTTGCCAAATACGCCGCAATCACCCAACCGCCGGATGTAGGATGAAAACGCCGTTGTTTGTCTTGTTCGACATATTTTCTGTCCACAATCGTTGACATAATCGTCGCATACGTTGATGGTCGGCCGATACCAAGTTCTTCTAATTTTTTCACAAGTGATGCTTCGGTATATCGTGCGGGTGGCTGCGTAAAATGTTGTTCCGGTGTTATTTCAGAAATTGTGATTTTATCACCAACGGAAAGTACCGGCAATTTTTCATTTTCTTCATCATCAGAATCATCTTTATCTTCGATATAAACCGCCATAAAACCGTCAAAAGTCCGCGTTGTTCCAACGGTATGAAAAGTTGCAATTTTATCATAGGTCAAAATATCAACGGACACAGAATCGAATTCAGCGTTCGTCATTTGACATGCGATTGTGCGTTTCCAAATCAATTCATAAAGTTTCTTTTCATCACCGTCCAATTCATGCGCCGCGCTTTCAAAGTGTGTTGGTCGAATTGCTTCGTGTGCTTCCTGGGCATTTTTTGATTTTGTTACATAAATATTCGGGGACGCGGGCAAAAATTTATCACCATAATTTTTTGCGATAAAGTTTCGAATTTCATTTACCGCTTCGTTTGAAAGGTTTGTTGCATCGGTTCGCATATATGTAATAAACCCATTTTCATAAAGTTTTTGCGCAACAGACATGGTTTTCTTTGATGAAAAATAAAGTTTGCGTGCGGCCTCTTGTTGCAGCGTACTTGTTGTAAAGGGCGCATACGGTTTATGTGAAACTTTTTTCTTGTCTATACGGCTAATTCCGGCGCATAGCGGCGTTTTTAATTTTGATAAAATCGCATCAACATCAGATGAATTTTTTAATGTCATCTTTTCAATTTTTTCAGAATTAAAATATGACAGACCCGCATTAAAAGATTTTTTATTGAAATCACATTTCGCCTTTACCGACCAATATTCTTTTGCGACAAAATCTTCGATTTCGCGTTCGCGGTCAACAACCAATTTAACCGCAACAGATTGCACGCGTCCGGCGGATTTCCCAAGGTTGCGCCGCCAAAGCAGTGGCGATATTTCAAACCCAATAAGGTAATCCAACGCCCGCCGCACCAAATATGCGTCCACTAAATCGGAATCAATTTCGCGCGGATTTTTAATTGCGTCCATTACCGCATTTTTCGTAATTTCATGAAATGCAACACGATAAATTGGCGTTTTCCCAACCAATTTTTTCGAATTTAATATATCAAGTATATGCCACGCAATTGCTTCCCCTTCGCGGTCAGGATCGGATGCAAGGTAAACCGCATCGGCCTTTTTAACCTCGTCCGTGATAAGTTTAATTTGTTTTTCTTTGCCGGGCATAATTTGCCAACGCATTGCAAAATCGTGTTCTGTATCAACACTACCGTTTTCCGGAACAAGGTCGCGCACATGTCCAACCGATGCAATAACACGCCACCCGCGCCCAAGGTATTTTTCAATTGTTTTTGCTTTTGACGGGGATTCAACAATAAGTAAGTTCATCTTAGTTTCCTTTTGCAGATAATTGTTGGTCTTTGTGTATGTGCGCATTTTCGCAAAGTCCAAAGCCGAACAGAAGTGATAATAAACTGCTGCCGCCAAAGGACATTAGTGGTAATGGCACACCAACGGTTGGCACAAGTCCCAAAACCATGGATATATTTATAAAGTAATAAATGAAAAAGTTCAACATAAAACCAAAACATACCAATTGACCAAACCGATTTCGGCACGTTTTCGCGGCCCAGAACAAAACGATGATAATAAAAGTATAAATCATAAGTATCGTCATCGCGCCCAAAAACCCAAATTCTTCGCCAAGCATCGTGAATATAAAATCCGTCTGTTTTTCCGGCAAGAAAGATTGTTGTGATTGTGAACCCTTCATATAACCTTTGCCGATTATGCCGCCACTGCCAAATGCGATTTTCGCCTGGTTTATTTGATAACCGGCGCCTTGGGCATCATGGTCAGGGTCCAAAAATGTTATAATTCTTTCGCGTTGATATTGATGCAGACCACCAAACCAAACGACCGGCGCGGCCATAACCGCCAAAATCGCGCCGATAATAAACCATTTCTTGTTTGCACCAACAATATAAAACATTCCAATCGTAATCATTGCAATAGACAACGCCGTCCCCAAATCCGGTTGCATAACAATAAGTCCAAACGGAAACAGCATAAGCAAAAATGGCACAATATAATTTTTGAACTGATTTAATTCGACTGAATTCATCCACGCAAAATATCGTGCCAACACCAACACAAGCGCCATTTTGAACGGCTCGGACGGTTGGATATGCATGAACCCAAGGTTTAACCAACGCTGGGCCCCCATGCCTGTATGGCCAACAAAAGTAACCAAAATAATCAAAATTGTTGCGACCGCATATATTCCGTATGCGGACTTTATCCAAAGTTTTATGTTGGTAAATGTGGCAAAGAAAAAAAGCCCAAACCCAAGAATTATTTTCATCAGTTGTGATAAAGCAAACGGCCGCCATGCACCACCGCCGGCGGAATACAGAATAAGTTCAGAAAACACCAACACAAGACACATCGGAATAAACATTGCCAAAGAAAAACGGCTAAGTTTTTCGGAAAAACTCATCATATTTGCATTTGAAACGCGTGTCTGCCTGCTCATTTTTTTAACAATTCCTTCATTACCGTGGCAACGCTGCGTGCGGCGGAACCACTGGACCCGGAATGTTCAGTAATCACGCATACGGCGTATTTTGGGTTGTCCGTTGGTGCATACCCAACAAAAAGCCCGTGATTCCGCATATGCCATTCAAGTTGTTCGTTTGTTAAAACCCCAGATGCGCGTTCCGCCTTGGAAATACTGCGAACTTGGGATGTTCCGGTTTTGCCACCCATTTTTGCGCCGTCAACATTTATCGCACTGCCCGCCGCGGTTCCGCCGGGTTTAAGGACTTCTTCTAAACCGTTTAGAACATATTTTTGATTCTTTTTTTGGATTCCGATACTTTCAAATTTTGGCTTTTTATCCGTCTTTATAAAACGCGGAACAACGCGTTTATTTGATGCAACGCGCGCCACCATAACCACCAATTGCATACAGTTCACAAGTATAAATCCCTGTCCTATTCCGGAAATAACCGTATCGCCATGAACCCAATTCGAACCAATATTTGTTTCCTTCCATTTTCTATCGGGTATAACACCGGCCATTTGTTTAGAAATAATATCTTCGATGTATTTTTCAGTAAGTCCCAAACGGATTGCCATTTGTTTAATCGCATCAATCCCAATGCGCAACGCCATTTGATAAAAATAGATATCGCAAGAATGTTTAAGTGCACCGACAACATTTACATGCCCATGACCCTTGTGTTCCCAACAGTGATATCGCCGGTCGCCATAATCCCAATACCCCGGACAAAATATCGTTTCATTTGGTGTGATTGCGCCGGATTCCAACCCCGCAAGTGCGACAACCATTTTAAATGTTGAACCGGGCGGATAAAGACCTTCGAACACTTTGTTCATAAACGGTTTTGCAAAGTTACTACGCAATCCCGCAATATATTCTTCGGCGTCATCGCCCGAAAAGTTATTTGGGTCAAAACTTGGGGTCGACGCAACCGCCAATATATCGCCGGTTTCAATATCCAACGCCACGCCACATCCCGATTTGTAAAGTGTAAGCGAATCATACAACGCGCGTTGCGCAGATTCATCTATGGTTGTTCGAATGTCTTGCCCAACAATCGGTTGTTCATATTTTGTTTTATCTTCGCCGGTAACGCGTCCAACCGCATTTGTTATCATGACCGTTTTTCCCGGAATTCCGGCAAGGTTTTTATTAAAAACTTTTTCTAATCCCGTGATACCGCATGTATAAAAAGGTGTATTCGCAACCGGTTTTTCCGGCGCACCGACATAACCAAAAATTTGTGCGCCGGCGGGTCCCATTTCATATTTGCGCGCGAATCCATCCTGAATATGTAATCCCAAAAGATTTTTTGCCTGAATCCCCGCAAGCACATTCCAATCAGTATTTTCACTTATTAAAACCGGCTGAAATTTTGGTTGTTTTTTTATGTGTTTCCAAATCGTTTTTACACGTTTTTCTGGTAAATTTAATTCACGCACAACGGTATTAATAAGGCCTTCTAAATCATCCGTTTCTTCGGGAATAACATATAACCTGTAAATTGGCGCATCATAAGATATTGGCGCACCATTGCGTGATAGAATTTTACCACGCTGGGGCATATTTATTTGAATTCTAAATGAATTATTTTCACTTTTTTGTTTATAATCACGATAGTTAAAAACCTGCATCTGTAACATTCGCAAAATCAATACGGATGTAAGAATAACACCCCCCGTAAGGAATAATGCACTACGTCGGTCAAATTGTTTTGATATTTCACTGTCAATCATTTTGAACCGCCTGAATTGTTATAATCATTGGAATGTAAATTATACACGTAATTGCAAAAACAACAATCCCATAAAGTAAATTTATCCAATTTATATGTTGCCCAATCATAAATAAAATTATTGGTCCAACAAAAGTCATAAACGCGTATACGCCGTATTTCTTGGTATGCGTCAAATCGACAACCGTTTGCAATTTTACAATCGTATAAAATAAACAGTAATATATCGTCCACACAAAAACAGTTCCGAATTTATAATCAAGTAAAAAACACATCAATAACGCGAACGGTGCAAAATACGGGGTGTGCCGAATAAAAGAACAATAAAAAATTGGTATGATACAAAGAACACCCGCCGGATTTAGCCATGGACAAGACAAACGCCACAACGCAATTGTGATTAAAAACGGAAAAGCAATTTTTAAATATCTTATAATTTCGTGCTTCATTGGTATTCGCCATTTTCGCCAGTGAATTTTAACACAATCACGCGTGAAACATTCCACGGCAATACAACATCTACATCTGATTCATTTTTCATTTCACCGACATATATTCCCGGTGGCAAGATTCCACTTATGTTACTGGTAATCAGTTTTATACCTTTTGCACCTTGAAATTTATGGTCGCTAAAGAAACCAACGCTTGGATTGTTCGAACCGTCCCCGCGCATAAATCCATGAACTTCGGACCCGGCAATACGCACCGCGATATTTGTCCCAGAATCAATAAGCGACCGCACGCGCGCGAAATGTAACCCAGAATCAATCACCGTACCAACCAGTTTGTTTTCAAAAGAAATAACAACCATACCCGGTTCAACACCATCCGCCGCGCCACGATTTATCATAAAAGTTTCATGATGAACCGCGAAATTATCATACATAACATCGGCAATAACCGTTTCATAGTCCGTATTTCGTGCAACGCCCAATTCACGAATAAGTTTTTTGTTTTCAAGTATCGCGACATCGCAATCCGTCTGTTTGGCCAATGCCGCGGCAAGTTTTGCACGCAGTTCGTTGTTTTCTTCTTCTAATACAGAAACCTTGTGAATTCGCTTTATTATTTTTCCGCCGGCGCGAAACGGCCAACTAATCGCATCGCCAATCGCGTTAAAAACCGGAAAAGTGGCGTGCGCAATACTATTTGCGAACCTAAAATTCGGCTTTGCGACAATAATATATATAGCGATGGCGGGAACCAAACCCCCAAACGCCACGGCCTTTACGATTGTGCGCAACCTGGAAGATACTTTTTTGGAACTCATGTCGCGGCAAGTTTAGACAGAAAAAAATGATTATTCAATAAAAACTTGATTTTTGCATAAATTGTGTCATAATCGCGGGGCAAACAGTTCGAAATGGCATAAAGGCATTGCCATAAGGACATTAACAAAAAGAGGTAAAAATGCCAAAATTAAAAACAAAGTCATACTTGAAAAAACGTGCAAGAATGACCGCAACCGGTAAAATCAACGTTCGCCGGAATGCCCACAAAAAACTTCTGCGTAAAAAGTCCGCGCGTGCAAATAACGCTGGGTCCAAGCCGCAGTATTTAAATGATAACATGGTGTCACAGGCAAAAATCTTGGCGCCGTATGGTTTGAAATAAAAGGGGGCACAAAATGGCAAGGGTAAAACGTGGAACAACGGTTCGTCAAAAACACAATAAAATTCTTGAAAGGGCTAAGGGGTTCCTTGGCCGGCACAGCAGCACTTACCGTGCCGCGCGTGAAAAATCAGAAAAGGCGGGTCAGTATGCATATCGCGACCGTCGTACCAAAAAACGCGATTTTCGCGGTTTGTGGATTGTTCGTATCAATGCCGCGGTCCGTCCGTCTGGGATTACATATAGCCAGTTTATGAACGGCCTGCACAAGGCGGGAATCGAACTTGACCGCAAGGTTTTGGCGGAAATGGCGTATGCAGGGGACGCGAATTTCGCAAAACTGATTGAAACCGCAAAACGATTTATTGCCGGGGATAAATAAAACCCTTGGCGGCGAATTGTTTTTCGTTTATGATTATGGGGCCGCGACATGCGACCCCATATTTATTAAAAGGTAAAGGACATGATACAAGAAAAAATAAAAGAAACGAAATCTTTGACTGAATTACAGGAATTATACACATCTGTGTTCGGTAAAAACGGCACAATGACCGCGCGGTTAAAAGATATGAAAAATTTGGACAACGATGCGCGCGCGGAACTAAATCGTGAAAACGCGGAATTGCGCGAATTATTCAGAACACGCCAATCGGAAATCGAAGCGGCCGAATTAAACGCGGCACTTGCCACACAAAAATTGGATGTGACATTGGATGCCGAACCCGAAAATCGCGGAACAATTCATCCGGTGACGATGGCGCTGTCTGAAATATCCGAAATCTTGGAATCATTTGGTTATACACATCACACTGGACCCGAAATCGAAGATGATTGGCATAACTTTACCGCGTTGAATACACCCGATTATCATCCGGCACGCGATATGCAAGATACATTCTTTTTGAAAAATGGCAATGTAATGCGCACCCAAACATCGGCAATTCAAATTCGTGCGATGGAAACCGACGGCGTTCCGATTAAAATGTTTGCAACCGGTTCAACATATCGCAAAGAAATGGACGCAACCCACGGTCCAATGTTCGGGCAAATCGAAGGGTTATATATAGATAAAAATGTCACACTGTCCGATTTAATTGGTGATATTCGCGCATTTTTCAAACGATTCTTTGGACTTAGTAATGTTGAATTGCGCATTCGTCCATCATATTTTCCTTTCACCGACCCAAGTATAGAGGTTGATATGAAATGGAACGGGGACAAATGGCTTGAAATGATGGGTGCCGGTATGGTTCATCCAAATGTTTTGCGCAATTGCGGCATTGACCCAGATAAATATCAAGGTTTTGCGTTTGGGTTCGGTTTGGACCGACTTGCGATGTTGAAATATAACCTGCCGGATTTGCGTGATTTGTATGGAAATGATGTTCGGTGGCTAAAAACATGTGGTTTTTAATAAAAGGTGTAGAAAATGAAATGGACATTTGATTGGCTAAAAGATTATTTGAAAACGACGCTTTCTGCGGCGGAAATTGCGGACCGGTTGACACAAATCGGATTAGAGGTCGAAGATTTATCGGCACCCCTGCCCCCGATTGCGGCAAAAATTGTCGAATGCAAACCCCATGAAAACAGCGACCACCTGCATGTTCTTATGGTTGACGACGGTTCGGAAAATTTGCGTCAGGTTGTATGCGGTGCGCCAAATGTTCGCGTTGGTATGATATCTGCGCTGGCACGCCCGGGCTGTGTGATACAGGGGCACGAAATTCAAAGTGGAAAATTGCGTGGCGTTGTTTCCGACGGCATGATGTGCAGTGGGGAAGAACTTGGTGTAAATGACGATGATACGGGAATTATCGAATTACCAAGTAAAACAAAAATTGGTTCACCGGTCGTTGATTGTCCAACGGTCTTTGACGCGGGTATAACGCCGAATCGTCCGGATTATTTGGCGGTGCGCGGTGTTGCACGTGACCTTTCGGCGGCCGGTGCCGGCGAATATATTGAACCAAAAGATGATGCGTTTGCGGTGTCGGGCAATGCGCGCAAAGTAAACATTAAAACAGATAAATGTCGCGCATATAAACTTGCGGAAATTCACAATATAAAAATGGCACAAAGTAATTCAACCGTGGCATCACGTTTGCGCGCAATCGGAATAAACCCAAAGAATGCGCCAATCGACGCAACAAATTATATCTGCTATGACATGGCGCAACCAATGCACTGCTTTGACGCGGACGAAATTCATGGCGATATAACGGTGCGCTTGGCGAACGATTGCGAAGAATTTACCGACCTGTTTGGAAACAAGCACGAATTGAAAAATACAGACATAGTCATTACTGATGAAGATGGTGTTCTTGCGCTTGCCGGGGTTGTTGGTGGTGCGCGCGGTTGTACACATGATAAAACCAAAAATATAATTTTGGAAAGCGCATACTTTGACCCGGTCTGTGTTCGCAAAACATCAAAACGGCTATCGATATCGACCGACGCGTCGTATCGTTATGAACGTGGCATTGACCCAACAATAACGGGCCCCGCATTAATGTGCGCGGTAAAGATTATTACCGATGTATGTGGTGGCACGGTTGCGGGATTTTCTGCGGCGGGAACGGATACGCCGACCAATACCACTATTGAATTTACGCCTGATATTTTTGTTAAGAAAACTGGTATAGAAATGCCGGCCGCGGAAATGGAAAAAATATTAAAGAAACTTGGCTATACGGGGAATTTTGGCGGAAAAAAGTGGAAAATTACGGCGCCAAGTTCACGCACTGATGTTCATATTCCGGAAACGGTGGTTGCGGATTTAATTCGTATCTATGGGTATGATAAAATCGCCCAAAACGATACGCACACAACGGGCGACGCGGTGCGCAGTGATAATTTTGATTTGCTGACCAAGAAAAAACTTGCGGCACGGGGCCTTAACGAATGCCGTTCGTATGGTTTTGGAAATTCCAGAACAGAAGAAATTCTTTCCAATAAACCGTCTGTATACGTTGCAAATCCTATCATAGCGGACTTTGATACGGCGCGAAATTCGTTGCTCGGCATTTTGCTAAATGCTGTTTCGGAAAATGAAAAACGCGGGTATCCCGATTTGAATTTGTTCGAAATGGGAACGGTGTTCGATGGCGATAATCCGAACGAACAGCATACCGAAATCTGTATTGTTCGCACCGGTGTAACATCACCAAAACATTGGCAAAAGCGCAATCGGCCGGTTGATATATATGATGTAAAGGCGGATATTGTTTCGCTTTTGAACGGTCAAAACTTTACGATTGAAACTGATAACCCGCCACTTTGGGCACACCCGTACCGTTATGGTTGCATTATGCAGGGCAAAAAGAAACTCGGTGAATTCGGTGAACTGCACCCGATGGTCGCAAAAAAATTGAAAATCAAAACAAACGTGGTTATTGGTATTATAGATAATATCGATAACTTGCCGCGACGGGCTTTGCCACGCGGGCCGATTTCGATGGGTGAATTCCAACCGATAACGCGCGACTTTGCGTTTATTGTGCCGTCCGATTTCCCGGCGGAAAAATTGGTTGCGGCGGCGCGTTATGCGACAAACCCGGTATCACGTGTGGTTGTGTTTGATTCGTTTGAAATGCCGGACGGCAAAAAGTCCGTTGCATTCACGGTTACATTTACCCCACGTGAAAAAATGTCGGAAAGCGATTTAGCCAAACTGCACAGCGACATAATTGCGGCGGTCGAAAAGAAATGTCCCGCACATGTTCGCGATAAGTGATCCCCTTCGCTGGCGAAGGGGTCCGGCGGAACCGCCGGGGGTAGTGGCGCGATGATACTTTGAATCATCGTTTTTCCCGGCATTTTTGAACATTTTTATCATTTCGGCCGGCATTGCCGGCCTTTTTATGCAAAATTTACAAAAAAGCCGGCTTTTTTGTTGCAAATTCCATTTTTTATGAAAAAATCATTTTTTTGTTGCAACTTCTACCACGTTTTTTAGTATGATACAAACAAAGAAGGAGTATAAAATGAAAGCGATATTTGCAGAATCATCTAATGGTTATATGGCGCGTGGTCCAAAAGACGATATGTCATGGACACCGGGATTGGATAAAAAAATATTTAGTTTGTTAACGGTATTCGATAGCGGTAAATGTGTATGTTCAAACAAAACTTATGCCCTGTTGCCACAGAAAATGCTTTCCGACCCTGCACGCAGGTATATCATTGCGGAAAAAACAGGGCCAAACTCTCTTGTTGCACTAAACCAGGTTTATCATGATGATGCGATTTTAATTGGCGGTCCAACAATCTTAAAAGAGGCATACAATTTAAGCATACTAAATACAATTGTTGTAACAACGGTAAAAACTGAAATTATGGCGGACCCAAAATACAAGAATCCATTGGCAGATGTGTTAAAAAATCCGGTAAAACGAATTGATTTTGGCGGCTTTGTAATAAGTGTATATAAAACGCAACACGGCAAAGAAAGATAATTAAAAACTTGAAAAACCAAATAATGTTATGTAAAGTGTGTGTCACGTAACGCCGGTGTAGCTCAGTTGGTAGAGCATCTCATTCGTAATGAGGGGGTCGTAGGTTCAAGTCCTATCACCGGCACCACAAAATTTTGTTAGCCCATGCAAAAAAGCGTGGGCTTAAAAAATTTTAGTGCCTCGGCGTAGCAATTGCGTTTATCGATAATTATCCGTTTGAAAACAGAGTTTGTTTTACCGAACTTACTCACTGGCGAAGACGGACAGAAATTCCAGATACTATTTGTTAGCCCACGCAAAAAAGCGTGGGCTTAAAAAATTTAGTGTGTATTACTTAGAACGTAGTGCGCTGGACACCGCTGATGCAAGAACAGAGGTTCTTTTCATGTTTTCATAACGTTCTTGGGCGATTTCCGCCAAATAATGCGAAAGTTTGGGTGTTATCGGACAAATCTGTTCAATATTTGTTCCTTTTTTCTTTGAAATATATGCCGGTCCTGGAATTCCACCACACCAAACGGTTCCCGCAGATGAAAAATGAATAATATAATCATCAAAATTGCATCTTTGTGGGGTCGGTAATTGATGCACGGTCTGTTCAAAATAAGAAACACTGATAATGGTAGTATTCTGCAATGCGGTAACAATATAGCAAATGTTTTTCTTATTTATTTCTTGCTCTATGCTTTTTTCCATATTTTTTGTGTCCATTGCATTAATCCTTTTTTTTATACTCTACATTAAATATGTACATTGTCAAAAAAATACTGGAAATTTTGTATTTTGTGTACTAAACTTGCCCCGTGATGAAAACAAAAGAGATAATTATTATAAGATAAACTGGCTATGCGCTTTGGCGATGGCCCGGGCGCAGGTGCGCCCGTTTTTTATGATAATCGCAAATAGGAGCAAACAAAAATGGCATACCCAAAAACAGAACCAAAGGCCGATTTTCCAAGTTTGGAACACGAAATAATGGAATTTTGGCGCGCCGACGATACTTTCCATAAAAGTTTGAATAAAACAAAACTTGGCCACCCGTTTACTTTTTATGATGGTCCACCGTTTGCAAACGGTTTGCCACATTGGGGGCATTTGGGTGTGTCCGCGGTCAAAGATATGGTTGCACGCTTTCAAACGATGCATGGAAAATATGTTGAACGCGCCCTTGGGTGGGATTGTCATGGATTACCGGCCGAAGCGTCCGTTGAAAAAAAACAAGGCCACACCGCCAAGGATATTGTTGGCTCTGATGGCATAGCCGCGTTTTGTGATATGTGTCGCGCCGATGTTATGACATATTCTAATGAGTGGTTGCGGTTTATCGAACGTGTTGGCCGTTGGGTTGACGGCGGCGACGGGTATGGATATCGCACAATGGATAAAAACTTTATGGAATCTGTAATATGGGCGATGAAGACATTATATGAAAAGGGTCTGCTTTATAAAGATTTCAAAGTGAATCCATTTGATTGGAAATTGGGAACGGTGCTTTCTAATTCCGAAGCGTCAAGTGAATATCAAGATATTGTCGATGATACTGTAACTGTATGGTTTGAACTTGAAAATGGCGACCGCGCAATTGCATGGACAACAACGCCGTGGACTTTGCCGGCGAATTCGGCACTGGCGGTGAACAATAATATGAAATATGTTCGTATGAAACATGACGACGGTCATGTGTATATCTTGGCGGAATCGCGTTTGTCGGCATACGAAAAGATTTTTGCAAACTCGGAAAACCTTGGAACGGTGATGGGATCTGAATTGGTCGGGTTGCATTATAAACCAATTTTCCCATACTATACGGATTTGGCAAAGAACGGTCACGGCCTGTATACGGTGATTTCCGGCGATTATGTGTCGGACAGTGATGGAACGGGTATTGTTCATATCGCGCCCGCATACGGTGAAGATGACTATATAGTGGCCAAGGCGATCGACCCACAATTTCCGGTTATATTAAATGTTGATGATTATGGAAACTTTGATTCGACGGTTACCGAATGGGCGGGTGAAAACATATTTGTTGCAAATCCAAAGATAATCGATTGGTTGCGCGCGAACGGAATATTGGTAAAAAAAGACCAACATAAACACAGTTATCCGTTTGGCCCGCGCAGCAAAGAAAAACTTATCTATCGTGCAACGGACGCATGGTATGTTGATGTGCCAAAGATTCGCGACCGGTTGGTTGAAATAACGAAAAACGATACAACATGGACATCGGCGGGTAATCGATTTATGTCATGGATTGAAAACGCGCGTCCATGGGGAATTTCGCGCAATCGTTTTTGGGGCGTGCCTTTACCAATTTGGGAACGGGATGGTGAATATAAAATATTTGGTTCGATTGCCGAAATGGAAGGATTCTTTGGCACAAAAATCGAAGATTTGCACCGTCCAACATTGGATGCGCTGACAAAGGACGGATGGAAACGCATACCCGATGTCTTGGATTGTTGGTTTGAATCGGGTTCTATGCCGTTTGCGGCCCTGCACTATCCATTTGAAAACAAAGATATATTCGAAAAAACTTTCCCGGCGGACTATATTATCGAAGGTCAAGACCAAACACGCGGATGGTTTTATCATTTAATGATAATGTCTGTTGCGTTGTTTGATAAACCGGCGTTCCGTGTCGTGTCTGCAAACGGTATGGTTGTTGATGAAAACAAAAGAAAGTTTTCAAAATCACTTAGGAACTTTGTTGACCCAACACAGCAACTTGAAACATACGGTGCGGACGCCGTTCGTCTGTTTATCTTGGGCAGCAATTTTATGAAGGCCGAACCGGTGCCAATCGATAAAGAAGGCAAAGTGTTCAATGAATCAATCAAGACGATTTTAACACCGCTTTGGAATGCATATCATTTCTTTACATTATATGCGAACGCGGCGAATATAACCGCACATGATGTTTCCGCCGCGCCGGCACGAAATGTCTTGGACCGGTATATTTTATCGGAAACAAATGTTTTGATTGGTGTTGTGGATAACGCATTGCGCGAATATAAACCAGATGTCGCAGTCAAAGAATTTGTTCGATTCCTTGATGTGCTAAACAATTGGTACATTCGTCGGTCGCGTGCGCGTTTTTGGGACGAAGATACGACAGCGTTCAACACGCTCTATACGGTGCTTTGTACCGTATGCCGCGTTTTGGCCCCGCTTGCGCCATTTGTTACAGAATATATCTATAAAAATCTAACAGGTGCGGAATCTGTGCATTTGGAATCTTTCCCGACCGTCGGCGAATATGACGAAAAGATAGTTTCCGATATGCGTCGTGTTCAAGAAATTGTTTCGGTTGGAAAGCAACTGCGCGAACAATATAAATTGCGCAATCGGTTGCCACTGAATAAATTGACTGTTGCGGGTGGTGCGCCAATGACCGAATATACAAACATTATTCGCGATGAATTAAATGTAAAATCGGTAGAATGGATTGATAATACCGCAAAGGTCGCCGACAGTTTCATATATTTAATCACACCGAAAATTGGCGCGCGCCTTGGTGGTGCTTTGCGCGACATCGTGCCAATGGTGAAACGCGGCGATTATGAACTGGTGGGTGATAAATTGATTGTTGGCGAATATACACTAAACGCGGACGAATTTGAAAATCGTTTGAATATTCGCGAAGGTGTAACGGGAATGCCACTGCCGGATAATACCGCGGTTGTTGTGTTGGATACGGAACTAAATTCCGAACTTATCGCCGAAGGTTTGGCGAACGATGCATTGCGCTTTATCCAAGATACTCGCAAAGCGTTGGGTTTGGATGTTTCTGACCGAATCAATCTTATCTATACGGCGGATTTGGCGCTGTCTGGCGCGTTGGAACAACATAAAAAGCGCATAATGTCGGACGCGTTAATACGTGAAATGTCGCCGGGGCCGGCCGAACATTTTACGGAAATCGAAGGGTATAACTTTGGAATCTCTATACAAAAGGTGTAAAAAATGAAAGAAAATAAATTTTTGTTTTATGGTTGTGTAATTCTAACATTTGTGTGCGCAATGCTGTTGCTTTTCCGCGTTTCGATTCATACAAGTTTTTCTTATGAACCGACCGAAGAAGCATTAGAAGCCGCAGATTTGAACGAATTTTTCGTTGATGATTCTGAAAAAAGCGCCACTGCGGATGATTTTATTGAATGTTCATCGCGCTTTAAATCCCAGGTTTGGATGAGTGACACCGATAACGAAACAATCGAACGCTATCGCGCGGCGAACACGGTAACATGCAAATGCGAATTCGACGGCACAATAGTTGAAAGAACAAAAATGTATCAGTATTCATCTGAACAAGACGCGGCCGAATTGGATTGCAACAATAAATGCGTGGAAATTTGTGCTGAATAAAAGATGATAACGCCGCGGGATTTTTTCGAAATTGTTCCGAAAAATCTGAATATGGAAATTCGTTCGGAATTGTATTCGACGAACGAATTTACCTTTGCGGTTGCGGTAATACTTTCGGCCCAGGCGACCGATAAAAAAGTGAACGAAGTTACACCCGCCCTATTCCGCGTTGCGCCGACACCACAAAAAATGTTGGAACTTGGAATCGACGGGCTAAAAAAATATATTCGTGTTATTTCTTTTTTCAATAACAAGGCAAAAAATATAATCGCACTTTCAGAAAAGTTAATCCCCTTCGCTGGCGAAGGGGTGCCGGGCGGCGCCCGGCGGGGTAGTGGCGATTGGAAATTCCCGCAAAAATATCACAATCGTGCGGAACTTGTAAAATTACCGGGCATCGGGCAAAAGACAGCAAATGTTATAACAAATGTTTTGTGGAATGCACCGAACATTGGTGTTGATACACATGTGTTTCGGCTTTCGCATCGGTACGGTTGGGTAACGGACGGCGCGAACACACCCGAAAAGGTCGAAAAGGAATTGTTGAAAAAAATTCCAAAAAAATATCATGCAATAACAAATCACGTGATGGTCTTGTTCGGTCGATATACCTGCACGGCACTGCGCCCGAAATGTGAAAATTGCCCACTTTCCAAAATTTGCGATTTTTATAAAGGATGATTTTATTATCATTTAACCATGTATGGGTCTGTATATGGCCGGTTATAAAGTTTATTTTGGGCGGCAACATACATATCGTATAAATTATTCTTAACGTTTTCAATTGAATTGCAATAATCAAGTAATTCATCTCTTTCAAAAACAAATATTCTGATGCAAGATACACTAAAATTCTTACGGGCTTTTTGTTCTTCGTAAATTATCGTATGTGACCCAAAAATATAGTATGCGCGATAAATTTTGTGCGATAAAAGGTGTTTTTTATCACTGTTCCCAGTGACGATGTTATTGTGCAACGCAATATAGAAATCGTGCTTCTGATTTTCTGACATCATTTTAAATTCCTCACATTTTAACCTTTCGCAACACCACCATAATTCCGGCCGGGGTCATGCCGGGGATTTTTTGTAATTCTGCGATATTTGCCGGGCGAACGCGTTTCAATTTTTCGCAAAGTTCGCGGGTCAGCCCCGGCATATTATCATAGTCAAAATCGGTCGGAATTTTTATTTCCTTGTCATGCCGATACGATTCGATTTCCCGATTGTTTCGCATAATATACCCGGCATAGAATTTATCATTTTCGGAAATTTTCCCGGCTTTTTTATTCATTTTATTCAAAAAAGCCGGCAAATCGATTAAACCCAAATCGACCCCATTTTGCCCCAATCGCGCAATCGCGTTATCGGCGCGCAGGTTCAAACGATATTCCGCACGCGATGTGAACATGCGATACGGTTCGTCCACCCCCAGTGTTGTTATATCATCAATCATAACGCCAATCATCGAATTTGTCCGGTCCAAATCAAGCGTCGGGACGCCAAGCGCGAATGCGGCGGCATTTGCACCCGCAACCAAACCCTGGGCGGCGGCTTCTTCGTATCCGGATGTTCCATTTATTTGCCCAGCGAAAAATAACCCCGGCGTATCGCGCGACATTAAATGTTTGTCCAATTTGCGCGCATCAATTGCATCATATTCAATTGCGTACCCGTACCGTGCAAACCGTGCGTTTTCTAATCCCGGAATTGTGCGAATCCATTTGTCTTGGATTTCGGCACCGAAACTTGTTGAAATACCGTTCGGATAAATCAAATCACTGTGCAATCCTTCGGGTTCCAAAAACACATGGTGCGAAGTATGGTCGGCAAAGCGCATAACTTTATCTTCTATCGATGGACAATACCGCGGCCCAATTCCGGTTATATCGCCATTATACATAGGCGCATTTTTTATATTTTGCCGAATTATTTCGTGCGTCCGTTCAGTCGTATGCGTGATATAGCACACCGCACAATTGTTATCTGTGCCAAACCCGTCGGAAAACCAATCGTGCGGATTGTCTGGCAATTGTTCTTCGCATACCGAAAAGTCAATAGAATCGCGATATATTCGCGCCGGCGTTCCGGTCTTAAGGCGAATTATATCAAACCCAAAATCGCGCAATACGCCGGAAATCACCGTATCGGGCGATTGATATTCGCCGTTATCCATAATACGCCCAGATGGAATTTTTTCGCCGCCCATCGTAACAAGTCCGCGCAAAAAAGTCCCGGTCGTGAAAACCAAGGATTTCGCCGTATAGCGACCGTTTATAATTTTCTTTTCCAAATCAACCGATTGTACCTTTTCAAATAAAACGGTCAGATTTTTATATTCGTGCAAAATCTCAACAACCGCATTGTGATAAAGTTCACGGTCAATTTGGGCGCGCAATGCCTGGGTCGCCGGGCCATGCGACGCATTAAGTGTTCGAAAATGTATGCCCGCCATATCCGCGGCGCGCGGCATAACGCCGGAAAAAGCATCCATTTCCGCAACCATTTGCGATTTTCCCGGTCCACCAATTGATGGATTACAAGACATTGCGCCCAAATCAGATTCGCGCATTGTAATCAGCAATGTTTTTGCGCCGCGCCGCGCCGCGGCCGCGGCCGCTTCGACCCCGGCGTGTCCACCACCAATAACAATGACATCAAAGGTTTTCATTAAAACCGACCCAATCCACCGTTTATGTGTAACACTTGGCCATTGATATATGACGCTTCGTCACTGGCCAAAAACACGCACGCGTTCGCAATATCGTCTGGTTCGCCAAAGCGTCCCGCCGGAATTTGCGCCAAATAATTTTTCTTTAATTCTTCGGGTAAAACATCCGTCATCGGCGTTTTAATAAAGCCCGGCGCAATCGCATTTGCGGTGATACCGCGCGATGCGACCTCTGCTGCGATGGATTTCGTCATCGCAATCATACCGCCTTTACTGGCCGCATAGTTCGCCTGGCCCGCGCCACCAATCACACCGATAATCGACGCCATATTTATAATGCGACCAAATCTTTGCTTCATCATCGGCATAATCGCCGCACGACACATTTTGAAACAAGAACGCAAGTTCGTATTTATCACATTATCAAACTGTTCGTCCGTCATGCGCATAAGCAATGTATCCGCGGTAATTCCGGCATTATTGATTAAAACATCCAAACGCCCGCATTTTTCAATCGCGTCCATAACCAATTCGACCGCCGCGCCTTCGTCCGCCAAATCCGCCGGAATTTTTACATAAGAATCATCGAATTCCGAATCCAGTTTTGCGATATTACGCCCAGAAACGACCACTTTCGCGCCCGCCTGTTTCATCTTTTTTGCAATTGCACCGCCGATTCCGCCGGTTGCACCAGTTATCAAAACAACTTTATCTTTCAAATCGAACATTTTTATATCCTTTTAGTTACCACGGTTTCTTTTCTTGAGTTTCAAGAAATAGCGGCGAATGATACTTTGTATCGTTGCCTCTTTATCCGCCGTTTGTTTCGGAATTTTCAATTTTATATCATTGAAGATCAACATTGCGTCCCGATTATATGTCGTGGATTGATTTAAAACATACGGCACGACCTCGTGTATTGTTATTCCTGCTGCGGCCTCAAATTTCAAGGTTTTGTCACACCATTTGCCATAGCAAATTATTGTGTCGTGTGTATCACAATAAGGTTTCATATCGTTGCTTAATCCCGAGGGGACTTGTTCATATATCAAACGTGTCATATTTATCTCCTGTTTTTACATGCCGTTACAAGACAAGAATACATTTTAACTATGCGATTTTCCGCATTTAATAAATTTGTGTCGCCCGGTGTTAGGCCAATTTTCGTTCCACAACAATTGATTATCACAGGTATATTATACTTCCGTACAAGACCCATACCAACATTTGCGGCCTCATAAATACTTTCGTTATTTGTATATTCAATCTTGTTTGGAAAAATTTTATATGCTTGTTTTTTAATCATTTACTTACCCTATCCTCTATTTTTTTCCATATTTCTTCGGATTCTCTATTCAACGTGGGTACAAGCAAACGTACATATAAATCATACATCGAACCTGCATCAGATTCTTCATCCACGGTCAGGTTTATGCCGTTTATTTCTACACTAATTTTTTTGTGACGTCTTTTTGCCTCACTAATCGCATTCACTATCGCGTAATATGGGGTAAGTGCTTTTTCTTGCTGTTCCATATTTACACCTCTAACTTTTTGCCTTCCATGTCGGCACAGATTCTTTTGGTTAGCCCTGTCAAAACCGCGCCCGGTCCAACCTCTATCGTTTCGGTTATGCCCAAATCATGCATGGCCAAAACACTTTCGCGCCACCGCACGCCATGTGTCATCTGGTACACCAAGCAATCGCGAATTTCATCTGGGTCGCTAATCGGGGTGCAGGTTTTGTTTGAAATAATCGGCGCGACGGGCGTCTTTATTTCCGTATTGGCAAGTGCGGCGCGCATCTCTTCGGCGGCGGGTTCTTGAATTCGGCAATGCACCGGCACCGACAGCGCAAGTGGCATCGCGCGTTTTGCACCCGCGGCCCGCGCATCTTCTAATGTTTTTTCAACGATTTCTTTGCTACCCGAAATTACAACTTGGCCCGGGGAATTATCGTTTGCCAAATCACAGTCGTTCTTTGCACAGATTTCGCGTACCGCGTTAATATCCAAACCTAAAATTACGGCGGTAAGGCCCTGTCCCACCGGCACCGCCCGCTGCATAGATTCACCGCGCAACCGCAAAAGCCGCGCCGTATCGGCCAAAGACAACGCCCCCGCCGCACAAAGCGCCGTATATTCACCAAGTGAATGCCCCGCAACATATTGCGTGAGTGGAACATTCGCCGCACGCAACATCGCAATGGATACCGCCATAATCGCCGGCTGCACATTTGCGGTCAAAGTTAAATCTTCCATCGGGCCGTTGAAAATAATGTCAGATAGTTTTTGATTTAACGCATCGTCAACCTCGTCAAAGACCACCCGCGCGGCCGCATTTTTTTCATACAGTTCGCGTCCCATACCAACGGCCTGGGAACCCTGCCCTGGAAAAACAAGTATCGATGACATATCAAGAACCTCTTGTTTGTGCTAACATTTCGTTTAATTTACCTAGCAGATTATAACGTTGTCCGTATAGTTGTTCCAGATTTTTATTAAAAATTATGTCTGTTGGTTTTGCCTGTTCAAAAGAAATGTCGTGAAAGGTTTGTGTTGTTGGCCTCCCGTTTACCCGCATACCAGGTAGCTCACGTTTTTTTACTGAAAAACATATTACAGGTATTTTTGGGTCATATTGATTTACTTCAAAATAAAAATTATGTTTTTTACTGATAATCGTCTGAACGTCGGCGGGATATAACAAGTTATCAACAATACAAAAACTTATTTTTTCTATGCTTTCCTTTTTAAGCACAGTACCATTTTCTGCGTGGGATTTATCGTCTTTATCGATAGCGCGTTCTTCTAAATCAACCGAGACAATATGCGGTTCAGAACAATTGATTTTAGAAATGACGCCTTTTATTTCTTCAATGGTCAAAAAATCATCAGACCTTGTAAATATGTTATCATGTATGGTATATGTACAGACCTTTTCTGTTTTGATGTTCATTACAGGACTCCTTTTTTTTGATTATAGCAAGGAAATTTATGTATGCAAATGAATAAGTGGCAAGTGCAAATTTCCCTCTGGCTATAGCGGTGCCACGGCGGTGCTGTGCACCGACGGGCGGGGTGTCGTTCCACCAACACTAGCCACTAACACTTGTCTCGTCTCCGCTTTGCGGAGACGGACTAACCGCTCTCATACTAAATTCGCAACCGCAATAATTTTGACGGTAAAAATCAGATTCTCGGTTTATTTGCTGACGCAATTTTTCATCCCATTTAATTGGTAAATATGTGATTTCGTCTAACGCAGATTCCGCCGCCGTGTCAACCTGGGCTTGGTCTTTGTGGCGGGAAACACCGAACACAGACGCCACCGCATCGTACCCATTTTCGCGCGCAAATTTTTTCGCATATTCGAAACGATATGCAAAACAAATACTGCACCGCGCGCCGCGTTCCGGTTCGTTTTCCAATCCGCGAACCGCCGCGCGCCACGCATCATGGTCGTATTCACAGATTTTATATTTCACACCCAACTTTTCGCAATATTTTACTTGTTCCTGCATGCGGCGCATGTATTCGGATTCTGGCCAAATATTTGGGTTAAAAAACAGGACGATAAAATCATCTATGCGTGGGATTTCGCCGCATAGCAATTGTTTTATCGCGCCCGCACTGCATGGCGCACAACAAGACATAAGAACAAGTTTCATTTTATTTTTACCTGTGTTTTTTTTCAAAAAAATTCCAAAGCTCTAACGGCATAGATTCAATATTCGTTGGAAACACCCCATACAGTTTTCTGTTAACAGCTAAAAAATCAGTATCCGATAAACCTCGCGATATCAAATAATTTTGAATTGTTGGAATGCCATTTTCATTATGCACAACCCAAAATTTTGCGCTTCTTTCGACACGATGAACAATTGGATAACCTTTTATATAATTGTTAAAATCAAGAATTTCATCAGGAGTATGTGGGTCAAAAGAATCATAAAAGTAAACAGTGTAAGAAGCCGTTATTTCAGCAGGAAGTTTAGTAAACATTGTTATGTCTTTTATAAAACTGTTAAACATGATACGATTTGCTTTTTGCACACGACTATCTAGTACAACATTGCCATGTTCAAAAACAATGGTTGTATAATTTATAGCGCTGTAAAGTGTCCTGATCCGTCGAGGTGTTTTGTTTTTCATTGCTTAATACACTTTTTCTTTGGTTTTTTTTAACAATTGTACAAGTCCGACTGGTGTTTTCCAAAGGTTTTCGTCTTCTGGCCAAATTTGATTCAGTGTTTTTCTTTCCACAAAAACATCGGCATTTGTTAAATAGTGCCAGCGAACAAAGATATGCCCCGGCACACCGTCCAACATAACCGGTTTGTTTTCCGTATTGTCTGCATTGAAATTAAATGTGTTTTTATATTGGTCGGTTAAAAAGTTTTCTATATCTTTTGGATAAATCAATCTATCACCAACCAAAATTTTATATTTATCTGTCACCTTTTTATCAATAACGCGTTCTATTATAATTGTATATGGTATATTCATATGCAAAGGATATTTGCGCGTATATTCCGCCAAATCTTCAATTGAATAAATTTGTTTGAACGGACCATTATAGCACTGTGTGCAAGGCCCAGTATGGCGTAAATAAAATTCAACATTTTCATTATTCATTCTGTTATCCTTTTGTTTTCTACATTCTCTCTCACAAAAAGATTGGTTATCTGTATTTTTTATTTTATCATTTCTGTTTTTTTTCTAAACATGGCGCGTAAAGCACTGGGAATCTCGTTTGTTTTTGTCGGCCAAAGTTGTTTAAGGTCCTTGTCGACAACAATATCACTATCGGTCAACGGTCTGCACACCAAAGGTCTTTCGCGCACAGGCGCATCCGGCAAAAAAGACCCATTATGTTCATACGGTCCCGTAAAGAATATGGGTTTGGTCGTGTCAAATTGCGCGAAGTTCTTCCAATTCACATCTTGGCATGCATCGCCCAAAGCGTTTTTCTTTACATATTCTTGCAAATCGGAAAGATAGGTCAATTTTTTCGCAACAATAATGTTAACGGCGTCTGTTTGTATATCCTTGCCATCATTTTTCGCTAACTTGTATTGATGGTTTCTGTTGGCAATAACGGCAATGAAATATACCTGACGTGCCACATTCAATGCATAAGAAACATGTTGCCCAAGCCCCTGGCAATTTATATATTGTTTTAACCCATCAATGTCGTTCACGGTTTGTTCGCGCCCATAATTTTCGGGTTCTGCATATTTAACGACAAATGTTACTACTGGTTCTATTTGCATTTTGTTACTCCTTGGTTTCATTCAATTCAATTCTGCTAAACAAATTTTCTGGCACAGTGAATTTTTCACCCGCACCAATGCGATGTTCGTATTTTGTCGGCCAAGATAAATCGTGTTGACCCGCAAAAATATTTTGAATCTTTGCCGCCGCATCTGGAATAAACGGTGCCGACACACGCGCGAACAAATCAATCAATTGAAAACATTCGTTTAGCACCGCCGCCGCGCCCGCCGTATCGCCGTTTTTAACCAATGTCCATGGTTCACGCGCGGTCATATATTCATTTGCAATTCCGTAAATATCGCGCAACGCAACAATAGATTTGCGGAATTCGCACGCATCCAACGCCGCGGTCAGTTCGTTGATTTTTGCGTTTACCTTTTGTTCCAATTCTGCATCCGCCGGGCCCGCCATCGGCACAGTGTCGCCAAAATTTTTCTGCGACAGTTTGCATACACGCGACACAAAATTTCCAAGCAATCCATTAAGGTCTTTGTTCACAATTTCCGCAAACCGCGTCATAGTAAAGTCCGTATCATCCGTTTCCGGCGCCGACGCCAACAATGCATATCGCCAACAATCGCTTGGTGCGATGGCGATTGCCGCGTCAAGGAATATGCCGTTGCCCGTCGATTTTGAAATTTTTGCACCATTAAAGTTCAAAAAGTTTTGTCCCTTTAACACATCAACAGTTTTCCAATTGTCATCCATCGCCAATTCTTGGGCTGGGAAAAATACAGAATGAAAAGATATATTATCTTTGGCCATAAATTGCGTATAGTGGCATTCGGGATTTTTCCACCACGATGCCCAATCTGGATTCGCAATTTGTGAAATTGAAACATAACCCCACGGCGCATCAAACCAAACATAGAAAACTTTATCTTCGTATCCGGGCTTGTTCACCGGAATTCCCCATTTCAAATCGCGCGTAATTGGGTTGTCGCGTAAACCTTCGTCCAACCATTTATTCGCAATCGCAATCGCCGTTTTTGGCCAGCCAACACGCGAATTTATCCATGCGCGCAATTTATCTTGCATCGCACTAAGTTTAAAATACAAATGTTTTGTTTCGCGCATTTCAACGGGTGATGTCGGGTCAATTGCACTGTGCGGATTAACCAGTTCTTCGGGGTCCAACGAAGCGCCACACTTTTCACATTCATTTCCATACGCCCGGTCATAACCACACCGCGGGCAAGTCCCAATAACATACCGGTCCGCCAAGAATTTTTCTTCGTTCACAGAATACGGTTGGCGGGAATATTTTTCTTCTATCATACCCTGTTCTTCCAACCGATTAAACAGTTCATGAATAAGTTTCTCGTGTTGCGGTGTATGTGTGCGACCGTATAAATCAAAGGACAACTTGAAATCACGCACCGCGGCCAAATGATTCGCACGATATTTTTCAACATAATCTTCAACCGACATATTTTCGCGTGCCGCGCCAATCTCACTTGTTGTGCCATGTTCATCGGAACCGCCGATATAAAGGACATCGCGCCCCATCGCACGACAAAAACGCGCGTACACATCGGACGGCAATAGGCATCCAATCAAATGCCCAATGTGCAAGTTATTATTTACATATGGTAATGCCGAAGTAATAAGATATTTTTTTCCCATCTGTATTCCTTTTTATAAAAAATGACGCCAAACGGGGCGTCCATCCGAATCCCGTTTTATTTTTTGTTCAAGATTATATTTGCATTCGTTTCATTGTATTTATTCTCTTATAGTTCCCCTCTGGCCAGAGGGGTGCCCGCAGGGCGTGGTGTTGTTTCAAATCGCGGCTTTGTGTCCGCCTTCGCCACCCATCACACAAAGTTTTCAACAAAATGCAAAGGGCTACGGCGGGACACTCAATTTTCTTAATTGTGCGCTTTGCGCGCAATAACGAAAATTGGTGGGTGGTATTGGACTCGAACCAACGACCTTTACGATGTCAACGTAACGCTCTAACCAACTGAGCTAACCACCCAAACAGAACGCATTATAACAAAGAAAATACCGATTGCAAGAATTTAGTGGAAGCGCATCGCATGGAATCTGTTCCATCACTACCCACTACCCACTAACCACTCACACTAACACTAGCCACTAATACATCGTCTGCAATATATGCTTATTCTTGTCTAAACTGGTCAGCATACGACCACTGCCGCGGGCGACGCAGGTCAACGGGTCATCGACCAAGAACGCCGGCAATCCCGTCGCCGCACGAATCGCCGCATCAAGACCCCTTAACAATGAACCACCACCGGTCATTGCAATACCCAAATCGGCAATATCGGCGGAAAGTTCCGGCGGTGTCAATTCTAACGCATGCCGCACCGTATCAACGATTTTTGTAACGGTCTGGGCCAATGCGGACGCAATTTGTGATTCTGTGATAACGGTTTCGCGCGGCGTCCCCGACAGCAAATCGCGCCCCTTGATTTTCATGGTAAGTTCGTTCGCCTTGTCCTTTGGTGAAATCGCGGTTCCGATTCTTTTCTTGATTTCTTCGGCAGTGTTATCACCAATCAGCAGGTTTTTATTTTTGCGCACAAATTCAATAATATCAGAATCCATCTGGTCCCCGGCGGTGCGAACGGCATTAGAATACACAATCCCACCAAGCGACATAACCGCAACCTCGGTCGTGCCGCCGCCAATATCCAAAACCATAGACCCCAATGGTTTTTCCACCGGCAACCCCGCACCAATTGCGGCGGCGGTTGATTCTTCGACAATATACACTTTGCGCGCGCCGGCGGCGTCTGCGGCCTCTTGAATCGCGCGGCGTTCCACCTGGGTCGCACATGATGGCACGCATATAATGATAAGTGGCGCGGTCAGTGGACTGCGATGATGCACCTTGCGAATAAAGTATTTTATCATTTCTTCGGCAACTTCAAAGTCCGCGATAACACCATCGCGCAGTGGCCGCACCGCGGTAATTGAACCCGGTGTTCGCCCGAACATTTTTTTTGCCTCTGCCCCGACGGCCAAAATTTCCTTGCGCCCAAGTAATTTGTTTTCCGCAACCGCAACCACAGACGGTTCGTTAAGGACGATTCCACGACCCTTGACATAAATAAGAGTATTCGCCGTTCCCAAATCTATCGCCATATCTGCGGAAAAAAACTTCATAAGCCAATTATACATATATTGCCCCTTTCGAAATAATTTGCCATTACTATAAACGCGGGGATACAAAAAATCAAGCCACGAAGCGATAAAAACCTTTTTTGTTTGACTTTGGTTATATTTTGCTATTATTAAAGGTATGCGAGATACAATAAAATCACATGCCGATTTTCATACAACCGACGCTGATCCGTCGGCACGTTCGGCTTTCTTTTTCATTCGGGCCAAGGTTGCAAGATTTCCGACCAACCCGCGTGTCGGTTTTATGGCAACCAAGCATACTTTCAAATTGGCGGTTGAACGCAATCGGGCAAAGCGCCTTTTGCGTGATTGGGTCCGGTATCATAGTGGTTTACTTGTTCCGGAATTCGACTATATTTTTATTGCGCGCCATATGATTTTGGACGCCACGCGCCCGGCGGGACGTGAAGCGATGGAAAAGGCATTGTTGCATATCGCGCACAAATATGCACCAAAGAAAGCAAAGAAAAATGCAAAAAATTCGTAAAATTCCAACCTATATCGGCCTTTGGCTTATATGGTGTTACCAGCGTTTAATATCGCCGGCGTTCGGTGGTCGTGCGGTTTGCCGCTTTACCCCGACATGCAGTGAATATACCAAAACGGCAATTTTACGATATGGATTGTTGCGCGGAACGGTTATGGGAATACGCCGAATTTTGCGCTGTCGTCCGGGTGGTGGCTTTGGTTTTGACCCCGTTCCTTGACAATTTGGGGTTTTAAGGTTAGAATTCGGGTAACATAAAAGAATTTTTACAAAAGGATAAAAAATGTCATTTCGTTCAACCGTAGAATCCATGTCCAAGATTATGGATGATATGGGAATAACAGAACTTGATTTGGAACGCCAATTTTTGTTTGGCGTGTATCGCAAGCATATTCATCTGTCAAAGCAGTCGGGTATTACAATGCCGACTTTGCCGATATCTGAAAACGCCAAACATACAAACAGTGAACCCGCCGATGCGGCGACATCTGGGTATGCGTTGAAATCGCCAATGGTCGGTGTTGCATACCTTGCCCCGGAACCGGGCGCAAAGCCATTTACCAAGGTTGGTGCATCGATAAAGGCCGGCGATACGGTAATTTTGGTCGAAGCTATGAAAACATTTAACCCGATTAAATCTGACAAGGATGGTGTCGTCAAAGAAATCTTGGTTACCGATGGCCAGGCGGTTGAATTTGACCAACCATTGATAATTATTGAATAAGAAAAATTATGCCAAAGATAAAGAAAGTTTTAATTGCCAATCGTGGCGAAATTGCGTTGCGAATAATTCGTGCGTGTCGCGATATGGGCATTCGCACGGTTGCGGTGTATTCAACCGTTGATCGTAATGCTATGCATGTGCAATTAGCGGACGAATCGGTATGTATCGGTCCTGGACCGTCCAAAGAATCATACCTTAATGAATCTGCAATATTGACGGCGGCATTGCTGACTAATGCCGATGCGATTCACCCGGGCTATGGATTTTTATCGGAACGTGCGGACTTTGTGCAAAAGGTTGAACAACATGGTTTAATCTGGATTGGACCGGACGCCGCGATGATAAATAAAATGGGTGACAAAGTGAACGCCAAAAAGACCGCTATTGAATGCGGACTGCCGGTGGTGCCGGGGTCTGATGGTGCGGTCGATACGGTCGAAGATGCATTAAAATGGGCGAAAAAAATCGGCTATCCGGTTATGTTAAAGGCCGCCGCCGGTGGTGGTGGTCGCGGTATGCGGCCCGTAATGAACGCGGACGAAATGCGTGAGGCGTTCGAAGTTACCAAGAACGAGGCCCGCAGTGGTTTTGGCGATGATACACTTTATATTGAAAAGTTATTATTGCGCCCGCGGCATATTGAATTTCAGGTCCTGGGCGATAAACATGGCGATGTTGTGATATTTGGTGAACGCGATTGTTCATTGCAACGGAAAAACCAAAAGTTGATGGAAGAATGCCCGGCCGCCGCGCTTACCCAAAAACAACGCGACGATATGATTGAAATTTGTAAAACGGCGGCAAAGAAAATGGGCTATACAAACGCCGGCACATTCGAATTTATGTACGAAGATGGCAAGTTCTATTTTCTTGAAATGAACACCCGGCTTCAGGTTGAACACCCCGTAACCGAAATGGTGTATGGTGTTGATTTGGTGCGCGAACAAATTCGCGTTGCGGCGGGTGAAAAGTTGGGCTATACCCAGGCAAATGTTATCCCGCATGGCCACGCGATTGAATTCAGAATCAATGCCGAAGACCCGGAAACTTTTGTGCCTTGCCCTGGCAAAATTACATTGTATGCGCCGTCGGGCGGACTGGGTGTTCGCGTGGACAGTGCGGTTTACACCGGATACACAATTCCGCCAACATACGATTCAATGATTGCGAAATTGATTGTGCACGCGCAAACGCGGTCGGCGTGCATTATGCGTGCGGAACGCGCATTGGATGAATTTGTTATCGAAGGTGTTAAAACAACAATCCCCTTACAGAAAAAATTGCTAAACAACCGCGATGTCCGTACATTGAATTTTGATAATCATTGGTTAGAAGCATATTTGAAAAAAGAAAATAAAAAGAAATAAAAAACCGGCAGATGCCGGTTTTTTACTTCTTTCTCTTCCTAAACTCATCCAACGACACCACGCGGCCGTCGTCCGGAATTGTATCACCGGTGCCGTCCAAAGGTAATTCAATATCGTTGTCTGGTGCGTTGCGTTCGGGGCCTTTGTGGAAAGACAACATAAAATCAACCGATGGGTCTTTGAATTCAACCAACGCCGAAAACGGAACACGAATAAAGAACGGACGTCCATCAAATGTCAATTGCACACCGAATTCTTTGTCGGATACATGCAGGTTATTATACGAATACTGTAACACAATCGTCATAATGTCGGGATAACGTATACGCAGGAAATCCGGCAACACAACGCCCGCATCGTGCGTACGAAAAGTTATAAAAAAATGCATTCCGTCGCCAAGCCCATTTATCTGTGCATGAATCAACGCTTCGCGCACAACGGATTTTAACGCATTATCTAATAAAGATTGATAATCTATCTTTGCCATTTATTTTTCCCCTTGCGCACCGATTATATTACTTACATTACCATTTGCGCAAGTAACAAATGTTGCATCCACAATATCGGCAAAAATATCCGCATCGATTCCGGTTGCCCAAACCTGGGCCGATGCGTTGGCCAATTCATCAAACAATTTTTTTCGTGCGTTTTTATCCAAATGCGCGACGGCTTCATCAAGTAAAATAATTGGTGTTGCGCCGGTTTTTGTATGAACCAATTTCGCATGCGCCAATATCATTTTTAATAGCAAAGTTTTTTGCTGGCCGGTACTGGTAAGGTTCGCCGGCAAATTCAATTCGCGATTAAACACGCCAAAGTCGGATTTATTTACGCCGTCCAAAATCATTTTATCATTGATAAGTTCGCGATTTGATTTAAGGTATTCCAAGTATTTCCTTTCGGCGGTTGCGGCATTTGATTCCATAATCATTGATTCGACCATACCGTCAACCGAAACGGCGGCATCGGTTAAAAAGTAATTGATTTCCCCGGCGTATTGAATACGTGCCGCGGCAATTGCGACGGCGGTCGCGGCAATTTGTGCATCCAACGCGTCAATCCATTTTGCGTTTGCGCCCGCTTTTAATGCGCCGGCGCGTTCGGATAAAAGTTTCGTGTGTCGCGCAACGCGCCCTGCGTGCGCGGAATCAAAACTTGCGGCCAATCGGTCAAAAAACGCGCGCCTATCGGCCGCCGCATCGATAAAGATTCTGTCTTCGCGTGGTGTAATCCAAACAATGCGCATACGCGCCGCCAATTCGGAAAGTGTCGCCGCATCGCCATCAATTTTTGCATGACGATTTGAATCGCCGTTATTAAAGTAAACGCAAATTTCCGTATCATCCGAAAGTTCGCAAATAACCGAAAAACCGCCGTCACCATCAAAGCGTGCAATATCTGTCATTGGTGCGCCGCGCATTCCGCGGTCGCCCGACAGCATTGATACAGCCTCTATAATCGCGGTTTTACCCGTACCGTTTGCACCCGTAATGATAACATTGCGATGACCGCCGGTTGAAAACCGGCACGAAGTATGATTACGAAAATTGGTTAAGATTAAACGACTTATCATGTTGCATAGGTTAAGAATTTTCCAACACCTTTGCAAGGTATTGTTATATGCACAATTAAAACGGGACAGTTTGCAGGGGCTAAATAGGCACGTAACGTGGTTTGTCATGGCGGGCTCGGTCCGCCATAGGGCAAAATAAGTTTATAATGACACCCCTATTGCGGCTCGGAGGCCGCAATGACAAAGGTGCTCGTAAAATCAGATACTGTGTTATGGTTTGGTTATTCAAATCACGCAAACCCGCACGTTTGCTTTTATCAAAATAATATGCTATAATATAACTGATACGGGCGGTTGACGTTTAATTTCTATAACAAAAGGAGCGCGAAATGGCATTATTACGTAAACTACTTGAAGCAGACAAAAAAAGAAAATACAAAAAATTAGTACGTGCTACGGCTGATTATTCTAAAAAGAATCCGTTTGAAGATGAACAAAAGAAAAAAGCAAAATATGATAAAGCGGCAGCCAGGTTAAAAAAATTAGAACAAATAGAAAATAAAGCAAGAGCCAGAAGAACGACTGTTTCAAAGGGCAGATAGACGTTCATTTAATTAATGATTCAAACAAAAACACCGGCTTTTGCCGGTGTTTTTGTCTTAAAAAACTGGAGGCTTGGGTCGGAATCGAACCGGCATACAAGGATTTGCAGTCCTCTGCATAACCACTCTGCCACCAAGCCATGAACAGCCATATAATCCTAGCAAAAAAAATTTATTTTTCAACACAAAAAATATATAATAAAAACACCAAAAGGTCAAGAAATAATGAGTTTTGAAAAAATTCCTTTGCTGCTTATTTTTGTGTGTTCTTTCGCGTATGGTGCGAACGAAGATTGCTTGTCGCGCAAAAATGCGCCAGACGAGATTTTGGATTTACAGGCCGTTATTGAACTGGGGTTATGTCGCAATCCCGAAACTATGTCAGCGTATTATTCTTATGAAGCCGCGCGTTATAATAAAAACGCCGGATACGCAAATTACTTGCCCGCCGTCAATGGCAGCGCATCTATGAACAAGAACTATCAAAATCACGATTGGGAACCGTGGCAATACGGCGCATCAATCTCCGCATCGTATTTGATATTTGATTTCGGTAAAAGATTGGCGGATTTGAATCAGTTATCTTCGACATGGCGTGCGATGGGATTTGATTATGACGACCGTGTGCAAAACTATGTATACGGCGTAATTGGTGCGTATTACGCGTTATTAAATGCGGACGCGGATGTCGAAAGTGCAAAATCATTACGCGTTGTTGCGCAAACCGCACTTGACACCGCGAACAAAAAATTCAAAGCCGGTGTTGTTGCGCGTGCCGATGTGTTAAAGGCGGAAACGACACTCGCAAGTCGTGATTTGGATTTGGAACGCGCAAAAAACAATCGTGAAATTGCCAAAGGAACATTACTAACCAAACTTTCATTTCCGGCGGACGGCGAAATTACAATTGCCGATATGCCAAAAGATTTTGGTTCGCCGCATGAAAACCGCGGTATTGATGAATTGATAGAAATCGCGCGAAAGAAACGCCCTGATTTGTTGCGCGCATCGGCGAACAAAGACGCCGCGTGGCACCGCCGCAACAGTATGTTTTTGAAAAATTTACCAAGTATCAGTGCGACCGGAACGCTTTCGTGGAACGATAATAATCGCGATTACATTTATGACGACAATTCACATACCAGTGGCAGTATCGGTATCCGTGCGTCTATGCCTATATTCGCGGGATTCGCAAATATGTACGGCATACGCAGCGCCCAAGCATCGTACGAAGGCGCAACAGAAACATTGCGTAATGCAAACGATAACGCAATGCTTGATGTGTTCAGTGCATATCAGAATTACAAAACCGCCCAAACCGTTTTATCGCAAACGGAAACATTACTAAAATCCGCAACGGAATCAGAACGCGTAACCGCCGGCATGTATAAGGTTGGTCGCGCAACAATGCTTGATTGGCAAACGGCGCAATCTGAATTAGTATCCGCGCAAAAACAAAACAACGCCGCAAAGTACGATTTGTTTGTAAAACGCGCGGCGGTTGCACTTTCCATCGGCGATATCAAATCAGAAATTGAAAAGGAAGAATAATGTCAGAAGAAGTGAAACATTCTTTTATCCGGCGATTTTTTGCATGGCTTTGGCGTCACAAATGGTGGTCGTTGACAGTAATACTTATTTTATTGGCCGGTGGCACTTGGTGGATAATTGCGTCTATTGGCGACAAAGTCGAATATGTAACCGTAAATGTTTCGCGTGGCGATATAAAACATGTTGTAACCGCGACCGGTGAAATAAATCCGGTGAACACCGTAAGTGTTGGTTCGCAAGTTTCTGGTACAATTGAAAACATCTATGTCGATTACAATTCGCGCGTAACCAAGGGTC
Organism: Alphaproteobacteria bacterium; assembly: GCA_017616785.1. GTDB lineage: Bacteria > Pseudomonadota > Alphaproteobacteria > Rs-D84 > Rs-D84 > Enterousia. Next base: position 58,998 of record JAFZXK010000019.1, read on the forward strand.
AATTACTACTTGAAATTGAACCGTCTGTATTACAGGCAACCGTTGACGAAGCGCGCGCCGCACTGGATTCGGCAAAATCGCAATTGAACCTTGCCCGAAATGATTACGAAAGGAATAAAACTCTTTACGATTCGGGTTATATTGCGCGCGCCGAAATGGAACAATCGCAAACAAATTATGAACAGGCACAGCAAAGTGTAAAGCGTATGGAATCGCAATATGAACGCGCGGTAACAAACCTTTCGTATGCAACGATAACATCGCCGGTTGACGGCACGGTAATTTCGCGCAAGGTTGATAAAGGTCAAACGGTGGCCGCATCTTTTCAAACGCCCGACCTGTTTGAAATCGCCGAAGACCTTTCGAAAATGCAAATTGAAACCGCGGTATCAGAGGCCGATATTGGTGTAATCAAAGAAGGTCAAAATGTAACTTTTACCGTTGATGCATATCCGCGTAAAACATTTAACGGAATTGTAAAACAAGTTCGACTTTCGCCAACAACCACATCAAATGTTGTTGTTTATACGGTGGTAATAGATGTGGATAATGCGGATTTGAACCTTATGCCCGGAATGACGGCATTTGTTACGATACTTGTTGATGCGGCCAAAGATGTATGGAAAACGCAAAATGCGGCGTTTCTTGTTCGCAATTTCAAAAACATTATAACCGATGCACCGGATAATGTAAATCCAAATGAATATATTGCGGTCCTGCGCGATGGAAAACCGGTGTTTATTAAATACACCAAGGGACTTATTACCGCAACCGAAACGCAAATTGTATCTGATGAATTAAAACCCGACGACAAAGTTATTGTTGGACGCGTCGGCCAATCAACAAGTTCTGCCGCAACCCAGGCGCGCCGCCGTGGACCGTTTTAGATATGATAAAGAAAAAAGAAAATATAATTTCAATGAATAAAATTTGTAAAAGTTTTCCATTGGAAATCGGTGGACGCCAACAGGTTTTGTTTGATATCAGTTTTAATGTTTCGTCCGGTGAATTTGTTGCAATTATGGGGCCGTCGGGTTCGGGCAAATCAACATGTATGAATATCATTGGCGCGCTGGATACGCCAACATCCGGCGTATACGAACTTTATGGAAAAAATATAACGAATATGACGGCGGATGATTTGGCGGTTGTTAGAAATGAATATATTGGTTTTGTTTTTCAAAATTTTAACCTGTTGCCGAAACGAAATGTCTTGGACAATGTAATGTTGCCATTGATGTATCGTGGTATGTCCCCAGACGAAAGAATCCGCCGTTCACGTGAAATGTTACGACGCGTTGGACTTGATAATTTTGAAACATACCTGCCCACGCAACTTTCGGGCGGAATGAAGCAACGCGTTGCAATTGCGCGCGCACTTGCCGGCGACCCAAAACTAATTTTGGCGGACGAGCCAACCGGCGCCCTTGATTCGAAAATGGGAAATGAAATCTTGCGGTTTTTCAAGAAACTAAACGACGAAATGGGAATCACAATAATTATGATAACGCATGAATTTGATACCGCGCAGTATGCGAAACGCCTTATACATATTTACGATGGACGAATAAATTATGACGGCGCGGTTCCAAAAAACGAAGATGCACTAAACCGAAAAACACGTGGAAAATAAACATGACATTTAACGACATACTAAAAGAATCTTGGCTTTCAATCAGTGCGAATAAAATTCGTTCGTTTTTAACGGTGCTTGGAATCATAATCGGTGTGTTGGCGGTTGTGATAATGGTTGCGGTCGGCGAAACAGTGCAAACAGAAATCACAGACCAATTTTCATCACTTGGCACAAACACAATTGTCATACGTGCGGGCGCGGCGCGCATTGGTGGCGTGCGCAGTGGAAACCTGCAAACCCTTACCACCGATGATGCGGCGGTTATTGCGAAATTACCGGATGTTGCGGCGATTACCCCGGTCCAGGCATCCGGTGTTCAGGTTGTATATGGAAATAAAAATTGGGCCACGTCAATGATTGGTGTGTATCCGGACTATACAACCGTGCAAAGCGTTGACATTGAATACGGCGCGTTCTTTGATGAAATTGCCGTTCGCAATGCATCTACATACGCCGTAATCGGTCCCAAAACCGCAACAGAACTCGGTATGGATAAAAACCCGGTCGGCGAAGTAATTCGTATTCAAAATGTTCCATTTGTCGTTGTTGGCGTTGCCAAAGAACGTGGCGACACGGCGATGGGTTCCCAAGACGACATGATTATGATACCGATTACAACACTAAAAAAACGATTGCAAGGCAGCAAGTTTCCAAATTCCGTTAGTATGATTGCGCTTAAACTTTTCCAAGACGCGGATAATTCTGTTGTCATTGACCAGGTTTCCGCCCTGCTCCGCGACCGCCACCGCCTAAAAGACGGCGATCAAGACGATTTTCAAATTATGGATATGCGCCAGATTATGGAAACGATGACGACGGTAACGGGGTATTTGAAACTTTTGCTTATTGCAATCGCGGCGGTATCACTTTTGGTCGGTGCGATTGGCATTATGAACATGATGCTGGTATCGGTTGCAGAACGCACGCGCGAAATCGGCATACGCAAAGCCATTGGCGCGCGCGAAGCCAACATAATAACGCAATTTTTGGCGGAATCGATAATGATATCTTTTATCGGTTCAATGATAGGCCTTGTGCTTGGCGTTGGCCTTTCCCAAGGCATAGGGCGATTTATATTGGGTTATAATGTGCCGTTTAGTTTATGGCCGGTTGCACTTTCGATAACTGTCGCGGTTGTTGTCGGCCTTGCGTCCGGGGTTGTGCCCGCAATAAAGGCCGCCAAACTAAACCCGATTGACAGTTTAAGATATGAATAGGTTTATTTTGAAAATTTCCGTGCCATATTGAACAATAATGGAGTGTGGATTTTAAGTTTCTTTGCACGTTCATTTAACGCATGCAACGCGGATAGCCCCTCAACTGTGCCGACCGGTTTTTCACCGTTGGCAATTGCGACACCGGCGGAAAAATTACGACTGGTGGTTGATGTGGCGGTAAGTAACAAATCACCAACACCGCACAAATCAGAAAAAGTTTCCAATTTCGCACCCATTTTAAGGCCGATTTGTATAACATCTTTCCATGCGTTTGTCATGTAAAGCGCAGATTCATTTTCACCCTGCCCTTTTACTTTGATATAGCCACTTATTACGGAAACAGCGTTTTTACCAACGCCGCAAATTTCTGTTCCGATTATATCGCGCGTTGGGCTAATAAACATTTTATTGAAAATTTTTTTACCTACACATTGAATTTCTTTGCCACCCGCAAGTGTGGAACCCGTCGGAACACCGCGTGCAACCTCGGCTGCGAATTGCGGACCGGAAAGTACACCGATATTTTTTTTCGGTGTTTTAATTGTTTCGTGCAAAACTTCTGTCATAAATTTTCCGGTTTTTGGCTCGGCGCCTTTGGTACAAATAATTATCGGCTGTTTGTTATAGTGGCAACCGGCCCTTGCCAATGTTTCACGAAAGAACATTGCAGGCGTTACCACAACCCAGGCACCACAAGATTCTAATTCGGCCATATCCTGTGTTATTTTTATATTGTTTGGTAATGATGCGCCATCAAAATGCGCGTATTCCCCATCAAAAGACCACAAAATTACACCCGTTCCACCATTTGCAATACAATGTGCCAGTGCCGTTCCCCAAGCGCCTGCGCCAATAATACCAACAACAGTTTTTACAGGTTTCATTTTATTTTCCTTATTTTTTTCTCTATATTCGGCACGACGGTCAATCCATCGGCGGACAGTTCAATTGCCCGTTCATACGCTGTGCGCGCCATGGCATCCTTGCCTGCGGCAACATACGCATCGCCCAAATGTTCAAACAATGCGGAACAAGTATTTGCCGTTCCCGCAATTTTTTCAAGAATATCCAACGCGGCACTGTTTCCTTCGCGTACGGCGACAACCACCGCAACCGTATCCCACGCAACAACATCCATCGGGTCGCGCTTTATCATCGCCATTGCATAGTGATACGCATTTTCGATTTCGCGATTCTGTGCGGCCCATATTCGTGCCTGAATTGCCAAGATTTCAGAATCTATCGCCTTTGTTTTTGATACATCATGGATATCAGATTGCGCCCGTTCATAATCGCCGAACATCATATACACAAACGCACGCCGTTTTTTTAGATATGCCGCCCCAGATTCCGAAAGTTTTTCATTATCCAATGTACGGTTTATCACGCGCAACGCGGCCGATTTGTCCCCTGCCCTGATATGTGCCGCAACAATTTTGTTTAACGCCGGAATAAAGAGTCGGTTTGTGGCCAGAATTTTTTTCATTTCATTAACCGAATCCGTCGTTTGCATCTTTGCAAAAAGGTAAAACGGACTGCCGCTGGAAATAGAATCAAAATAACGTGCATAATTTCCCCGTGTGTTCGCAAAAAACTGTCCGGTGTAGTAGTTTGCCATATCTTGAAAGAATTGCGTTTCTGGGCCGACTATTTGCGCAAAACGCAACATTAATACCGAAAGGTCCGAATAAAGCATTATTTGCGTGTGCGAAACATTTTGTATCACATTAAACGCCAATTGATTTTTTATTCCCGCAAAGTTGGTTTCCCATTCTGGAATATCATCATAGTGCGCCAAAAACATCCCGCTGGGCGTTTCCGAAAAACTTTTACGCAAAATTTCCGCATTTTCGTCCATTCCATGCGCACGATAAAACGACATGATATAAAGGTAATCGTTGATATTCATAAAGTCCGTACGCACATTTGCAAACGCGCCGCCGGCCTTTTCGATATCACCCGTTTCGGCGTAAATTTGTCCACGAACAAACATTTTCCACGCGGGATTCGATTCGGATTTTTCGATATATTTCAAAACATCGTCTGTGTGCCCTGCCCCAACGCCGGACCAAATACGAAAAGGCATGTATACGGCGGATTTGTTCGTATAGAACCGTTTGTGCATTTCGTTCCAACGGTCGTTTTTTGCCAAATATGCATCGTACATCATGCGCGATGCAATTGTTTGCTCGTTCGCCAAAGATTCAACATTTGTTGGAATATGCCCGGCAAGAAATTCAATCAATGCGTGGGTATCTTTTGTAACATCATATCCAACATCGGCAAATGTCGTGGCAAATTCGTTCGCCTTGTCGAAATCGTTCGCATAGACCGCATGCTGGGCCGCCAAAAAATCGCCGTATTTTGTCGGTTGTAATTCGCCGGATTCCTGTGTTTTTTCGACAAAAAACATACGCGATGATGTAATATAGGCCAAAACACCGACCACAACAAATAAACCTGTAAAAAATATCGTTTTTAATTTTGCCATTTGTGAAAATATGCTACAATAATAATATGAATAGTAAAGAAAAATTTGCACTTTATGCTGAAATTTTGCGCGATTGGTCGCGGCGGATGAATCTTGTGGCGCCAAGCACGCTAAATGACCTTGAAAACCGACACTTTGCGGATTCCGCGCAATTGGCGGATGTTTTGCCACACGATGTTGATATTATTGATTTGGGATCGGGTGCGGGCTTTCCGGGTGTTGTTTTGGCAATTTTGGGTTGGAACGTAACCTGTATCGAATCGATTGGCAAAAAAGTTTCTTTTCTAAATGAATTAAAAGAAAAACTTGAACTTTCGAATTTAACAATTTATCACGGACGTGTTGAAAACTTTTTCCCGGCTTTTTTGAATAAAAATATTAAAAAAGCCGGGAAATTTGTTATAACCGCACGCGCTTTTGCACCACTTGTGAAGATTTTGGACTATGTTCGCGGAATAAATTGCCGGCTTTTTTTGCTAAAAGGCCGGGAGATTGAACGCGAAATTGCTGACGCGAAAAAGAAATATCGGTTTGATTACGAACTTGTTCCATCAAAAACCGGCGATGGATTTATAATAATTGCGCGATTCGGTCGGTAATTTCATATGAAATAAAAAACAACTTGTTGTTTTTACGGTGTTTTTATATTGTGTGCAAAATTTCATATGAAATAACGCATAATTTGTTGATTTTAGTATATTTTTATTTTTTAATTTTATTTCTTGACCGCGTCGAGTTTCAAATGTATGCTTGCAAATGAAAAAGGAAAGGTGTGAATATGACGGAAATAATTGCGTTTGCAAATCAAAAGGGTGGTGTTGGAAAAACCACAACGGCGATAAATCTTGGGGCGTCGCTTGCGGCAATTAAAAAACGCGTTTTGTTGATAGATTTGGATTCCCAAGGTAACGCCGGAACTGGTCTTGGATTTGTGCGTTCTTCGCATTCGCAAAGTGTTTACGATGTTATTATGGGACTATCAAGTGCGGCGGAAAATATACTTTCAACCGCGGTTCCGGGAATGCATATATTGCCTTCGACCCAGGCGCTTGCCGGCGCAGAGGTTGAATTGCTGGATATGGAAAACAAGGAATATCGCCTGCGCGATGCGTTGCGGCCGATTATGGAACATTATGATTACATATTGCTAGATTGTCCACCGAATTTGGGTTATATAACGTTAAACGCGCTAACGACCGCAAATCATGTTATTATACCGCTGCAATGCGAATTTTTCGCGTTGGAGGGGGTTTTGCACCTTATAAATACAATCAAAGGGATTCAACAAAAATGGAACCCGGAATTGGATGTTTTGGGTGTTTTGTTGACCATGTACGACCGGCGTTACGGTATGACGCGCGATGTCGAAGATAATGTTCGTGAAACCTTTGGCGATTTGGTGTTCAAAACGGTTGTTCCGCGCAATGTCCGCGTAGCAGAGGCGCCAAGCCACGGCAAGCCGGCATTGTTTTACGATTTTAATTCCAACGGTGCCCAGGCGTATTTGCGCTTTGCGACCGAGGTTATTCAAAAAATAGAAAAGGGGGAATAATATGGGAAAATTTGGCCTTGGACGGAATTTGATGGATTTACAAAGTGAAATGGGCAACGTGCCGGAAATATCGATTCTTAGTGGTACCGAACGCGTCGTCGTTCGCCAAATACCAATTGCGCAAATCGGCGTGAATCCGGACCAGCCGCGCAAAACCTTTACACCCGAAGATTTGGCAGATTTGGCGGCGTCTATAAAAGAGAAGGGCATACTACAACCAATTTTGCTGCGCTCGGTGAAAAATCGGCCATATTTGTATGAAATTGTGGCGGGTGAACGGCGTTATCGCGCAAGTAAAATGGCGGGACTGGCGGAAATTCCGGCGTTGGTAAAGAATTTGGCGGACAATAACGCCATGGAAATTGCGCTAATTGAAAATGTGCAACGCGAAAACCTGAACCCGATAGAGGAGGCCGCGGCGTATGTAAATCTGATGAATAAGTGCGAATACAGCATGGCGGATGTGTCGCATTTAATTGGAAAATCCGAAAGTTACATCCGGAATTTGGTGCGTTTGAATGGGTTGCCCGCGTCGGTCAAGAAAATGGTAGAGCAGGGCGCACTTTCCGCATCGCACGCGCGTGCAATTACCGTTGCCGAAGATCCGGAAAAAATGGCGCGTGAAATTATCGCGCAAAAGTTATCGGTCGCGGACACCGAAAAACGTATGAAAAACGCGGCGCGTTCCGACAAAAACCGCAAATTTACAAACAAAACTATGGACGCAAAGACCGTCAAAGAATTGACGCAAAGGGCAGGGCGCGCATTATCCGCCACGGTTAAAATTACCGAACGTCGTGGTGGCGCGGGTGTGATAACAATTTCATTTAACTCACGCCCCCAGTTGAACGAAATAATAGATAAAATTGCCGGCCGAATCGCATAAAATTATCAAAAAAGCCGGGAAAGTTGACAAAAGTGGTCAGTGTTAGTGGATAGTGGTTAGTAAAAAAACACCGGCAATCGCCAGTGCAAGAATTTTATTGACGACCACCATGTTGCATCTGTTTTATTTGCATCGCTCGTTCAAATCGCTCTATATTTTGTTCAAGTTTAAGACTGTCTCTAAAGAAATCTATCAGTCCTAAGCCACTTTCTTTTTCTTCTCGCAACGCTTCTGCCAATGCATTTGATAACCCATTTACTTCGTCTAATCTTCTTTTTTGCCTTTTTATACGTGAAACTGTGTAAGGTCGGGCTTCTAAGACAGTGTTCATCATTTGGTAAATAAGTCGAATGATAATGTCATAATTTCCACCGTTCTGCATACCAATTTCTTTATTTAACGCTGCAAAATTGCACTCAGAAAGCATTTCAAATATATCCAATACGCTTTCACCAAAAGTGTTTATGCCATCGTTACTGTTAATTATTGCGAGCATAGCATACAGGCTGTATTCTGTATTCCAACCGCCGGTCATAAGATTTTTTATGTTTAATATATTAAGAAGATTGTGAGCCGCATGAAGTCCAACTTTATTCTGTTGGAGTGCTTCCCCGTATTTTTTTATGTCGAATAAGATTTTAGATGTATTTCCGAGTACGGACAAGGCCAGTTCCAAATAATTAGAAAAATTTGCGTTTAACGCCCTGGCGTATTGTTCTCTCGTTTTGGCTAAATCATATAATTTCTTCAATATAACCGCTATGGAACGCGCAACAACATAATTGGGTTTATACTCATCATAAACTTCCCGCAACCCGTAAAGCATAACCCCAATATCGGAATCATATGGTCTATCTATGTTTGTGTCTTTATGCATCAATTCCGGTAATTTTTCCAATTCTTTTATAACCTTTTCTTTATTATAATGCATTTTATAGTCATATTCATACCAATCAGTATAGAAAGACATTTCACAATCCTTTTGTTATTGAATTTATAGGTTGGAGTTTAAGAACAATTTATATAAAAAATTGTGTGTCTCGCACCTAAATACCGCCATAATTATACCACACAATCTGGCCAAATGCAACATTTTGAATGTTGAATCCAAGTTATACCGCCAAAAGGCGGTATCCCGTCGTCACAGGTTGAAACCACTAGATCCCGCGTTTCCGCGGGATGACGGCAAAAAAACACCGGCAATCACCGGTGTACAAAAAAACGCCCAAACGGGCGTTTATATTATTTAACGGTCGTTGTGGCGTTGCGGTTAAATTTCCAAACCTTTTCGCCAGTTCCCTTGACCAATGGGCGTTCTTTACCATAAGAAATGGTAGAGATGCGTTTTGCATCAACGCCTTCGTTCACGATAACGCGCTTTGCGGCGTTCGCACGACGTGCACCCAGTGCAAGGTTATATTCCGTTGAACCGCGTTCGTCGCAGTTACCGGCAATTTGAACCTTTACATCATCGTGAGATTTCAGGTATGCCGCCTGACCCAGCAAGTTATCATGCGCCGCATCGGAAATTTCCGAAGAGTTAAACGCAAAGAAAACGCGCTGGTTTTCGATTGATTCCGGTTCAACAACAGTCGAACCACCGCACGCCGCCAGAAGCCCAGCCGCGCCAGCCAATAAAGCAAAGTTTTTTATTTTCATGAAAATACTCCCTTGAGTTTATGTTGCTCATGTTATAGTGTATACGAAAACGATTATAAAATCAAGCAGAATTAAAAAGGACAGATAAAATATGAAAAAAATCCACGTAATTGCCACAACAAGGCGAGGAACGACACCTCCCGGTGCTTCGCACCGTACTCCTCTGGCCAGAGGAGAACTTGGTTCGTGCCGGTATGATGCAAAAGTTCCCCTCAATCGGGCCCCGCGAAAAACGTGCAACGTTTTTCGCGGGTGATGTCCTAGAGGGGTGCCCTCGCTGTAGCGTAGCGAAAGCGGGGCGGGGTGTCGTAATAAATAATCAACATCAATAAAAACAAGGAACAACATCGATGAATAATGATTTGCTGCGTGATTTAGTTATGGCGGGGGTTCGTTGGGAACTTTCGGACGAAACGGTCGGGTTTGTGGTTGAATCTGAGCCGCGCGCGCCGCGCGTGCGAACGGTTTCGAATGTTGTGCCACCGATATCACCGGTATCAACTGTATCAATTGAAACGGCAAAGGCAATGGCGGAAAGACCGACAACAACCGCGGTTTTGAATCGTATGATATATGAATTCAATCATCCACTGCGCGCGGGCGTGTCAAATGTTGTTGTTCCGCATATCGCACCGAATCCGAACGGCGTTTTGGTTATTACTGATATCCCATCAAGCGAGGATGACGCCACTGGGCGCGTTTTGTCGGGTGCGGCGGGCGAACTGTTTGATAAAATGATGGGGGCAATTGGAATGTCGCGCGACAGTGTTTCAATTTCGCCGATTTTGTTTTGGCGAACCCCGGGGGGGCGCACGCCGTCGCGCACAGAACTTGATTTGGCGCGGCCGTTTGTGAACCGGTTGCTAGAATTAATTGAACCACGAATAATTATAACGCTTGGCACACTGGCGGCGGCGGAAATCGCGGGCGTGGATTTAATGCGTAATCACGGTGCCGAAACAACTTTGCCGAGTGGTATTCGCGTGTTTTCAATTTATCATCCAAATTATTTGATACTGAAAACCGCCGCAAAGCAAGATGTTTGGGCGGTGCTGCAAAAATTAAAACAGGATAGTTAGATTATTCCAAAACACCGTCATATCCCCCCGGAAATCTGCGGTTTTTTGTGTTTAGGGGTGGTATAAAAAAACCAAGGTTTTTTTTAGACCGTTTTTCGGCAAAATCGCAAATTGCATTACATATTGTTTTTACTATGAAAAAAAAATTTTGATTTTTTGTAAAAAGTGGTTGACTAAAAACCTTGGTTTTTGATACACTTTAGGCAACAGATTTGTATGCAAATAAAAGAGGGAACACAATGAAAAAACACAGATTTTTTGATATTTTTTGCCACGGTGAACAACAACCTTTTTGTCATTGCGGCCCCCGAGCCGCAATAGGGGAAGTGGAAAACACCCTATTCCGGGTCAAGCCCGGAATGACAAAAGGTATTGTAATCCCGGCGAAGACCAGGGCCACCACGACAAAGGTACTTGTTCTTTTGTCGCTGATCATCACTATTCCGGCATTCGCAACCGACCCGGACCCGGCCGCACAAAAAACCGTCGCATCCAAGGCATATGTGGATACAAAGCAAGATAAAATCCCAGCGGGATCATACGGCGCAAACAGCAGTGTCGTCACATACGATTCCACCACCGGTGAGGTTCAAGAACGGTGGATACTTGGTGCTGGAACAATGGACGAAACCGATCCGCAATCTGGTGCCGCTTTTTACAATAGCGTGTTGAGGCGTTTTGATCAGTCAACAGGACATTTAACAGGGAGTAGCTTCGGAGAGTTAGACGATGGTACAGTAGTAACCAGAGATATGGCAGAAAACAGCCTTATTCCAGCAAAGTATGTAGCATCTGCCCTTTCGTATAAACAGGACCGAATCTCGGCAGGGACGGCTGGTAATGTTGTCACATACACTGGCACCCTCGGACAGGTTGGTTCGGTGGCGACCGCAAATGCGGCGACATATGATTCACAGACCGGTGCGCTTAGCAATGGAACAAACATTGCAACCATTGCCGCCGTTGACACGCGTCAGAAAAAAATGACCTGTGCCGGTTGGGACAGCGATACCCACACCGACGAACATTGTTGGCTTTGGAGCATTGCGGAATAATCGTGACATACCGCCGAAAGGCGGTATCTTTGTATTATCTCTTGATACATGTCGCACCGCGACACTGTGCGGCCGTGTTGCAAAAATTAAAATCCCCTTCGCTGGCGAAGGGGTCCGACGGGACCGTCGGGGGGTAGTGGCAGATTCCTCACTTTTTTCCGGTGAACCACCCAAAAAATGCGCAGCATTTTTCGGGACCCAAGGAAAGGGAATTTCCCATACCCCGCCAGGTGCTATCTGGCACCACTTTCCTGGGGAAAGGGGAATGTGCAAAATTTGTTGAAAAATCTGTAAAATCGTGTATACTTGGCGCATAACAGTTTCAAAGGAGCTAACAATTAAACCGCAAAATAATCGTGATAATCGGCGCGACATGGGACCGCGCATAAACAATAAAATAATCGCAAAATCTGTTCAGGTTATCGATAATAATGGCCAAAACATGGGCGTTATGCCTACGTCCGCCGCGTTACAGATGGCAATGGATGCCGGATTTGATTTGGTGGAATTAAATGCGAGTTCGGTGCCGCCGGTCGTAAAGATAATGGACTTTGGAAAATATAAATACGAACAGAAAAAACGTGCGTCCGAAGCCAAGAAAAAACAAAAAATCACCGAGATGAAAGAGGTTTGGATAAAACCTTTTATCGAAGAAAACGATTTACAAATCAAATTGCGTAAAGTTCTTGAATTTTTGGATGACGGTGACAAGGTTAAAATATCGGTTATGACACGCGGTAATCGTCGTGTGTTGGCGATCGGGCGCGATTCTGTGCCGGCGCTGTTCGAACATGTGGTGGAATTGATTGGCGATCGCGGAACACTGGAAAGCCGTTCAAAACCCGACGAACGAACCAAGTCAATTGTTATTGCCCCTGCGAAACCAGTGAAATAAAAAAGTCCGCCAACCGGCGGATTTTTAGTGATTAGTGCAGGTGGCCAGTGTTAGTGATGTTTAATTTTTTTACCGACACTTTCCACTAACACTTACACTCGCACTTTTTTGTGGAATATCGAATTTTTATTTTGTATCTTTCGACTGTTCTTTAAGAGGTTTTGAATATGGAAACAGATAAACTTACATTTGAAGAGGCATATAAACAACTTACCGAATTGGTAAAGAAAATGGAATCGGGCGAAATGCCGTTGGCGGATTCGGTTGCCGCGTACGAGCAAGGCATAAAGTTAAAGGCGTATTGCGAACAGTTGCTAAAAGAGGCCGAATTAAAGATTGAAACCCTTAAAATTACAAGCCCGAATGAATAACGGATTTGGCGATGGCCGATAAAAGTAAACTAACCCCGGTAATGCAACAATATGTGGATTTCAAAGGCGAAAATCCCGATGCATTGCTTATGTTTCGGCTTGGCGATTTTTATGAATCTTTCTTTGACGATGCAAAAACGATAAGTGCAAAGTTGGGACTGGTTTTAACTTCGCGCGGGACGGACGCGGACGGCGAAGATATACCAATGTGTGGAATTCCGTGGCATGCGGCGGAAACTTATTTTGGTCGGCTTGTCAGGGCGGGGTACAAATTGGCGTTGGTTGAACAAATGGAAACCCCGGCCCAGGCCAAAGAACGCGGGCATAAGTTTATTGAACGAAAAATCACGCGCGTTTTAACACCCGGAACACTTACCGATGAAAATTTATTGTCGCCGAAAAGTGCAAATTTTTTGGTCGCGATTGTGCGCATAAATGGCGATTCTTTCGATTTTGCGGGTTGTGATATTTCAACCGGGGAATTCTTTGTTGGTCGCACAAATGATGTAATTGATGATTTGGTTCGTATTTCGCCGGCGGAAATTATATATCCGGCGTCGGACGCGGAACAAGATACGGTTCTGCATATTCGCGACATGTTCAAATCAACGCCGGTGTTTGATAAAATCTATCGCCGCGGTGATATAGATACGATTATTGACGCGGTCTTTTCGGGCGTGCGTGCGGACGACGCGCGTGAAAATGTCGCGATTGGCCTCTTGGCCGCATATTTATTTAATACGCAACGCGGTGCGGCGCTTACCTTTCGTGCGCCTTATAAATTCAATGCCGGCGCACAATTGTTGGTCGATTCCGCAACATGGAAAAGTTTGGAAATTGATTCCGCGATAAATGAAGGCGGTCGTTGTTTGTTGGATGTTTTGGACAATACGAAAACCGCGGCGGGCGGGCGAAAAATGCGCGCATATTTGCGCAATCTGTCGGCGGATTTGGTGGAAATTCGCAATCGTGGCGACCACATTGAACACATGGTTTTGAATTCTGATGTGCGTGCGATGGTTTGCGGTGCATTGTCGCATGTGCCGGATGTAGGGCGGTCGCTGTCGCGTTTGATGGCCGGGCGTGGCACACCGCGCGATATGCGACATGTTTGCGATTTTTTGATTGAAATTCCAAACCTTAAAATGATTGGAACGCGTCTTGATGCGGGGCTTGCCGCGCGAACGGCGGGTATTCGTTCGCATGACGAATTGGCGCTGCGCCTGCGGTCGGCATTGGTGGATGATTTGCCAACATTTTTCCGTGATGGTGGTGTGGTGCGTGATGGGTTTGATATGGCACTTGATAATATGCGACGCTTGTCACATGGGGCCCAGGAAACCATCGCCGCGATGCAGGCCGAATACGCCACAAAAACCGGAATAAATACATTAAAGATAAAATTCAACAATGTTATCGGATATTTCATAGAGGTTCCGTCCGCCAAGGCAACACCACTTATGCAACCCGAATCCGGATTTATACATCGTCAAACTTTGGTTGGAAATGTGCGGTTCACCACAGCGCGTCTTGTGGAATTGGATAACGATATTCGTTCCGCAACCGACAAGGCCGCGGCCATAGAGGCGGCGTTAATCGATAAACTTATCGAAGAAATTCGCGCCGTTTCGGATGATATCTTGGCGGCGGCGGATGTGTTCGCGGACCTGGACGTGTGGTCGACATTGGCCAATTGCGCAACCGAATGGGAATGGACGCGTCCGGAAATGACGAACGGAAACGAATTTGAAATCGTCGGCGGCCGGCACCCGGTGATTGAAAGCGCACTGCGTGAACATGGAAATAATTTTGTGAAAAATGATTGTAATCTGAACGAACAATCGGTTGCATTGCTTACTGGGCCGAATATGGCGGGAAAGTCAACATATTTGCGGCAAAACGCGCTTCTTGTTGTGTTGGCGCACATGGGGTCTTTTGTTCCGGCGTCGCGTGCAAAGATTGGTATTTGCGACCAATTATTTAGTCGCGTTGGCGCATCAGACAATTTGGCGGCCGGCCAATCGACATTTATGGTTGAAATGGGCGAAACCGCGAACATATTACGACGGGCAACACCGCGTTCGTTTATAATCTTTGACGAAATCGGTCGTGGCACCGCAACATACGACGGTATGGCTATTGCCCAGGCGGTCCTGGAATACCTGAACACCTTGCATGCGCGCACATTGTTTGCAACGCACTATCACGAATTGACCGCGCGGGTTGCGTCGAACGGCGGCGAATTAGAAAATGTTTCATGCCTAACCATCGATGTTCGTGAACATAATAATGAAATTGTCTTTATGCACCGCATAGTTCCGGGCGTGGCAAGTCGTTCGTATGGTATTCATGTTGCAAAAATGGCGGGCATGCCGGAATCGGTGGTTGCGCGTGCGGAAAGTGTTCTTTCGGGGCTGGAGCAGGGCGCACCGCATCCGACCCAGGTTGCGCCGATTAAAACAAAACCCGGTGCGCCAACGGTGCATTCGCCCGATCAAAAACATCCGCAGCTGTCTTTGTTTGAATAATGTAACTATTCTTTCAAAAATTCAGATATATTTTCGGCAAAATCAGAAAGAGTTTTATGATATTCCTTGGATGTGTCCAAGAAAACGAATTTATTTTTTGATTCCGCTTGATATTGTCTGCTAAGATTCACAAGGTTTGAAATTCGTGTTTTCATTTGTTCTTCGTTCAACCGACTTATGGGGGATTTATTATCGAACTTTTTAATATCTGCGATTTTTTCTTGTACATTGGCATTTGGGTATCCAACGACAACGATTTTACATTTTTCGGGGTCGAAAATATGTTCTGCCTGGGCCGGGGTAATATATGCACCTTCGAATATGACCGGAAAATCAGACGAAGTTTCTTCAAAGAATCGCTTTATAAACCGACATAAATCGCGATGCAGTGAAATTTTACTTTGCCTGCGCAAGAATGGAAAAATATGGCGCAGGGGACGCACAAAACAGCGCCACATTAAACTGTTTCTTTTTGCCGTAAGTCCACCAATAAGTGAATCCGCAGACAACAAAGTAACCGGAACGCCATCTTGAACCAACTGTTTTACGACATACTTTGCCAAAGTGGATTTGCCCGCGCGCGGAACGCCAAGTATAATTAAACTC
>JAFZXK010000020.1 GCA_017616785.1 Alphaproteobacteria bacterium
AATCTTTTTGTCATTGCGGCCCCCGAGCCGCAATAGGGTTCCGGACCAAGCCCGGAATGACAATAAAAACAACCCTATGGCGGACCAAGCCCGCCATGACAAAGGTGCTTGTTCTTTTGTCGCTGATCATCACTATTCCGGCATTCGCAACCGACCCGGATCCGGCCGCACAAAAAACCGTCGCAAGTAAGGCATATGTTGATACAAAACAAGATAAAATTCCGGCGGGAACGTACGGTGCAAACAACAGTGTCGTCACATACGATTCCACCACCGGCGACGTTCAAGAACGGTGGATACTTGGTGCCGGAACGGTGGAGGAGTCTGCAAACGACACGGACCCATTTAGGGCTGTACTACAAAGATATAATGAAAATACCAGGCATTTAAGCACAGGCTATAATGGAACATTAGATGACGAAGACATGACAGAGGTGTCCACCGAAATCGCAGAAAACAGCCTTGTCCCCGCAAGGTATATAGCGGCCGCCCTTTTTACAAAACAAACCAAAATTCAGCCAAAATGGACAAGCACAACATATTCAACACAAATGGCCCCTAAAGGCGGTCAAACAATTGATTTAACCAACACATCGGGAGTTGTCGGCACTCGCTATATCGCCGCGAGCGGGAACGAACCACTTACATTAAAATCCGGTGCGGATAACACAATACTTTATGTTAATGGCACAAAGACAGTGGAACAATTTCAAACATCAAACTTTGGTGGAACCGGTGACACCGCAACTACAAATCAAAACTATATCAAAAACGCCCTTGTGTCGTTGGAATTATTAAAGGATGTGTATAGT
Organism: Alphaproteobacteria bacterium; assembly: GCA_017616785.1. Classification (GTDB taxonomy): domain Bacteria; phylum Pseudomonadota; class Alphaproteobacteria; order Rs-D84; family Rs-D84; genus Enterousia. Next base: position 813 of record JAFZXK010000020.1, read on the forward strand.
GAACTAGATTCCAAGATTACAAACAACGCGTTGCCCACCGGGACAACGGGAACGGTTGTGACATATAATGGCACAAACGCAACCACCGGCGTCCAAGAATTCACCGAAACGGCAATGACCGGAACCGTCACATACACCAATGGCGTGTTGAATAACGCAAATAACATTGCAACCATTACCGCCGTTGGCACCCGTCAAAAGAAAAAAGAATGTGGTGGTTATGAACCCGCCGCCGCGGGTCAGCCTGCGCATGATGGCACGCACCCTGGCGATGAAGATTATTGTTGGCTTTGGATTTTCCCAGACGACTAAAAATCCCCTTTCCCGGGGAAAGGGGTGGACGCGACGCGGACGGGGTATGGGCAAATATAATATGGGGCGGATGAACCGCCCCGAAAACCACTACCCCGCCGGGTGCTACCCAGCACCCCTTCGCCAGCGAAGGGGATTTATTATTTACGCAAGCCCAATTTTTTGATAAGTTCTTCGTATTTTTCAGGACTGTGCTTTTTGATATAGGCAAGTAATTTCTTACGACGATTCACCATGCGCAGCAAACCACTTTTCGAATGTTCGTCTTTGTGATTTGTTTTCATGTGTTCCGTCAAATTGCGAATACGTTCGGTAAGAACCGCAACCTGGGATTCCACAGAACCACCGTTGTCCTTGTCACTTGTTTTAAATGCTTTTATGATTTCTGTTTTCTTTGTTTTCGTTATGGACATTGTTTTTTCCTTTTTATTTTAAATTGTTCGCTTTGGACGCAACAGATTTGATTCAACCGTGCCAATTCCAATAAACTTGCCATCAGAATAAACACGATATGTGCCGTTTGCGGCCGTTACATTTATAAAACCACCGTTTTTGTATAAACGACAGTTTTTCCGTTCAAGATTCAAAACCGGAATGCCCCCCAGCATTGAATCCACCGACATCAGGCATTTGCCGACATCGCCACCATTATTAAACAAATTTTCCAAGAAATCAAGTTTAACCGCGTTTTTTATTGAAAAACCACTTGTCTTTGTGCGGCGTATCATACCGACCGTTGCAACGGTGCCACACGCATGTGCGATGTCGCGGGCGACACTGCGTACATATGTACCGGGCGCGCATTGCATACGAAAATTCCAATTTTCGCCATCGACACCGGTCAATTCTAATTCATAAATTTCAACCGTTCGCGCCGGAATTTCGGGCGTTTTGCCCGCACGCGCCAATTCGTATGCGCGAACCCCAGAAATGTGAACGGCACTATACACCGGTGGAATTTGACAGGTGCGGCCGATAAATTTCTGTAAAACGCCACGCACCGCAGATTCATCCGGAACAATGTCTGTGCGCGTAACCACCGTACCGGTCGCATCAAGTGTATCCGTTTCAAAACCAAATTGCACATTGAACAGATATTCCTTGGTCCGGTCGCAAAATTCTTCGATAAAAGGCACCATTTTCGTTGCGTTTCCAATCGCCACCGGTAAAACACCGGACGCCATCGGGTCCAATGTTCCGATATGCCCGTTTTTCTTTGTGCCAAAGATTTTTGCCGCACGCATAGCCGCGGTTTTTGAAAAAACGCCTGATTCTTTGTCCAAAATAACCCAACCATCAGCCATACCGATTATTATTGAACAAATTTATGAATTTACAACCGATTTTTTTTAATCTATGATTTTATTCATAACCCCAGGATTAAAAATGAAGAGTTTAATTATACTTGGCGTTCCGCGCGCGGGCAAATCCACTTTGGCAAAGTATGTCGTAAAACAGTTGGTTCAAGATGGCGTTCCGGTTACTTTGTTGTCTGCGGATTCACTTATTGGTGGACTTACGGCAAAAAGAAA
>JAFZXK010000021.1 GCA_017616785.1 Alphaproteobacteria bacterium
AACAACGGTGACAGGAACATTGGGAAACAGTACCAGTGATACATCATTACCGATGGTTGGTGGTGTGAATACAAAGTTAGCAACAAAACAAGATGAGATTCCGGCAAAGAATACGAACAAAGTTTTAACCTATACTGGTACCGCGGGTCAGATTGGCGAAAAAGGAATATATCAGGATACCGGCACATATGCATCGCAAACAGATAGTTTAATAGATGCGGGGACATTTAACGCGGCATTAAAAAACGGACTTGATAACGAGTTCGTATGTGCGGGTTACGCCACCACCGGTGAATGTTGGTTGTGGAGTGTGGATAATACATCCAGTAACACAACACAAGAATCATATGTTTCGGCGGTTGGGACCGGCTACCAAGACGGAACGCCAACGCCAACAAACCCAATTTATCCGGTGTTTTATAGGCAGGGAAACATGATATTACGCCGTGTTGGTGACTATGCGGATTCATACGACGCAACAACACATAAGATTACACGGAATGTCGGGGTAAAGGTGCTTAATGGGACGGAAAACTGGAATTATGGTGCTAATTCATCGGGGCAAGGATGTTATTTACCCGTTCCAGAGGCAAAACTTGGGGCTTTCCCAATTTCAACGCATTTCAATAAAGCGACTGCTTATGGGTATGGGATACCAGATAAAACAATTTCTCGTTTTTCTGCTACGTCACAAACTATAATTATAAAATATAACGATATGGTTTCAGGCGATAGTGGTGCTACATTACTCAAACAATACTTTGCCGAACAATATGCAAACGGAACGCCTGTGACCGTTTATTACCCACTTGAAACACCGGTGGAAGAAGATTGGCTGGACACGACATATAACACCAGTGTTTACATTCCTCAAAATCAATCGGAACAGAATCAGTAAATTAAAATTGATTTAAATGGCGCGGGGCGAGTTCTCCTCCATTGGAGGAGTACCCGAAGGGGGAGGTGGTTAGAGCATTCGTTATTTGTTTCGTATTCTCTAACCACCCCGCCCTTCGGGCACCCCTCCACAGGAGGGGAACTTGCTCTCTGCAAGCCCGCGGAGATACCGGCCTTCGCCGGTATGACGATAAAAAACACTGGACGTCGCCCACTAACCACCAACACTTATCACTAACACTTGAATTTTTATAAACATTTGCTATGCTTGGCGCAAAGGAAAGACCGCATGGATACCAGTTATACAGTTTTAGCGCGCAAATACCGCAGTCAAGATTTCGAATCCCTTATTGGCCAAGATGTTTTGGTTAAAACACTTACCACCGCCATTAAAACGGGACGCATCGCGCACGCGTATATTTTTACCGGAATTCGTGGAACCGGAAAGACCAGTACCGCGCGTATTCTGGCCAAGGCATTAAATTGCCTGTCGTCCGATGGGCCAACGGCGACGCCATGCGGAAAATGCGAAAATTGTCGCGCAATTGCGGCGGGGCAACATATTGATGTTTTGGAAATTGATGCGGCGTCGCATACGGGTGTTGATAATATGCGCGAAATTTTGGATGCGGCGCAGTATCGCCCAACAAACGGCCGGTACAAAGTTTATATAATCGACGAAGTCCATATGCTGTCGTCAAGTGCGTTTAACGCGTTACTTAAAACATTGGAAGAACCACCGGCGCATGTTATCTTTATTCTTGCGACAACCGAAATACGCAAGGTTCCGGTTACGATTCTTTCGCGGTGCCAACGGTTTGACTTGGTGCGTGTGCCGGTTGATACGCTTAAAAAACATTTTGCGTGGATTGCGGACCAAGAACATGTTGAACTTAGCGACGCGGCAAACGAATTACTTGCGCGGGCGGCGGATGGTTCGGTGCGTGACGGGCTTTCGCTTTTGGACCAGGCGATTGCGCAAACCGGCGGTCATGTCGATGAAAAATCGGTAATGGATATGTTAAAGCGCGCGGACCGCGGCGTCGTTGTGGACTTTATGCAAACGATTTTATCGGGTAATGTTTCGGCGGCACTTGCCAAGACCGATGAAATCTATACCAACGGTGCGGATTTGACAATGTTGCTTACCGACATGATGGAATGGGTTCATTGGGCAACGCGTATGCATCCCGTTCTGCGTGCCGGCGACAGCAATCATGTTCCATACACCGCGGACCAACGCGAACGCATAAACGAAATCAATAAACATGTATCATTGAACACGCTTTCCCGAATATGGCAGGTATTGGTCGCGTCTGTTCCTGAAATGGCGGCGGCAACGAATCAAAAGCAATGTTTTGATATGTTGATAATTCGGATAATGCATGTTGCGGATATGCCGTCTTTGCCGGACATTTTGAAAAGTGAAAAATCGGATGCACCGCGTACCACGCCGATTGTTGAAAAACCAAAGAAAATCGAAATTCGTTCGGCATCGGAACTTGCAAACGCGTTGGAAGTTGCACGCGAAATGTTGTTGTATACTTATTTTACGAAAAATATAGAGGTTTCTGATTTTTCTGGCACACACATATCATATTTTGACCGCGCGGGCGATGCGGATTTTCAAAAGAAGTTGGTTCAATGGCTAAACGATAAAACCGGCGAAAATTGGGTTGTTGAAAAAATTGAAAAATCTGAACAAAATCAAACCATAGGGGAACAGGAAAAAGCCGCGGTCGAATCTGACCCAATGGTTGCGGATGCGATGTCACTTTTTGACGGTGCGGAAATTGTTGGTATATCGAAACAATAAAAAAAGTAGAGGGGAAAAAATGAAAAATGAATCTGGACGTTCACTTATTGAAATTATTGGTGTGTTGGCGATAACGGCGGTTATGACGGCGGGCGCGGTTGCGATTTATAATTCTGTGCGCACGAATCAGAAAAATACTATCGCCGCCGCAACATTGCGCGAAGTCGCCAAGGATATAAATATGCTTATGGGTATGCGCAGTGATTATACCGGCATATCGGTTGATTATCTTGTAAAGGCGGGCGCTTTGCCGAACGCCGATGCCCCGATTGGCAAAAGTTGGACAATTGATGTCGGAATTGACCGCATAACATTTACGATAAACCTTTATGGATTGACGCGTGCGGAATGCGAATTCTTTGGTGCCGCGATGCCGGCATGGGCAAGTGAAATGTACATCAATGGATATCGCGCCGAAGAAATTGTGAATTGCTTTCCAGGGTCCGAAAATAATATATCTTTTGTTGGGATGTAAAATGCGTGAATCGTTATTTGCAATCTTTTTGATGTGTTTTATTTCGGGATGTGCGGCGTATAAAAGTCCTGACCGTTCAACTTGGACCGCGTATCTGCACGGTGCAAGTTTTACCGATATGACCGAAAGCGCGCGAACCGCCAAGAAACCTATATTCCAAGGCGCAGGCGGAAAAACGGTTGCCGAAGTTGTGGCGCAAGATTCTGCGATGGAATACGGCGACAAAGCGCAAAACGAATCGGCAATGTGCATTGGCTATATGTCTGAATTGGAAAGCGCACTTTATGATGCGCTGCGCCGACCTGGGCTTTCGGTTCAACGTGCCGGCACAGATGTTTTGGTTATATTGGTTCGTGACGCAATTATGGAACTGAACGCACCGGAAATATCGGCGGACGGCGATGAAAATTTATCAACAATTGCAAAGATATTGAAAAAATACGATGCAACATTTATTGAAATTGCGGGCTATACCGATTCGATGCGTGATACAAATGCGGCGCGCGCTTTCTCGATGGATATGGCGGAAAGGGTTGGTGTTTATTTAACGCAACACGGAATAAAAACTTCACGTATGTTTATTGTTGGTCGCGGTGCGGCGCGCCCGATTGCGGCACAAGATGAGTGGGGCCGATTGGCTAATCGCCGCGTAGAATTAAGAATTTCTCCCGTTCGGTAAAAAATAATAAAATTGTCTTTTCTTTTTTATTTTTTGTTGTTATAGTCGGAACAGTCAACAGAACAAAAGGAAGGAAAAAATGATGAAAACAAATACCCAGGCCGGGGCATCGGCAACAAAAAAGTATGTTAAATTTGGTATCGTGGCGGTTATTGTAATCGCGGTTGCGGTTATCGGATTGTTTGCGGTAAAGGCGTTTTCCGGTAAAACGGTTAGTGCGGAAACGGCGATTGACGGTATTTCGAGTGAGGCCGTATCTGGTGGCGACCTGCGTATGGCGGTGATTCGTATGGATGCAATTCAATCAGATGCCAAGGCGTTACAAGATTTACGCAAACAACGCGAAGCATACGAAGAAAAACTGCGTGATGAATTGACCAAAGAACAGAAAGAATTGGAAAAAGAAAAAGAAGAAATCGAAAAATCCCAAGATGTCCTTTCCCAGGAAGCGTTGCAACGCCGCGTTGTTGAATACCAAGGCAAGGTTACAAAATTGCAACGCGATTTGACCGAACGTGCACAATCTGTGGATGCCGCATTCCAAAAGGCGTTGGTTGAAATCCAAGAAAAACACCTTGATCCAATTATCGAAGCAATAATTGCGAAAAAGAATTTGTCTTTGGTAATTGATGGCCGTTTTGCACGGACGGGCGCAAATGTTGAAAACCTTGATATCACGGCGGATGTTATCAACGCATTGGATAAAAAGGTTTCATCGGTAAAGATGGACACACCAAAAGGTTTCTAATCACAGAGTGTAAGTGATAAGTGTTAGTGAACCGCCGATTGTTCGGCGGTTTTTTGTTGCCTAATAAGAATTTGATTTCATACTGAATTTGATGTATAATATACAGCGTGAAATGCAAAGGAGTTTAATATGCCATTAACGAAACAAGATTTCAAAGATGCAACATTGACAGGTTTGCGTGAAATATTGTCGGATGATGACACCGAAATAAAGGAAGGTGGTGACTATCGATATAAAAGCACCTTGTATGTTTATTCAAATGGGGTACTGGTTTTTAATATTGACAGACAAACAATGACATTTATGTTTGGCGGTGGTCGGGCACCAGACAAATATACGTTGTATATCAACAGCGAAGAAGTTGATTTGGGTTACGGTGTGGCGGAAAAACTCTACAAAGAAGTGGAACAGGAAAAAACAAACCGTGAATTGGCGGCATATCAATTACAAAAAGACACCAAGAAAGCAGAATATCAAGGGGAAATACTTTCATTTTTGGCGCAATTTGAACCTCTTGAACGTAAGGTTCACTTACCGATGTCGTTATGGGATTTTAGGAATTTGATTTTGGAGTATGTGAAAAAAATAATGAAAAATCCCAACAATAAAATGGAAGAACATAGAGCAGAATATAGAAGCGAAGAATCTGTCCATTCTAAAATAGGAACGCCTATTTTCTATGTTGAAAGACATGCAATGAGGTCGCTTGTTGGTGATAGACCCGCACCAGATAGATATACACTGTATATAAATGGTAAAGAATTTGAATTACAATATGGCGTGGCAGAAGAACTTTACAGGGATATGTGGAACGAAAGGGTTGCGCGGAAAAATGCCGTCCGCCAGGCTGCAGAAGATGCAAAAACGGAACAGCAACAAAATAGTGTGTTGGATTTCCTTGGTCGGTTTTCGCAATCGCGTCAATAAAATAAAAAAACTAAAATCCGCCGATTGTTCGGCGGTTTTTGTTGCCCACCACTAACACTAAACACTTACACTACCCACTCTTTTCCCTTTTCTTTTATATTTTTTGAATTATAATTGTGGCATGTTAAAAATAATTAAATCTTTGATGGCGCCACGCGCGACCAAGATAACCGCCGGCGAATTGGCGGAAATGTTCGGAATTGAACTGCGTGGCGACCCAAATACCATCATAACCGGCGTCGCGCCAATTGCGGATGCGCGCCCTGGTCAAATTGCGTTTTATTCCACCGAACAAAACAGTAACGCGTTCAAGGTTTTGCCTGTATCGGTGTTGGAAAATACCCGCGCAAGTGTCATTTTATTACAGCCCGAAATGGCATCGCACGCGCCCGCCGGCACGACATTATTGGTGTGCCACAGTCCGCGTGGCGAAATCGTAAAGATTCTTGGTGCGGTTTATCGCGAACCGCCGCGGCGCGGTGTATCGGGCGACGCGTTTGTTGAACGCGGTGTGTTCTTTCGCAATCGGCGCAGTGTTTATGTCGGGCCCTTTGCGGTTATTGAACGTGGTACGGTCATTGAACCGGATGTAAAGATTTATCCGAACGCATATATCGGCCGCAATGTTACGATTGGGCGCGGCACGGTTATTCATTCGGGCGCACATATTGAAAACGCGACAATCGGTGCGGATTGCGTGATTCACAACGGCGCATCGATTGGCAAGGACGGGTTCGGCTATACCCGCCAAGACGGCCATAATGTCTTTATTCCGCATGTCGGTCGCGTGGTTATCGGTGACCGCGTGTCGGTGGGGGCAAATTCCTGTATCGACCGCGGCGCGCTTACTGATACAATGATTGGTGATGGCACGAAAATTGATAACCTGTGCCAAATCGCGCATGGGGTTGTCATTGGCAAAGAATGTTTCTTGGCGGGCGGTGTCGGAATCGCCGGCGGTGTTAAAATTGGTGACCGCGCATTGCTTGCGGGACATGTTGGTGTCGCAAATGGCGTTAAAATCGGTAATGACACCGAAATCGGCGCAAACAGCGGTGTTTTCCGCGATGTTCCCGACGGCGGCCGCCATATGGGCTATCCGGCGATGCCGGGAACGGAATTCTTGCGCCACTATGCGTGGGTGAAAAAACACATGAATCAGGACTAAAAAGGGGACAATTATGGTTGATGCAACGGGTATAGAACGCGTTATTCCGCATCGTGGACATATGCGCCTGGTGGACGAAATTCGTGAATTTACGGATAAAACCGCGACCGGTATAAAGTATGTGCGTGATGATGAGTTTTGGTGCGCGGGTCATTTTCCGGCAAAGTCAATTATGCCCGGCGTTTTGATAGTAGAGGCCTTGGCGCAAACCGCGTGTTTTACAATCCTGAACGCAATCGGCAATAACGGTGGTCGGGCTTTGGGTTATTTCGTAACAATCGAAAACGCAAAGTTCACACAAATGGTCACGCCCGGTGATGTTTTGGAATTAAAGATAGAAGAGGTCGGCGCGAAAATGAAACTGCATAAATTCGTTGGAAACGCGTTTGTGAACGGCAAACGTGTGGCAACCGCAACCTTTTCCGCCATGCTGGACAACGATCCACAGTTTTAATCCCGCCGCGGCACCTCCTAAAATCGCGGCACCGTTTTACGGTGACGGATGCGGTGACGGGTGTTAGTGGTTAGTGTTTAGTGCCCCGCCCGCATTTCGCGGGCGGTTTGGTGTTTTTATCTATTATGACGCTAGTCACATATATCATCAAATTCAAATATTGCCTTCAGATCTCCTAATGTGCAAGTTACATAATCTTGTCCAAACTTATTACAATCACCAGAACAATGTAATCTGTTTATTAGTTTATTTTTATCCATAATGGGGAAACTATTACCAGTTACATAGGCAATGTCGGTCGCAATTTTATTTGTTGTAGCACTAAGATTTTCTACCTGTGTCTTAGCAAATTTACCGCTTTGTGTTTTGAAGTAGTCTGAAAGTTTATAAAAGCTTCTATCTACCATACTGATAAAAGTCTTCACATTTTGATAAGAGGGTCTCCCTTCTTCAATATAATTTAAACAATACTTATCATAATCCGTTTTTAATTTAGAATACATTTCAAAACTTATCGGACCATAATTAGCAAATTTGTGTACAAAATCCAAATTATCATATACTTTTGATAATCCTTTGCGTTCTCTATCTGAAAGGATTTTACCATAAAAATCATCCTGTTTAATAGCGTGTATCACATCATTGAGATTAACTTCACCCAAATCTTTCGCGCATTTTTGTGCAGCCTCATATAAATCAAAATACTCTTCGCGTCCTGGAAAATCAACATAAAGAACACAATCCCCAGCTTCCTTTCCATTACGCAAATCGCATCGTATTGTAAATTCATATTTTTCATATGCACTATTGATAATTTTAAAATATCCTGTCCCCGTATCAATTTCATCAAGCCCGCCAGTTGCATCATTGCATATTGCAACCATTTTATCGTTTTTTGCGTCAAACACAGCAAAACTACATGGCCAACCCCAACGACTGTAAGTATAAACTTTATCGGTTTTTAAGGCATAAAAAGTCTCATCATCAGTATATAATTTTCCGGTGTTTGCGGGCACATTTTCTACATCCAAAGTGCAGACTGTTTCAGTTATGACTTCTGAATCATTACGTATAAAGGCAGAACAACCCAACGAGAATTTGGCATCTTTATATCTTTTGTCTGTAATCTTAAAATCTGCGCCACCAACTAAATCATTATTCGACCTGGCTTCACCATAATTATCGCATACACCTATCTGCTTATTTGTATCAAATTCAAACAACTTCCAAGTACATTTTTCTCTATTCCACCGACCTTTTTCAACATCATCATAATCCAAATTGTGTACACTGGCGGCATCTTGCAGAGCATAAAACTTTTTATTTTTATCATAAACCTTTCCGGCTGGACTATATGCCCTTGTATTGTCCATTGGTCCCATATCTACACTGTCTGTTTTCTTATTATTTTCTTCTATAAGGGCATTTCCAAAATTTTTACATATTTCTGGACATTTTTTACCGCTTTGACCGCGCCCTTCTCTCAAAAATGCAGATTTGTTGCATTCTTGGTTGCAAACAGACACAGCATCAGCAACCGAGAATTTATCGCGTTCCAATAAATCGCCCAGTATTCTGTAATATGTTAATGATACCTCGTAATACGTGTAGTCTCCCGCCTCTAAACCCACATCATGGGCGGCCGCAACAACTACAACAGAATTCCACTTTATTTTTGTGTTTATATCTATACCTAATGCCAATGCAGAAGTAGAAATTAAAATAGAACCATATAATAATATCTTTTTCATATTATCTAAGCGCCTCCTCGCATTTTTCGGCTATGTTAAGTGCCTTTTTAATTGTTCCTATTTGTGTTGCGTTAAATATGGTCGCAACGGCGGATGCACCTGTTGCGCCACCCGCCAAAACATTTGATGCGGTGTTCAAACTTTTTTCTTTATTATCGTTTTGACGTGTTGAATCGGTGTTGGCGGATGCTGATGTTATTGTCCCGACAATCGCCAATGCGGCACCGGTTCCGCTTGATATCGCGGCACCACGTGCCTTTTTGTTTATGTCGGTCAAATTCACATATTCCCAATCGCGGCATTCACGAATAATTGTGTTTGCCTGTGTTATAGTCGCGGAATCCGCGCTTTTATCGGTCTGAGCCGCGGCTTTTACGCTTGATAATCTTTTTACTTGGGTTACACAATTTTCTATGCGCGATTGTAAATCATCGTCCACCTGATTTTTGGCGGCGATAATTGTTCCGGCCGTATCCGCCACCGCGGTTGTTGCCAATGTTCCGGTTCGAATATTACCCAAGGTTTTAGATTTTTGTTCTAATTCTGATATTTTTTCTGACGTAGACGAAATGCTTCCGCTTATCTCATTTAACTGGGTTTCAAATTCGTTACGGTTTTCAATACTAATTTTTTCTACCGGAATTTTCGATTTTTCATCAATCAATTTTTGGACTTTTTCAATCAGTGCTTCCAGTTCCCGGTCAGTATTTGATTTCGCAATACCTGTACCAAGTGCAACGCCCCCTGCAACGGTTCCGACCGCCGTAACCGCGGTGTTTATCCCCGCCATCCTTTTAAGTGTGCTCATGGCATCAGAAATACCCGAACATGCCGACCGTGTAATTTGCATTTGGGTGGATAAATCGTCGCCAAATACAACACCGAACGCGCTTTGCCCAAGTAAAATTCCCGTTGCAATAAGTTTTATGGGTTTCATTTTCCTCTCCATTGTTGATAAAAAACAAACCACCAAAGAAATCGGTGGTCGGGGAGTTCCTAATCAGTTCACCAATGATTCCGCGTCTTGCGACAAACGGCTCCCCAACCATGGGATGGGGACAATAACGGTGCAAAAACACCGAAACATCACTTTTAACGATGCTTTCGCACCGGGTAAACTGGGCATAGGACAGCCCCGAACCCAATCTCTTGGATTCAATGTGATTATATCATAAAAATTGGAAAATTAAAAATGATATTTTGGGTTGCGACACCCCGGCCTGCGACCACCCCTCTAGCCAGAGAGGAACTTGGACCGCAACAGGACGAGAGCAAAATTCTCCTCTGGCCAGAGGAGTACGGCACAGCGTGCCGGGAGGTGTCGCCAATATCGCATCAAATTTCCACGCCAAAGAATATCTTTGCGCCTTCGCCAATGAAAAATGCGGTAACTGTTACGAGTACGCATATGGTCAGCATTTCAAAAAATCGCGGCCAAAATTTATCGTGGCACAGTTTTGATTTTACATAGTTAAAGAAAAATATCACCGATATCGCAACTATGTACGCCATAAGCAACGCGACAAAGGGATTCGAAATAAACATAAATGGGACAAGTAAAAATCCGGCGGTAAAGACATATGTTATGCCCGTCGCGATTCCACGCAAAATGGCGGCGCGCGAATCACCGATTACTCGGTTGGCCAGGTATTCCGACGCCGTCATCGAAAGCCCCGCCGCAACCGATGCGATAATTCCGGTTAGCACCACAATATCATGTTCCGCGGACGCAAAGACCAAACCTGTAATTAGCCCCAATGTGGACACCAACGCATCGTGCATTCCCAAAACCATCGATTCCCAAAAATAAAGTTTATCATTTTCCATGCAAAAAATATACCCCGGTTGCCCGGGGTAAATACACAAGATTAAATTCATAACTTACCATGTTGGGGCATGGTCGCCTTCTTTGATAATTGGGCGTTCGTCTTCCCACACCGAAAGGCCGGTTTTAATATCGGTAAGTGTCATTTGCAAATAATATTCCACGCGCGTATCAACCGAAGAAAACCAACCCGATTGCAATTTCATATTGCGCTGAATCATCTTTCCCGAAAGCGACAAGTTCGGTGCAACCAATGTGCCTTTTTGCACAATTGTTGTTTGGTCATATTCGTCGTCGCCACGCGCCGCGCGCACCGCATAGGTCGATGTGTCTTCGGCATAATCGTTATTTTCAAATGCGGTTGAAACCTGGGCCCGACCGGAATTTATAAGTGTTGTACGAATTTTTTTGGTCAAAATATCCGTATCAAACCGTTGCATAGTATCGTTTTTAATTTCGCCGATTCCAATCACTGGATTTTTCACGCGGGCAAATGCGCCACTTGCCAGCATTGATTTTGTCATATCTTCGGCGGTTTGTGTCCAATCGCGATATTCCAATTCCATCACATGTTGCATATTTTCAACTTCGCGCGTGTCGTCCAAGTCAACAACGCGCACTTCGCCACAACCAATCAGCGCGGCACACAACGCAAACGGTAAAAGTTTTTTCATGTTTCTCCCTTTTTTGTTATTTTGTTTTCATTACTTTTATATCTTGTCGGCCGTCGGCAATGCGGACATAGACCAAATAATTTCCATCCGTCGGCACACCAACCTTTGCCACAACATTACCAGACGAGCGCAAATCAATCAAGCCACTTTTATTATTTGCCACGCGCAACACCGAAATATTTTTCGGCAGTGTCGCCCAAGTGCGCACTTCGGCATTTGTTGTTGATTCAGAATAAACAAGCGACATTAATCCCAACAGCATTGCCGCATCAGAATTTGAATTATACATCGTCGTTTGCAACGCTGTTCGGCCCGCCGCCGCGACAATCGCACGCAGAACTTCGTTCACATGATATTCGTTGTATTCGGTCATAAACATTGCATCAACATTTGCAATTTGTTGCGCACCGTCAATCTTTATATCATCGCCCAATAAAATCGGTTCCGATGTCGCAACCGTAATCCACGACAAAGCATTCCCGGCAAAGAACGGTAAACTAATGCGTCGTTCAGTCAGTTTTGGCGCAAAACCGGTTTCAATAAAAAACCAAACTGTGTTTTGCGGACGCTTTTTTTGTTCCGCTAAATTCAAATCGGCCACAACAAATTTATTACTTGGCACCATGCCATGCGCGCGTTCCAAATAAGTTTCCGCATCCGCAAAATCACCACTGGTCAAAAAGTATATTCCCGACAAATACATCAGCGCCGGATTCATAATATCGCCGTATGCCGCCCATCGTTCTATTTGTTTTGCTGTTTCGCCATGTTCGGCAATTTGTTCTTTGTTGGATTCAATCAGTTTCTTGTATTCGATTGCCATGTCTTGCTGTTTCGCATAAGATTGATTGATAATAACGCGCGCATCGTTCCAACGCCCATCCGCAATCGCCGCCCACAGTTGATAATACGATACAAACAAAGTATCCATCATAAACGGACGATAGTCATTTGCGTTTGCACCAAATGCAAAGTTTGCGGCTTCGCGCCAAAAGTCGCCCGATGTGATATCTTGGTTCTTTTTGTTAAATTCTTCGTATGCGGCATCCGCACCGGCAATATCGCCATCATGAAATTTTTTATCGGCACGAATAAGCAAATCCAGGTTTCCATCACTGTCGAATTGCGTTTCGTTCGCGGTCATATAATTCCCGCGCACCGAATCAAGACGCGATTCAACCGTCGCACTGCACGCGGAAAGCAAAATTCCGATTATTAAAAAGCGTGATAGTTTTAACATATCCCTATTTTACAACAGGTGCCAATTCTTTCAATTCATTTGTTTGCGGATTGTAATAGCGCGGGTTTCCATTATATTCCAAAATCGCGTGGTGCATCGGAATAAGGAATTCCGGCAACGGCGACGACCGCCCCATTTTGATAAGTGGTGCTAACCTTGGGTCTGCAAAAGCCATGCGCAATTCGGCTTTTATTGGTCGATGATACCAACCTTCATATATCACCAACTCTTCGCCCGGCTTTTCGCCTTTGGCGTCTTTTAATTTCATAATATCATATTCGCTAAACAACGGTTCGGTTTTGGGCACTTCTGTTTCTTTGCCGTCCGGATCTTTTTCTTTTTTCATCGTTATTTTTGTTCCCATCATTTCCGAAAAACGTCTTGCGGTTTCGGGGTCATTTTGACGTAAAACAACCTTTGCGGCGGTTGTAGATATAATGGTCTTTGATGCATCGGCACCATATTTTTCCGCTATTTGATGTAAATCTTGACCAATGAACAAATATGATATCTGTTGTCCACGACCAACATCGGGCCCTTGGATAACCGCCTGCATCTTTTGCATTTTTGGCATTTCATCAAGCAAGAATAACACTGGATATGGCCCCATTTTTTCGCCACTGCGTCCAACATGTTCCGGCGGATTGGCAAGCAAGAAATTCGACATAGTTTCAATAAACATCGCGGTAATCGGGTTCAACGCCTTGGCATCAACCATATTGATGGACAGGTAAACCGTAACTGGCTTCATTTTACCGTCGCGTGGGTCAATCATCCCGCGCATATCGGCAAAGTGAAAATCTGAATGTGACGTTCGATTGCGAACGGCGGCATTGCGGAATATGGCAAGCCCCGTAAGTATCGTTGAAAGAATTGACCCGCGTTCGGTCGCCGGCGTATTTGCAAGTTTCGTAAGTTCCGCGACCGCACGATTTGAATATGCAAACGCGCGACATTCCGCAACGGCACTTTCCAACCAATCTTTCATTGGGTCCGCCATCATAACGGTTTGGTCGCCTTGCTTTTGCCGTTCCGCCAAATCGGCCGCAACGGCAATTTGTGCTTCGGTAATCCAATCAAGCATCATGGAAAACGATGCCTCTTTGCCCAACCACATTTGCGGTATGTGGGCCCACGAACCAATATGTACATAATTCATTGCGTTTAATTCGCCGTTCTTTATCAAACCTTGGGCGGCAAAGGCGTTCGGGTCATTTACCATTGAAAAATAGTAATCGGATAAAACCGCCGCATCTTCGGCATCAAATGTTCCGGCCTGCAACCGGCCATAGAAATAATCATCCGCCTTGGCACGTTCAATTTTTGAAACAATAAATTGAATAAACCCGGCAAGCCCCGCGCGCCCCGATTGTGTCCAGTGTGGGTCGGCACTGCTGCCAGTGGCATCGGGAACAAGCACATCGCAGATATAGTCCACATACAATTCGCGTTGCTCAATGCTAAACGGTATATGGCCCGGCGAAAGCGGATTCCACGATGGATAATAAATACCTTTTTCGGGTTCGTCTTGGCCACCCCAATCCATAATAAACACCGGGCCAACTTTTTCAGAACGATAACCACTGGACCTACCGTCCAATTCCGGCTTTGGGTCGTTTATAATCATTGAAACATTTTTACATTCAAAAATAGTAGGCAACACGATGCCCTGGGTTTTACCGGTCCCCGGGGGTGCAAGGCACAAAACGGACAAAGTTTTTGGTAACATCAATGGTTTCTTTTTGAAATACCCCAAAACCATCATAAATCCATTAAACAGTCCCATTTGTTTAACATCGGCCTCGTTCGCCTCTCGCGAAGATTTTTTATCAAATTTATCTTTACCGTGCGGGTTAAATTCGCCCTTTAATGTATCATCGACCAACAGGTAATATGCCAACACCGGAATCAATGGCACAACACACATAAAATCCGGATGCATAAGACACCGCACAATCCAATATGGAATTTCCGCAATCACCGACAGACCCGCACTTTGAAACATATTGATTACATAAATCTTCATCCAATTTGCGGTTGCGGGTGACCAACCATATCGCCACAAATGTTCAAGCAAAAACGAAAAGCAAAACACCAACGCGCATATCAACCAAACACCAATCGACCACCGCAAAGCCCAGAAAATCTGTGCCATTGGGGTTTGTTCGTGTTCTTTATATGCGCTGGATTTGAAAATGTTCAAACCCTTGCTGTCTTTGCCCGCAGATAAAATCTTGAACTTTTGAACCATCGTGTTATGATTATATCAGAAAAAACAAAAACAATAAAGCATGGAAACGAATTTTATATGAAAAATATTCCGCGCATCTTTATAGACCAAGAAATCAATTCCGGCGATATTTTCCCGGCGGATAAATCTGTGTCGCACTATTTGTCGCACGTTATGCGCACCAACAAATGCATTGTATTCGGTTTTGGTCGCGAATTTAATGCGGAATTGTCGGCGGACGGAAAAACGATAAAGGTTGGTGCGAATACGGGCCGCGCGGATGTTGTGTCCGATATCACACTTTGCTTTGCACCGATAAAGCGCGTTGATGACCTGATTGCTATGGCGACACAAATGGGAATAAAAAAATTTGTGCCTGTTGTTACCGAACGAACGGTCAATCATCATGTGAATTGGGGGCGTATGCGGAAAATCGCGATTGAATCGGCGGAACAGTCGAATTGCAACAGCGTTCCCGAAATTGCCACGCCGATAAAATTTAGTGACCTTGATTTGTCATCGCTTTGCTTTGCGGATGAACGTTTCGCATGCGATGATAAACCGGAATCTAAAATTCCGGAAACCGCAAATGCGATTTTAATTGGACCCGAAGGCGGCTTTTCCGATGCGGAATTTGCGGCATTGGATGCGGCCGGTGCGGTTCCGGTATCACTTGGGAAAACAATTCTGCGGGCCGAAGTTGCCGCGGTCATCGCACTGGAAAAGATACGAAAATGAAAATAAGAATCGCAAAATTTATCGCCGACAGTGGTATAACATCGCGCCGCGGTGCGGAACAAATGATTGCCGATGGACGCGTTATCGTCAACGGCATGGTCGCAACAACGCCGGTGATGTTTGTTGATGATACGGATGAAATCTTGGTTGATGGCAAAAAGGTTGAGCCACGAACCGATACGGTTCTTTATGCGTTTAACAAACCGGTTGGTACGGTAACCACAACACATGACCCGCGTGGACGCAATACTATTTATGATATCTTGCCACGCGAATACCGTAATTTGCGATATGTTGGACGACTTGATTTCAACACAAGTGGACTTTTGCTTTTAACAAACGATGGATTGTTTGCGCGAAAACTGACCCAACCAAGTGCGAATATTCCGCGTGTATATCTTGTCGATGTTGATGGCAACAATATGTCGAAACTGGACAAGGCGCGCCGCGGCGTAACCATTGATGGTATTCATTACCGACCGATGGAAATAAAGGTTATGCCCGACAAAAGATTGCGTGTTACTGTTACCGAAGGTAAAAAGAACGAAATCCGCATCGTGTTAAAATACTGTGGGCTGCCGGTTCGCAAATTGCACCGAATTATGTATGGCCCGATAAGTGTAAAAAATATTCCTACCGGAAAAATTGTTAAATTGGATGAAAAAACAATTGACGAACTTATTAAAACTTATCTATAATCGATGCATAAGGAAGGGAGAATTCACATGAAAAAGAAAACCGTAAAAACCACGAAAGCTAAGCCGACCGCGGTGCGCGGCGTGAATGTAAAAACATCACATCGTGCGGGTGGTGCATCGTCTTGGTCGATGTCAATTTATGTTTATTGGTTTATAATCTTATTCTTTATCGCGGCAACATTTTTCATCCTGGGGCGCAGTCAGTTTTCATCCAGTTCGCGTGGCGGATTAAAGAACGGCATATCCGAAGAAATTTTAATGCGCGCAAATGATTACTATAACCAGGGTAAAAACGAAATCTTGGCGGGTAATTTGGATGCGGCAATTGCGGATTTAACATCGGCAATAACAACCGATAAAAATATGGTGTCTGGCTATATTTTGCGTGGCGAAGCGTATATGCAGGCGGGCGATTATCGCGCGGCGTTAAATGATTTTAATACGGCAATTGAAATGGACCCACAAAATTCAGTGGCATATTATGACCGGTCTTTGTTGAACACGCGTCTTGAAGATTTTAATTCGGCAATGACGGACATAAACAATGCGCTTGCGACATACGCGGCAAATCCGAACGACATTTTGCAGATGCGCGATTTGTATGCAAAGCGCGGCCAATTGAATTTGTGGCAAAAAAATTGGGAAGGTGCAATTGCGGATTATACAAATTCGCTTGCGCGGCCCGAAGGAATCGTAAGTCCGTCTGTATATGCGGAACGCGCCGAAGCATATACGGCGATTGGCAATTACACTGGTGCGGTTGATGATTATACATCGGCGATTCGCGTGATTTCTGAACAAATCCAAGGCGCAACAACCATAGAGCAAAAAGAAGACCTTTCTATGCGCGCAATGAATTATTTCGAAAAATCTGCGGCGTTGAATTTAAGTGTTGGTAACAGTGCGGCGGCACGGTCCGATTTGGAATCTGCGTATCAAATTGCAACATCGTTAAACGACCCGGAAACGGTTGAAAGATTCCAAGGGTTGTTGGAAGAAATGCAATAAACAAAACGGTTTCGTCCAAAACAAAAGGCCGCCATTTGGTGGCCTTTCAAATTAAAATGTTGCACGCAGCCCCGCCGCAAGGAAAGGGTTTTCCCGCGACATACCAACGGACGACCATACATCAACATAGTGATTATATTTATACCTAAATGACCCGACAACTGTGTGGTCGGCATAATCGGGCGCCCATTTGTGCCATATGCCTGTTTCCGAAAACAAATACGAAAACGACAATGTATAATTCAACACATCGTAACTAAGCCCGGTTCCCGCAACAATTCCATCAGACACCGTTCCAACCGGATTTTTATCATACACCGCGCGCCCGGTCAGTGCGAAAACCCAACTGTTATATTGTATGTTCGCACCGATTCCAACCTGGCCACGCCAATCGGCGGTAACAAGCGGACTAAAACTATCCGTTTCATACTTATCGGGCGAATCAATAAACGACGCACCAAGTGAAAAAGCATATTTCGTTTTTGATGAAGAATGTTTTATTTTAATCCCTGCATCAATATCCATATTATAATCACCGGTAATTCCCGCGACCGAAACGCCGTATTGCAAGTTCGGATTATGTGCCGCGACGATATTCAAACGCAAAGCATCGGAACCGGATGTTACCTCTGGGTCGGCGATAACCGGACCATCTGTTCCCATTTTTCGATAAATCAAAGAATCATCGTTAAGGCGCAAACCACCAACATCTGGTAACCCCAATCCCAATTTATTTGCAACCGAATCAGTTAAACCTATCTCCATGCGCCCAACACCACGCCATTGCCAAAAACCAAATGCTTCGTCAAAGTATTCATCATCATTGACGGAAATTTCATCAATGGCATATACCAAACCAAAAGTATTTTTTTGTGTTGCGTCATATGTAACCTGGGCCCGGACGCGAAAATCACCAAGGAAATCCGGCTTGTTAAAATCGGGCTCGATAATTCCAGCGGTGCCATATCCCGTTAGCGCGAAATTAAAATCACCTGCGCGATAATATAATGCGTGCCCACATTTTGGTGCAACCGCCGCCAAAATTGCAAAAATTGAAATAGGTATAAATTTATTTGTCATCTGTTTTTTCCGTATCGTTTATGATTGCATCGCGCAGTTTGTTATACGCGCGTTCTTCGATTTGTCGCACGCGTTCGCGTGAAATCTTGTATTTTTTTGCCAACATATCCAGTGTCGCCACCGGTTCAGAAAGCCGCCGCGCACAAAGTATTTCGCGGTCGCGTTCCGGTAAATCCGCAAGATGTTTTTTAAGTAGTGCCCCCCCGCGCTGCATAAATTCAGACCGTTCGACATTTTCAACAATATCAACCCCGGCATCCGCCATATTGGACAGCATATCCGCGCCATCTTGTTCAGTATTTCGTGCCGGTGCGTTCAATGACAAATCGCGTGCAACAATTCGTGTTGACATACGTTTCACATCTTCGGCCGGAACGCTAAGGTAATTTGCAATCTGTTCTGCTTGGTCTTCGGAAAGGTTGCCGTCCATAATCCCCAATGCCCGCTTTGCGCGGCTAAGGTTAAAGAACACGCGCTTTTGATTTGCCGAAGTTCCGATTTTTACAATTGACCAATTATTCAAAATCGTTTCATAAATTTCCGCGCGAATCCAAAACATCGCATACGTGGAAAATCGAAAACCTTTTTCCGGGTCGAACTTTTGTAATGCCTGCATCAATCCCATATTACCACTTGCCACCAATTCTTGGACCGGAATGCCATAGTTCCGAAAGTCATACGCCACCGACACGACAAGTCGCAAATGGCTGACCAGTAATTTTTCCGCCGCATCATTATCGTGGTCGCGCACCCATCGGGACGCATAATCGTATTCTTGTTCGGCGGAAAGTATTGGAAACTGTGCAATTGTGCGCAGATAGTTCGCAAAACCCGCGTCATCACCGACACCCGGCGCGACCAAATTCGTTCCAGTTGTTGTTGGCAAAGCACTCTTGATTTGTTTTTTCATTATGTTTATAGTATAGCAATAAAATATAAATTATCAAGACGCCAAACCACAGGAGTTTTCAAATGGCAAATATGTTGGAAAGAAATAAAAAGGTCAAAGCCCCACAAAAAACACTGCAAGAACACGCCGAAGACGCATTGTATCGCGAGGTCTGGGAAGATGTGAACAATGAAAAAACACAACAGTTCCTAAAAAAATACGGTCGTTATTTAATTGCGGCGGCACTTGGCATAATGATTATCGTAACCGGAATTCAGATTGGAATTCGTGCGCATAACGCGGCGCGTATGGCAACGGCGGAAAACTATGAAACCGCACTTGAAAATGCGGATGTAAATGCGCTGGTTGGCATATCGCAAAATACATCGGGTGCGACGGCGGACCTTGCGTTGTTCCAAGCGTATGTTTTGGACAAAGATATCGCGAAACTTGAAGAATTGGTTGCAAATGGCAAAACGCCGGAATTTCGCGACCTTGCGCGGTTGCATATAATTGCACTGCGTGGCGATGAAATGGATGCGAACGCCGTTGCGGAATACTTGGCGCCACTTGATACGCCGGATTCGCCGTTTTATTACACCGCGTTGCTTACCATCGCGCAAAAATATGTTTCGACGGGTGACCATGCGAATGCGAATAAATGGATTGAAAAAATATTAAATGATAAAAACGCGCCGGCGGTTATTCGCGCGGATGCGGAAACATTGAAATAGGAAATAAATATGAAAAAGGTTGCAATTTTTGCCCTTTGCGCGGTCGCGCTTTGTGCGTGTGATAAACATGACCCAATTTTGCCGGGTGAACGCCAGGGTATTTTTGCAACCGATAATGTGCGCGTGTTAAATACGCCTGTGCCGGACGCGCCGGAAAATATTGCCGAACGCGAATCGGTCGATTGCCCATATACCCAAGATAACCAAAATACAATCTGGAACGGGGACAAGAAAATCTTTGCCGGATTTCCAACCAACAATTATGTAATCGGGCAAAAAAGTCCGGTATGCAACGACGGTTTTGTTTTTGCGGGCCTGTCCACCGGTGAATTGGTCAAGGTAAATCCGAAAAATCGTCAGATTGCGTGGATTGCGGACGTGTATCGCCAAAGCAACCTTACTGGTGGTGCATCGGTTTTGGACATAATCGCGCCGATTCAAATCGTTGGAAAATATGTTTATGCCGGGGGCCTTGGGGGGGCATTTTGCAAGATTTCCGTTGCAACCGGAAATGCGGCATGGTGCACGGACATTGGTGTTGAATATCCATTTATAATTGCAAACAATGATGTCGCGTATGTTTTGGATATCGATAATAACCTTAACGCGGTGCGTTTGCGCGATGGTGCGGTCTATTGGCGCAGCGCGGTTGAAAAGGCGGCGACCCCAAAGTATGAAAATAAAACCGTCATAATCGGTCGTGAAAAATTCAACGCCGAAACCGGGAAAGTTGTTAGTGATTAGTGGAAAGTGTTAGTGTAAGTGGTTAGTGGGGTGTCATTCTGCGGAAATGCGGAATCTTGCGGTTTCAATTGTTACAATAAGATACCAGGTTTCAGCGGTATGATAGGCAAAACGTGGCATTGCGCCGTTTCACTAACACTAACCACTTACACTAACTACTAATCAAACGGATTTTCGGATTTGGTATATTCGATAACCACCGGCAAATGTTCCCAATGTAATGCGTTTGCGATTCCGCGGCGCAAGTACCGCGTATAAGATTCCGGAATATCGGACGCGCCACCAACATTTATTGTAATGCGCATTGGGTGACGTCCGGTTTGTGATGCAAATTTTATCTTCATTGGACGTTTAAGGCGCGACATTGGTGGTTGCCGTGCCTCAACCAATTCGCCAACGATTTTGTTTATCAAACTGGTGGGTGCGTTCGCGGTGGAAATATCACACTGTTCATAAATTCGTTTGAACATATTTTGAACACCGGTCCCCTTTTCCGCAGAAATCGCAAGCATCATCGGCTTTATAATCTGATGGAAAGAATTTGTGAAATGATGTTTCAAATTTAACAACTTTTCATCGCGTTCATCCGCCGGCACCAAGTCCCACTTGTTCAGTGCAACACATAAAATCTTACCCGCGTCATAAACGCGCGCGGCGATACCAAGTGCCTGGTTTTCAATGTCGCGTGTGGCATCAACAACCAAAATCACAACATCGGCCTTTTCAATCGCGTCCAATGATTTTAGTGCCGACAAAGTTTCCACATCATCGCGGACATTTGATTTGCGTCGCAATCCGGCGGTATCCATCAGTAATATATCGCGACCATAAAATTTTGCCGGAATCTTTACAGTGTCGCGCGTAACACCCGGTTCGTCCTTTACAATTTGGCGATTTTCGCCCAAAATACGATTCACCAGTGTTGATTTACCAACATTTGGTTGACCCAAAATTGCAATCTTTACACGCGATTCGTGTTCAACCGAATTATTTTGTGTGTCCGCCGGCACCGCGTGATTTATAAATTCAAATATCGCATCAAAACCACTTTTATGTTCCGCCGAAATCAATGCCGGTTCACCAAACCCAAGTTTATAAAATTCGTGAATATCGCCAAGTCGCTTTCCCGATTCTGATTTGTTGATAAGTAACAATATCGGCGATTTAGTTTTACGACGAACGGCGCGCGCCCAATTCATATCTTCGGGTAATAAACCGGTGCGACCGTCAACAACGAACAGAACCGCATCCGCGCCCGAAATCGCATCAATCGCCATATTTGTTGATTCGGCGGCAATACCCGCGCGCGCATTTTCAAGACCCGCCGTATCGCACAGGGTGCAATCTTCGCGGAACTTCATTGTCCCGCAAATTGTGTCGCGCGTAACGCCGGGGCGGTCGTGCACCAACGCGTCCCGCGTTCCCGTTAGGGCGTTAAACAAAGTTGACTTGCCGGTGTTTGGCCGTCCGGCGATGGCAATTTTCTTCATGCGTTTTTCCATTGATTTTTTATAATTATAAAGCAAAAATATAAATAATCAAATAAAGGAAAGGGGGCACCACGATGAAAAAAATAAAAAATTGGTACCGGTCAATCAAAGATATTATTGTGAACCCGCGTCGATTCTTTTCGAAAATTGTCGCCGACGGCGATGTCGAAGAATCTATGTTAAAGGCGTTCATATACGGATTGCTTGGTGGTTTGCTTGTCTTGGGTATAAAACTTATTGGCGGCGCAACAATAACAATAAATTCGGTGTTTACGGCGATTGTGATTGTCCCGGTGATTGCGGTCGCATTGCTGTTTATCGGTGGTGGCCTTTTGATGTTGGTTTCGGAAATGACCGGCGGCGAACGCGATTGGGAAATCGCAATAAAGGGTTTGGCGTCGATATTTTTTATCTATCCGGTGATATTGGTTCTGAATGCGATTGCATTTAATTGCCTGTCTATGTGGATAATAAGCATTATTGGCGATTTGTATGTTTTGTTCTTGTTCTATAATATCGCACTTTATTGTATGCGCGGTCGGCGCGTCGCGGTTACGGTTGTTGTCGGTATATTCGCGATATTTATGATAACGGTGTATTTAACAAATTATCATATCGGATGGTTCTTGTTAAAGAATACCAGTGCGGCACTTTCGTGTTTGATATAGATTAGTGTAAGTGGTTAGTGTAAGTGTTAGCGGGTCGTGAAAGTAAACAACAGAAACCGCCGAGCAATCGGCGGTTCACTAACACCCTGTCGCGGCTCCGCTTTGCGGAGACGGATAGCCACTAATTCAACTGTGTTAAAAACATAGGGAAATTTTGTTCTTCATCTGATTCTGCATTTTCCGGCTGTGCACCATTTTCGGTGGCCTGTGGAACATCGGCAACCGGTGTTTTGTCGCCTGGCGCACGCATAGAATCAATCTTTGCCTGTTCTTCGTTGACAATTCGACCATAATGTTCCGCGGATTGCAACAGCCGTTCGCGTTCGATTTCATCGGTCGAAAGACGTGCCTGGTCCATGTATTGTTTGCGCTTCATACGCCATTTGTGGCATCGTTGAATCATCATACCAACATTTGATTGATTCCGTGAATTTGCAGACGATTGCCCGCGTGAATTCGTTTGATTTTTCTTTGGTTGCATACTGTTTCTTTTGTTTGGAAATAAACTTTTTGTAAACTTCGTTCGGTTAACCGAACAACTTAAACATCCATATGTTAAAACATCTTAAAACCGATTGCAATATATTTTTTCTGTTGCTATGCTTAATCCATCAGGAGGGTCTATGTCGTCCGAACGCGGAAGTTTTCTGATTCAGGCATTACTTGCGTTGACGCTTGTGTTCGTGTTTATGCCGTTTTTGGCGCATCGGCTTGCAACCCGCGATATCAATGCGCAAATGTATTCTGCGACACGACAAATTGATACTATTCGAACCGCCGCAAAGATTTATATCCAAGAAAACGCGTCAAGTTTACCGTATAACCAAACAAAAATATCGGGTGAAAAATTGTCAGATTTACTTGAACCGTACGGTTTGCCAATTGGCTTTATGACGCGGACGGCACTTGGACAAGATATAAGTTTGATTATTGATAAAGACGACCAAGAAGTTTCCGCCTTTATACGCGTTGGTGGCGGAAAGTTAAGCACGATGCAACGCGCCGAACTTGCACGCAGAATTGGTTTCTATGCGGTTTTTGACCCGGAAGATAAGTCAGGGAATATTGATGTCGGTATTCATCTTGGCGAAGTGTATTCGGATGTTGTTCGTCGAAATGATGGAAATTTGCCTTCGTCGGGATTTCTTACTGATTTAGATATGGGCGGATTTAATTTGAATAATGTTGCGAATATATTTGCGCGACGTGCAAAATTTGATGCCGGCGAAACGGTAAGTTTATCCATAACCGGAACCGAGGCCGGCCGCAAAGAACGCAGCACTATTAAATTATTCAACACGAATAAAACAGTGTTTCAATCTGTTGACGGCGAAGCGGCACTTTCATTGACGCGTGGGTCGTTGAGTGTCGGGTCATTGATTGCGCGAACGGTTGCAAAATTTGGTGATACGGGTAACCTTACGACAACCGATGCCGATGTGGTAAGTTTTGATATGTCGGCGGGCCGCACGGGGTTCACGGGTCCGACAAAATGGTCGGTTGGTGGCAATTTGGTTGCAAGTCGTATAACTTTTAATGTTGAAAGATTAGATGTTGGTTCGTTTATAAATGTTTCGCGCGGCCAAGATGTGTTTATTGATGCAACAACCCTTACATACAGCAGCACCAGTGGTATTGACGCCGACAGTGTTTATGCCGGTAACATAACATTGCGCGAACAAACATCAAGCGCACTTGCCAAGGGCGACGGTGGCGGTGCAACACTTATCGATATACGGCCTTCGGGAACATCGATTTTGCCGGACGCATTGGTCGACACTATTGATAATGGCGCGTTCAGTATCCTTGCAAGTCCGGCCGATGATAGCGATACAACCGTTGGGTGTAATTCGATAATATCCGGACTTGGAAATTCATATAATGCAAAGTCATTGGCGCAATACATAATTTGCCAGTATGTTTATTGGCAACGTCTTGAAAGACGTATCGATATAAAACAATGTTTAATTAGGGGCGGCAGTGATTGTAAATAAACATAGAATCTTAAAGAAATCAGATGTCATATCCCAACGCGGTGGTGGATTGGTAGAGGTCTTGCTTGCCATGGTAATTATCGCGGTTGCGGCGCCGTTTACATATTCTATGATTGCCGATACAACGCATACAATACACGATATGGCGGTTGCAAATGATATAATCAGTATTCGTGAAACTATGTTGAACTTTGTTCGATTAAATGAAGATATGTGGCCCGAAGTCGCACAAATAAAAATGACTGACGATGAACGCGCGGAAATTTCAGAATCTATTTCGGCCGGGTTCATTGATAAGTATGCCGTTAGTGGTGGTTCGGTCATCGATGTTTACCTTGCGTTTGATTTGCAAACGACACCGAAACGCATCGCAAGAATTGCGGCAAATGTCGGTGCGGACGCCGCGGTTGTTGGTGCGGATGGTGTCGCATACGGCGATACATGGGCGGTAACCGCGCCTGAATTTGCACCTGGGAATTTAATTTATAAAATAACGCGCAACCAGGGCGATTTTGATACATCAAGGTTTTTGCATCGCGGTTCATCCGGTGATGATGAATTAAATATGATGCGGCGCGACCTTAATATGGGAAACCACGATATATATAATGTTGGCGGACTAAACGGAAAAATACTAAGCGTACGAAACCTTAATGCGGCGTTTGTTGTCGCGGATGAAATCAATGCGAAAAGTGTTTATTTTTCATCCAGCGCAAATATGAGCGGCGACCCTGTAAAGATTGGAACTTTGCGTGTTTCCGGCGATTTAAGTGGATTTAGAAATATCACCGCAAAAAAGTTAAATGGAAATGGCATAGATTTGAACGCGCGTATTATTGCGGACCGCGCAACGGTGAATAATTCAATCAATATCGGTAATAATTTTATTCTTAAATCCACAAGTTTGAAAACAATAAGCGGATTTGCGGGTATGACCACCGGTACGGTTTATGCGCCATACATATCTGCGGGTGAATTAAAGTTTCTTGGCAATTATGGGTTGACGGTGTCTGGTGAATTATTACTTTCGTCCACCGCACCGTTAAAATTAGGTAATTGGAGTTTCCCATCGAAAACGCCGCCATCCTTTGCGTCTTTGACATTGGCGCGTTCGCCGATTCCGAAACTTCCGACCAAAGATGAATTTGGTGCGCTTTTACAAAGTGATTGGAAAACAAAATGAAACGAAAAAGTAAAATCTTTTCTGTGCGCAACGCAACCCGTGGAACGGTGCTGATAGAGTTTTTACTTACCATTGCACTTGCGGGGACATTGATTCCGTTTATATACAGTTACCAAACGCGTGCGGTTGCGCGCGCGGAAAGTTTGCGCGTCACGCGTCAAATGCAAAAAATACAAACTATATTGGAACACTATATCGTTCAAAATCGCGAACAGATGTTAAAAACATTGGGGCGCAATATCATACGAATAAAGTTGACTGACCTAATAGATTACGGCCTTGATGAAGATTTCGCAAACAGCATGGCGGACAAGTATCAATTGCGCATATTAAAGTCAATCGATGTTGGTGGCCAGGCGACGCTTCAGGGTGTAATCGTATTTAATGACCCCGACCTAAACGCGATGCGAACACGTGAAATTGTCAAAATGGGCGATGATAAAATCGGTTTTATCGAAGGCACGCGTGCATATGGTGGTTTTGGAACATGGCGTGCAGATACCGTTGATTTGGGTGTCGGTGAAACATCGGGCATTGTTCAAACAACGGGTATAACGCGTGATAACGCAATGTATCTGTGGCGCGTTCCATCGGAAAGTGCATCGGATGCAACAATGGCATCAATTATGAATCTTAACAATCGTGATATAAATAACGCGGCGTTTGTGAACACCGATGGATTATCACTCGAAGAATCATTGGAAATTGGCAAATTGACTTCTACAGATGTTATATTCAAAAACAGAACAACCATAGATTCCGAGTATAATACGCAAACCGCACTTGTTTCTGGAACTTTTTCGGGTGATTCAAAAAGTATAACTGTAAACGGTTCGTTTAGTTTGGCGGACTTTGCCAAATTGTCGTCTTTTACGGCGGACAATTTGTCTGTTACAAATTTGACGCTCGGTGGTTTTTCGGTGCCGTCTGGGTCGTTGTCAACAATACGAATCGGTGGTTCACTTGATATGACCGAAGGCCGCGTAAGTGCAATGTTCGTAACGATTGGTTTTACCGGTTCACTAACACCGCGCCTTGGGGTTAAACAAAAAATTGTTGATTCGGTGAACCCAAGTTACTATTGGGACGTTAGTTCGCGTGTTGCGAACCTTGGCGATATAAATTCATCGACACTGTCTGATATGGCAACAAAAATTGTGCGGAAAGAATCTGTCGCCGGGTCGGTCGCAACCACTGTATTCGGCGCGGTCGCATCAAATAAAAATGCAACAATGGGTGATTTTATGAACGCGATAATCGAAATACAAAAAAGTGTGCGTGGGAAATATCAGCTATTGAAATTGGAATAATTTATGATATACCTATGTCCAAAGGTGAAATATGAAAATAAAATGTGATATTTGTAAAACAGAATATAATTTGCCATCGAAAACTTCTGGCGAAGTGCGCTGTGCAATCTGTGGACATACATGGACGGTTAAAAACAAAACGCATCGGTCGGGCCTTATGGTGTTTTTTGCATCACTTTGCGCGTTGCTTGCGGCGACGGTGTTTGCGGTTGCGGTTATTATAACATCGCGGCGCGATAATTCGGACCAAAGACCACTTGTCGCGGTTGTCAACGATATTCAAACGGTAACAACCGATGGCACAAGACAAATGGTTGTGACGGGGACTGTAACAAATCGTTCGGACGATATATACGCTTTCCCGGATTTGGTCATTGTTCTTTATGATGAAAATGGTGCGGCCATTTCGCGTCAGCGTTTTATGCCGTCGGCAACATTTTTGGATGTCGGTCAATCAGTTGGCTTTACACACCGGCTTTCGGGTGATGTTTCGGGTGTAAAACGCGTCGGTGTCGAATTAGTAAATATGGAGGATAAAAAATGATAAAGAAATTTTTGTTTTCTGTTTTTGCACTTGGGTTATCGGTAAATGCGATGGCAACGGACAGCCCGCAAACCCCAACACCCCCAACCCCCACAACGCCCCGCGTAAGTATTTTTTCAACAACAACCGATTGGGCGGCGTTGACGGGTTTGCCGTTGCAACAATATGTTGGAAATTTCACATGGAAAAATTCTGATGTTGAACGCGGCATAGTCCTGTATTACCTTGACGCGTTTCCGTGCTATGGCGAAGCGGACAGTGTTCGAATCTGGCTTGGACCGAATCGGCAATCAACCGGCATATTGCGATTGGTTTGTGTTCACGCGCCAAAGGAAATAAGTTTTACATGGCGTTACGCCACACGCGATGCAGACCAGGCACAAAGTACCGGCCTTTTGAAATGTCCGGTTACCGGCGACCGCGAATTAGATATTGATTTTTCAAAATGTGTTCGCGGTCCCGAATGGAGGGATTACAAGTAATATGTCTGACACGCGCGAATTCATCGTGGATACGGAATCGGTCGGCATGCGATTAGATAAATTCTTGGTGTCGCAGTTGCCGACTTTTTCGCGCAGTGAAATTCAGCGGTTCACCGTAACGCGTGACGGGCGCGGCATAAAGTTTTCGGAAAAAGTAAAACCTGGCGATAAAATCGTTGTTCAAATTCCCCCCGTTCAAACCGATGTTGCAACGGAAAACATATCTGATGATTTAGATTTAGAAATTTTATACCAAGACGATGATATAATTGTCGTGAACAAGCCGCGCGGTGTTGTTATGTATCCTGCGGCGGGGAACAAAACTGGGACATTGGTTCAAAATATCTTGGCGCACACGCATTTGTCGGCGCTTGGCGGGCCGACGCGTCCGGGGATTGTTCATCGGCTTGATAAAGATACAAGTGGCGTTGTCGTTTTGGCCAAATCGGATGCGGCCTATCGCGAATTGGTAAAAACATTTAGTGCGCATAATTTAACCCGTAAATACATCGCCTTTGTTTGGGGTGTTCCGAATTGGACGGGCGCGGACATAACGGGCAATATCGCGCGGTCTTCGCGCAATCGTCAGAAAATGACGATGGTAAAATCGGGGGGCAAGCCCGCGCACACCGTTGTCGAAGTACTGGACGCGTG
This sequence comes from Alphaproteobacteria bacterium, assembly GCA_017616785.1. Classification (GTDB taxonomy): domain Bacteria; phylum Pseudomonadota; class Alphaproteobacteria; order Rs-D84; family Rs-D84; genus Enterousia. Next base: position 29,101 of record JAFZXK010000021.1, read on the forward strand.
GCCGCGTGACGGCGTTTCAGAATTTCGTTGCACACTGATGACCGGGCGCACGCACCAAATAAGGGTGCATTTATCATCGCATGGATTTCCGGTTTTATGCGATGGGGTGTATGGCCGCGCATCGGCGCGCCTGGGGTCGGTCAAAAATCCAGATTTGCTTGAATTTATAAAAACGCACAGCGGTCAAATGCTGCACGCCCAAATTTTAGAGTTCAATCATCCGATAACCGGCGCACCAATGAAATTCAAAACAAACCTCCCCGACGATATGTTGGAATTGCGGGAAGTGTTAGTGTGAAATCCCCTTCGCTGGCGAAGGGGGGGGGCCGCGGGACGCGGTGGGGTAGTGGTAAACACCCCTTTCCGTCGGAAAGGGGATTCCCCCACTACCACTAACACTACCCACTAACACTTTTCCCTTTTTTTTACCCAATTTGTATGATATAATAAATCGATACCAAAAGGGGAAAGAGAATGAAATTTCTGACTACTATTATTGGAATTTTACCGGTTTTGTGCGTTGTTGCGCCCGCGAACGCGGCGTTGCGCGAAGTTCAAACAAACAATCCGACCGGTCGTATATCCATATCGCCATCGGTTAGTGTAACCGGTGCGACTAATGTTGCGAACCTTGCGGCGGCGCGTCGGTTGCCGACACTTATCAAGACGACCAGTGGCACAACCACAACGACCACATCGACGACCACAACAACCAGTGCCCTTATGGACGAAATCGAATGCGTGAACAACTATACCGATTGTATCAAGGCGTCGGATGTCTGCGACTTTAATTTCGAAGAATGCACGACCAAAGAATTGTTCTATGCCAAAAAACCGCAATGCAACAGTGTTTTATTACAGTGCACATCGGCCGGTATCAACGCCCTTTTTGGAACGACCAGCACGACAAACCTGGCGGCAAAGAATTCCAATGATGAATATGTCTATCCAACCGACGGCAGTATCCTGGGGCAGTTTATCGAGGCCGGCGCCATCGGCAACCGCCTTGACACATCGTCATGTGTAAAACGTTATACATCGTGTTTGAAAAAGGACAATGTTTGCGGCGAAGATTTCGAACTTTGCACTACAAACGCCGAATTCAAAAAGCAAAAGATATACTGCGAATCGACACTCGCCCGTTGTCAGGAAGGCGGGATAACAGAATTGTTTGGTTCGGCCAACACTGCGGCAAATCCGTCATCGACAAGTCGCCTTGGCGTCATGATATCCGAAGGTGCGGGCCTGGCCGCGGTGAACGCGGTTTCGACTTGTTACAAGGTTGCGGACCAATGCGTGCTAAATGCGTGCAGTGCCAACCCATATAAATGTATGGAAAACAGCAGCACCGTTTTGATTAACATAGTTGACGCAATCAACGATGGGCGTAACATACCACCTGAACAGGCGGAAGTGATGGCCGAATCGCTTAGCAAGGCCAATGTTTTGAAATATATCAAAAATGCATGTTTCGATACAATCGGTGGAAACAAGTATTGCCATATGACGCACAATGGCGGCACCATACCGTCGTCCAGGGATTTAATCGACGAAGAAGAACGCGAAGATGTTTATGCCGATATAATATCGCCGACCATAAAGCGTGTCGGAAATCAGTTGACGAAAATCTTGGAAAAATTCGACAAGAAAGCCAAAGATACCTGCACCGATACAATTATGTCGTGCGCAATGCGTTCGTGTGGTTCGGGCCTTGGGTCATTGTGTTATACCCGTGTGTTCGGTACTGGAAATTCAATGAACGATTTTGACGGTTCTATCAATGGCGATTCAACATATAAGGAAATCAAGGCTGGATGCGAAGCGATTGTAAATACCGATGCAAATTGTCAGTTTGCGGCGGCGTCGGCAAAATCAGACACATATAATTATGCCTATTCTGATACCGGAACATTTGACGCACTGTTCCCAGAGGCGGGCGGCAAAGACCCACTTGGTGTTATTGCACGTTTGAATGCGTCATTGGCGCAAAATTATAACAATGCGGCAATTGAACAGATGGCAAAAGATTGCCGAACCACGGCGGTCAGTTGTATTCGTTCGTTTTGTGGTTCTGATTTTGCAAACTGTTACCGCAATCGCACCGATGTCATGACGGATACATATGGTACGGTTGGAAATTCAGCGACTGGCAGTATGTCAAGCAATACGTCTACAAATAGTATCGATGAAAAGTTTGCCAAGAGTATGAACAAAGTTGGCGGTGTTTTGGACTTTACAATTGTTCGTGGGTTGTGTGTCAACACGGTTAAAGATTCGCCAAAATGCGAAGAACATTTAAAGATTCAAACATATAGGAACTATACCGATGGTAATGGCAGTAACGGTTGGGGCAACAACAAGACCGTTCGTGACGCATGGGTTGATGCGGTCAGCAGTGGTTACAATGCAAGAAAGGTTGATAGCAGCGATGTTCTGATTGGTTGCGTTTCATCCAGTGCCACCGCGCCCAATGGACAAGAGTGTGACACAGTTAACCCGCGTGAATGCGATACGGTTGATGATAATGGTTGTGTTTATGACCAAGAAAGATACGAATCGATAAATGTATACCAACTGAATATGCAGGTTGATACATTGTTCCAAGAAGTTATGGCTGACCTTGAACTGGAGGCCCAGGCGAAATATAACGCGAAACTTACGGCGGAACAACATATGTGTATCGATGCGAATTCTGGTGGCATCATGGGCAAAAATGATTTGTCTAGTACATATATGTGGGTAAAGTTAAGAAACAACCGTATCCCAAAGAATTACAGTGTGAACGGTTTGAAATCGAACGAATTTGTTGCGAGTAACGAATTGTATGGTTCGTTCTGTCGCGCGCGTGTAACGATACAGTCGGATGACCCAGATATACAAAACTATCTGCAAACAAATACAAATGCCAAGAATTGGTCCACGGCATACTTTGCGGTTGGTGATGTGTTCACCTGTGGTTCATGGATTCCACAAAAGGAACTTGAAAAAGTTGCGAATCGTTTCGCATGCAAAAAAGCCAAAACCGAAGGCAAGATAGACCATAACTTTGATTGCAGAAATGCAACCGATGACACAATCGAAAACCTTAAATTGACAGTTGGTCAACAGTGGGCTGTTGCGGCATCGGCTGTTGGTGGTGCTGGAATATTGGGTACGGGGATGGATTTGTTGCAATCCAAGACCGGGTTAGGTGGATTGTTGCAAACCGTGGACAACACAAGCGCAACCCAAAGACAATTGATAGAGAGTTTGACCGATGCACAAACTTTGTATAATGCACATTGTGATGGTAAAGATACTGATTGCGATGATGATAATGAATATTGTTTCGCTTCAAATACATCGTTTGTCGGTGGAAAATATCCGGTGCAAAGATTCAATTTCAAATCCGGTGGCAGGGGTAGTGTAAATTGTGGCAGTTTGCAGATGTACATTTCAAATGTGCAAAAATGGATCGATACGGATGAAACCGGGGCTGTGAAAGATAAGTTGGGCCAAAAGTGGATACGCGCGGGCGCTGATATTGTTGCCGCAACCGCTGGCGGGGTTGTTGGTGGTATTGGTGTTTCCAACGCGTTAAAGGCGGCGAATCGTCAACAGTTCACTGCGGACGAACAACAGTTTATGAATAATGTTGGTGAACATATCTACTGCTTTATCGGTGCGGACGAAGCCGGCACTTATGGCGACCTGATAGAAATCAGCGTAGAATAAAATCCCCTTTCCCCCGGAAAGGGGCACGGCGGAACCGCCGGGGGGTATGGGTCATCAAGAACTACCCCGTCTTGCTCACTACGTTCACAATCCACCCCTTCTTTGAAAGAAGGGGATTTTTTACGACACCCCCCGGTGTTCCACACCGGACCCCTCTAGCCAGAGGGGAACTTTGTTCTAGTTTGTTGCGGACTAAAATTCCCCTCTGGCCAGAGGGGTGCCCGCAGGGCGGGGTGTCGCAACACCACCCACTTGCACTAATACCCTATTGCGGCTCCGGGCCGCAATGACAAAGGAAATATATGCGACAATAATAAATTTGTCATTGCGGATTTAGTCCGCAACGGCAATTCGAATCGGTTGCGAATCGGATTTGTGCGATTTTTTACATGGAAAAATCAACACTTTTGAAAAAAATCCTGTTGTGTGGGCCAAATAAAAAGTCCCGGTTTTCTGCGGTTTTTTGAAAATTTTTCGCCGCGCACGAAAAAATAAAAGATATTCTTAAAAAAACACTTGACTTTTTTGGAAGTTAAGTTCATACTATGCGGGCTTTCTAAGTTAGGGCGGTTTCGAAATGCGCAAATCTAACCTCTGGAACGCGGAATCTCCGCAATATTGTGAATAAAAGCAGCTCATCAAAAAAAATGATATGATTGAAAAATCATTGTCATGTTCAAGAAGAGATATGCAGACAGTTGAATTTGGAAATATCCAAACTTTGACTAAGTCAATGTGCATATCCTAGACAGGTAGTAGGTTTACAAAGTAGACCTCGTTAAAACTTGTCTT
>JAFZXK010000001.1 GCA_017616785.1 Alphaproteobacteria bacterium
GCAAGCAATATTCCAACAACAAATACCCAATATTTTCGCATGTTTCTCCCCTTTCTTCCTTTGATTTATCTGCATACAAATCCGTTGTTAAAACTGTATCAAAAACCAAGGTTTTTTTTACACCACCCCGGCGAAAATAACAAAATTTGTAATCTATTGTTTTTACTATGAAAAAAATTTTTGATTTTTTGAAAAAAGTGGTTGACTAAAAACCTTGGTTTTTTTATACCACCCCAAAACACAAAAAAACCGCAGATTTATGCGGGTTGTATCACGAAATCTTTTTTAAATTATGTCGGGAAAAACAAGCCGGGCGCTTTCGCGCCCGCTGTCGCGGCTCCGCTTTGCGGAGACGGATAACCGCTATTTCGCAAATGAATAATTCATTTTCAAATGGTCCGGATTATATGTTCCGTTCATGATGCCGATAGTATCTTCGACAATCACGATTTCTTCGTTCGTTGGAATCATAAAGACCTTGATACGACTGTCGTCCGCGCTGATTACGGATTCGCCGGCGTCCAGCCGTGCCAACGCGCGCGCGTTTTTATCCGCATCGATTTTGATACCAAGTTCCGCCAACCCCTCGCAGAATTTTCCGCGCAGGTAATCGTCGTTTTCGCCAACACCCGCGGTAAAGACCAACGCGTCAACATGCCCCAGTTCCGCCATAAACGCGCCGATATATTTCTTTACGCTGTGCACCTCCATTTCCAGCGACAACTTGCAATCTGGATTTGTTTCGCGGTTGCTTTCGACATCGCGCCGGTCGGCAAAGCACTTTGTAATTCCGACGTGCCCGGAATCTTTGTTCATGTGCTTTGTCATCTGTTCCGGCGAAAGTTTCAACTTTTCCATGACATAGAGCAGGGCGCCCGCATCAACATCGCCCGGCCGCGTTCCCATCATAAGGCCCGCCGTCGGCGTCATGCCAAGTGTGGTATCAACCGCGCGCCCATTTTTAATTGCAACGCCCGACGCGCCCGAACCGATGTGCATAGTAATCAAATTGCAATCCGCGGCCGGTTTGCCCAGCATAACCGCCGCGCGCTTTGAAACATACAGGTGGCTTGTCCCATGAAAGCCATAGCGGCGCACGCCCAATTCGCGATACCACGCGTCCGGCACCGCATAGCGATATGCATATTCCGGCATAGTTTGCAAGAACGCGGTATCGAAAACCGCAACCTGGGTCGCATTCGGCAACATTTGGCGCGCGCTTTCGATTCCCATCAGTGACGCCGGAATATGCAGCGGCATCAAATCGCGCCAGTTTTGAATTTCGCGCATAACCTCGTCATTAATCTCAACCGACGAAGCATATTTCGAACCGCCCATCACAACGCGATGCCCGACACCACGAATTTCGTTCATATCCACCGACGCCGCACGCAGCATGCCCATAACGACATTTAACGCCTCGTTATGATTTTGCATCGGGGTTTCTTTTTTCTCTTTTTTCCCATCAGGATATTTTTGCGTGATGAAAGAATCCGGCGACCCGATTTTTTCAACATTTCCACCAACAATTTGTTTTTTTGAATCCGCATCAAAGATTTGATACTTTAAACTGGAAGATCCGCAATTCAGCGCCATAATATACATATTCGTTCCTTTTGGTTAAAATTATTCCGTCGCAAACAATAGCAAACAAATTTGATTGTTTCAATAAAAAACGCCCACAACCGTGGGCGTGGATTTATGCGGCATGCTTATAGTTTTGCAACGCTTCCCAAGCCATCCATTGAGCATTGGTCATCGTTATTTCTTTGCCTAACGGACTCTTTTTTTGGCGTTCCGTCATTTGATCTCTAATTTTGTTAGTTGCGATACGAAAACTGTGCACTTTGGACGGGGATTCCAAAGTATCCCAATAACTCATTAATTCCGCATATTTGTCTACATGGTCACGATCCCAATTATTGATAATATCTTGTTGTGAATCAATCGCAGTTTGCAAATCTCCATTTTGACCAACCATATCGTTATATTCATTTATGTCTGCTTCAAGATTCGTATATTTGGTTTGGGCATCGTCATATTTTTTCTGTGCGTCAGATAAGTTTTTACTCGCATCATTGAACTTTTGTTCAAGTTGAATATCAAGATCATATTGAGAATACCCCGTTGAACCTTTCTTTACATACGCGTTATGCGTATTCTCTAAATCGGCAATTTCTATGTTTTTTTCATCCTTTTCTTTATGCAAATCTTTTATTTGTGAATAAATGAAATTTGCTTCTGCGAAATCTTTTGGGCTACCTCCAAGACTGCTAAGTTTAGATTCTAATTTGGCAATATCCATGTCTAGTTGCTTTACTGCATTCTTCAGCGTATTATAATGACCCGATGGCTCATTATAATCTTTTTCAGCGGCCACCGCGTTACGTTTTTCTTCAGTATATTTCTTCTTTGCAATATTATAGTAGTTCACTTTTGTATCCAAATCATCCTTTGCATCTTTGCGGTTTTTTTCGAGGGCTGGAAGATCCACGGTCGTTAAGTTATCAATATTTGCACTGGTTATATCCAAACCAGATTTTGTTTCTGGATTTTTTGTGCCGACGGGATGTGAACGACCCTTTGTTTTCGGATTTATTCCACCCATAATATCTAACATATCGGTATTCTTTTTTATATCGATATTTGCCGAATCAATCGTATCCTGTGCAATCTGAATTCCGCGAGATTTAGCATCTTGCATTTTTGCTGTATTTGTGTCTATATCGGCTCCCAAACTCCATTTGCCTTTTATCTTAACACCTTTATGACCGTTAAACTTTGTTCGACTCTTTTGAATCATGTGGTTCAACGTTGCAACGCTTTGCACGGTGGCTTTTAATCCGAAACGCATCGTCTTGTCCAAGGCCCCCGTGACAAATTTCACACCCTCACTTTTATTCCAAGATAATTCCTTGTTTGAAAAAATCCCCTCTTTGTTCTCTTTGAAATATGCGTTAAGATCTTCCACTGCTTTGCTGGTCATAAAACCATATTTGCATACAGATAGAATTTCAAGTGCTGTTTTAGCTTCATCGACTTTGGAATCACGAATCGCGATACGGATTACCTCTGAAACCACCGCGCGCAATGAACGACCATTCCGTAAACCCTTTTCATACGCTTTCGGCATAGTTTTCTTTATATTTTCCATGGTGCTTGCAAACCACCCAAAATGTTTCTTTGCTGTTGGTGATTTTGTCGCCAGTTTGTCCTCTATTTCAGTATGTTTAGATATTAAACCATCAATGCCATCGGTTGGTTTAATTCCGGCTTTATCAATAGCTTTAATAATTTCGCGTGAATACTCGGTAAAATATATACGGCTACCACGTGCGGTTTGAAATTTTCTAAATATATTTTCATACGTGTCATCTTTCCAATCTGACAGACGTTGCGCAATATTCTTTGCATCTGGAATTTTGGCACGAACAAAATCGTCACTGTTTTCATCTTCGTAATTTGTTTGCTCGATAGCTTTGGTAAGTTGATTCGAGATGGTTCTGTGTGTCCCATACTGCGCAAACCGATCGCGCAATTTTTTGCTTGTCAAAAGCGCATCAAGCATTTTTGGATACGCATTTTTGAAACGTTTGGCATCAAATAAATCTGATTTAAACCACTTTTCTGTATCTGGATTTGAAAAAATTATTCGGGCTTCTTGTGGCCAATATTCATTACCATACTCCTGATAAGCCTGTATGTACTTTATAACATTCAACATACGTTCCCGGAATTTTGGATCACTATTGTATTGTTTTTCTTTCGGATCTGTGCCAGATATTAAATCGTCAATAGTAAAATCATCAGTGAAGTAATTTCTCAAAAAAACACTCACTTGATTTTTATATTTCGGGTTCGAAAGCACAGCCCGCACCTTGGCAATATCTTGTTCTGCTTCTTTTGTTGCCTTGCTATAGTCAAATAATGCTTTGGTGCCGCCAAACCAAGTCGAAAGAAAATCAGTAGATGCTGTTTCGTACTTAAAGTCATCTTTGTTAGCAGCCATGTCTTGCAACACATCTTGAAACAAATTATATAATTTTTCTAAATCTGCATCTTCAGTAAGTTCTGGCACAGGTTTGTTTTTACCAGTATCATCAAGCAATTCCTTATTCCAATGTTTCATATTACCGGTAAAATCGTTGCGGTCTCTGTAAACATTAAACTGGGCACGAACCTCCGGCGACATCAAATCAAAATGACGTTGTTTATAATAGTTCAACAAAAACTCTTTCATATCCTGTGCCATCGCCGACTCCTTTGGTTACCGCCTTACCCACACATCTCTATTATAGTGCAAAAATGGACAAAAAACAAGTGTGTTGACAAAAAATATTTTGCGCTGTGTCATAACCACGTCATACCGCCGAAAGGCGGTATCTCGTCATTCGCAACGTAACCGACAAGATCCCGGCTTTCGCCGGAATAACATGAATCAGGATGACGTGTTTCCGACTCCTTTCCCATGGTGCGGGCGGGCGGGGTGCGGTATAATACACAATATGTGGGAAAAAGTCCGGGATTTTGCGTTGCGTGCATTGCCCTATGTCGCGTCCATCGTGGGCGGTGTGCTGTTGTTCACTATATCACTTGATAATGTCCGCGATCCAAATGTTGCGGATTTAATTACGAATATATCTGCGTCGTTGCTTGCGATACCGCTGGTGTTTTTGCTTTACGATTACACGAATTCGCGCGTGTCGCGGCGCCTGCAGGAAACCATGGCGGTCAATGTCGATGATAAAATAAACACACTGATCCTGCACGTGGTTTTGGTCTTGCGCAAAATGCTTGGGCTGCGCGGCCAGATAACTTTGGCGAACATAAACAAGATGCAAACGCTAAGCGAAACGCTCATAATCAAAAAACTGCGCATGGACGCCAAGTGTATGGATTTGCTGCACGCGTATTACGGCGAATTGGAAAATATCATCTATCGATATGGACGCGAAGACGTGCTATCAAACGACGATTTGCGGTTGCTGACGGAACTGGGGCGGCACATATCGCACGTGGTAAATGAACATCACCTGCGCGGGAATCGGCGAATCCTTGCGCGACATGTCAAAAACACAATCGAAAAAGTCATAGATTGGCTGGATTCCGGGGCGGCAATCGCGATGAAGTTCGAAAAATTACTGGCCGAAGCGGAATTGGTCGGCCCAGACGCAGGAACGCAAAAAGACGCGTCGGTGGAATAATTTTTACGCGTGCGCCAGAATTTTCTTGCTTTTTGCGAAAAATGTGTCATAATTCCCGCCGAACTGCTGGAAAAAAGTTCTGGGGCTATAGCTCAGTTGGTAGAGCAAATGACTTTTAATCATTGGGTCCAGGGTTCGAGTCCCTGTGGCCCCACCAAAATTCAAACCGACGTTACGTCGGTTTTAATTTTGGTCCGGGAAAGCAAGACGAGAACCCGTGGGTTCGACACGATAGCAGGTTTCGTAAGCATCGCGAAACGAAACCGTTGCGAGTGGAAGGGCCCCATCACGCCATAGGCGGATGGGATGTGCAATCCCTGTGGCCCCACCACAAAAATTTGTTGGCCTGCGCATAAAAGCGCAGGCCTAAAAATTTTTAGTGTCCCGCCGTAGCCCAAAAGGCGAAGGAGGACCAAACCGACACTTTTTTACTAATTTTTATGAACCGTTTATGGTATAATGCACACAGATTTATAAAAAGGAATCTGTTTAAATATGCCAGGTATATTTCATTTCAAAAAGGGTAAAATTAGTCCTGTGGTTAGCAACAGGCCGCAAACAGATGAAAACAAAATAAAAAAAGTGGATGCCACATTACAAAAGATTGATAAGTTTTTTCATGATATAGAACCATCTCTAAGTAAGGGCATTTCGCGTGATGAATACTGTGAACAACACCCAGAAATAAAAGATTGCCAAAATTGCAATTTTTCTTTGACTGCCGATGAAATTATAAAACACAAAATTCCTTATAAAGTCGCGGGTTGCACAGGGCGCGCAAAATTATTTTCCAAATATGCACGCGATATTGGACTTACAGATTTTTTCGTTGTGCCCGCATTTGTAACTGATGATATAGAAAGAAAAGGGCAAATCAATGGGCATGGGTTAATAGCAATTCAATTATCTTATGGATTGTTTCTAATTGACCCAATGAAAGGGAAAACTTTTGAAACGGCAAGGATAAAGGGTAAATGCGTGGTAGATGAAAAAATTGATGCGTCGGGAAACGGCAAAAAAGATTACACTATCGCCGCGATTTTAACACCGGATGAATACGATAAAATCAACAGTTATGCAAAAATGAAAAAGATATTTTTAGGTTGTAAAACCGCAAAAAAAATCTTGCTAAACAAAGCGACGAAAGAATTAAATAAAAAAATAGCGGCACACAAAACAGTACATATTGAAAATCAACATCAAAATAGTTAGTCAAAAATCTCGCACCCCCCACCAGCAACTTACAGCGCGCCGCGGTCGTGACGAACTAATTACTCTTCTTACTCTTGAACTGGATGTCGCGCAGTTTTTTATATTCGCCGCCAAGTTTAACCAGTTCTTCATCGGTTCCCTGTTCGACAATTTCACCGTCTTTGATAACGCAAATTATATCGGCATCAAAAATCGTCGACAGACGGTGTGCAATAACAAACGTCGTCCGCCCGCGCATCAAATCGCGTAATGCCTCTTGAATTAGTTTTTCGCTCTTGGTGTCCAGTGCGGATGTTGCCTCGTCCAGCAACAGTATCGGCGCATCTTTGAGAATCGCGCGCGCAATCGCGATGCGTTGCTTTTGCCCGCCCGACAGCAATGCGCCACCTTCGCCAACGCATGTTTCATACCCGTGCGGAAACGCCGTGATAAAATCATGTGCGTTCGCCGCGCGCGCCGCCGCAACAACCGCATCATGCGACGCATTTGGCGCACCGTATTTAATGTTTGCCTCTACGGTGTCATTAAACAGGAACACGTCTTGTGAAACCTCTGATATATTTTGACGCAGCGAATTCAAAGTGTATTTTTTTATGTTTGTTCCATTTATTGCAATAATTCCGTCGTCTGGGTCATAGAAACGTTCGATTAAATTGAACATAGTTGTTTTGCCACCGCCACTTGGCCCGACCAGGGCGCAAACCTTGCCCGCCGGCACATGCAGGTTGATATTGCGCAATACCGGTTCTTCGGGAATATACGAAAACTTTACATTTTTGAATTCGACCGATGGCCGCACCGCGTGCAAAACCGCGGCACCACGCGCATCGCGAATTGTCGGTTTTGTATCCAAGAAATCAAACAAAATTTCCGCGGCAAGTAATCCGTGCTGTATCGTGTCACCCTTGCCAGTTATGGATTTTGCGGGCTTATATGCGGCGGTCAGCGCCAACAAGAACGCCGTAAAATCACCGGTTGTAATCGCGCCACTAACGATAAAATGTCCGCCAAGAATCATCGCCAAACACAGGCCGATGGAAATCATAACCTCCAGCAATGGCGATTGCAGACCGTTTGCCTGCGCACTTTTATACGAATTTATCATGGAATCGTTTAGCACATTTGCAAAACGTTTTGCTTCTGCATCTTCGGTTGCGAACGCCTGAATAGTTTTAATTCCGCGCAGGGTTTGATTCAAATGCTGGGACACATCGTTCGCGATACCAAAAGATTGCCGCGACAATTTCCGCCGCCGTCGCATAATTGCAACCATCGGCACAATAATCGCCGGCACCAAGAACAACAACACCGCGCACATTTGTGGCGCATAATAAATCATAAGCCCAAGTGTGATGATAAGTGTCGCGACTTCTTGTACAACCTTGACCACGGTGCCGGTCACCAGGTTCAAAACCGCGCCCGCCTGGACCCAGAAATAGTTCAGGTGCTTGCCAATCCCTTCGCCAAAGAACCCGGCAATATCCATGCGAATCATGTGATTATAAATCCGCTTTTGCAATGCCGCACTGGCGTTAAGACCCGCCTTGGACATCAACAAAGTCTGCGCATATCGAAACGCGCCCTTGGCCGCAAAGGCCGCGATAATCAGCAACCCAACGATATATGTCGAATCCATATTTTTTTCGATAAATGCCTGGTCCACGACGCGTTGAACAAGTGTAATCGTGTAACCTTCGGCACCCGCCGCACAAATCGTCGCGATAATGCCGGGAATAATCCACTTTAATTGCGGAACGCCGATTTCGCGCCAAATGCGCGTATAAAGCGACCATTTAATGCGCCCGTTTTTCGGGTCCCCATGAATGAACTTTTTAATAGAATCTATAATTTTTTTCATAGCGAATTGATTATAGATACTTATTCTACTGCTGTAAAGACATTTATTTTTGGGGGATTTTTGCGAAAGGACTAATTTATTTGCGTTTTTGAAAAAAATACTATAACATACTGTTGCAAAATCACAGTTCCGGATGGTTGGCAGAGCGGTTGAATGCATCCGACTTGAAATCGGACAAGGTATGAAATAAGACCTTCGGGGGTTCAAATCCCTCACCATCCGCCATCCGCTTTCGCTTACGCTACAGCGAGATTGCGCCAGCAAGCGAGATGTAGAGTTAGAGAAACGGATGTCTCGCTGTAATGAGCATAGCGAATGAAAGCGGACGATCCAAATGTATTACGTGTATATTTTACAGAGTATTAATAATCCAGAACATTTTTACGTTGGGTATACAAATGATTTGAAAAGACGTTTATCCACACACAATGCAGGTGGTGCCATACACACTAACAAATTTAGACCATGGAATTTACGCGGATATATCGCCTTTGATAGTGAAGAAAAAGCACAGATTTTCGAAAATTTTCTTAAAAGTGGTAACGGCAGAATTTTTCAGAAAAAATTCTTTTGATTATTGTTTATCAAGGAAAGGAATCACCATCCGCTACCAATTTTTGTTATCGCGCGCTGTGCGCACGATTAAAAAAATTGAGTGCCACGCCATAGCAAGTGCGTTTTATGGACATTATCTCATAAATTCCGATAATTTATTTAATGAAATTAAGCACCAGCGAAGGCGGGCATTTCATTTTCTTGCAAAGGGTTCACACGATAGTTGGTGAAAACGAGTGAAACGAAGTTCGAACCTTACGTGTGGCGAACAGAGCAAATAAATCCCGCGGTATTAAAACATCCTTTTTTTGTGCCCAATAATTTGCCACATGCTTTTATAAATTGTAAATTTATAATAAATCTGATATAATTCCTACACACAAAGGAGTTAAGATGAAAAAAAGTATTTTTTTATTTGTTTGTATTTTTTTATGTGGATGTGGTGCAGGGCCTTTAGAACGCCCTATACAGGAAGATTTAAATTCAGAATTGGCGAGCAAAACACTAAATCCAGAGATACAATTATCTTTTGGCAAACATGATGTAACAGGTAAAAATTTGGGGACTTACGTATCCAACAAGAAAACCTATAGCCCAAGTAAAAGTCCAGAATACGCGTGTCAGGTTGCGTTCTTATCTGCAGTAAAATCCTTACAAGACAGAGCAGAAAGGGAAGGTGGTAATGCAGTAGTCAATATACATAGCTATTATAAAAAAGTGCCAAAATGGAGTGATACAACCTATCATTGTCAAGATGGAGCCTACTTGACGGGTGTTGCATTGCGCGGTACGGTTGTAAAGCAATGAATTCAAATAAATAAATGTCACAAAAATCAAACGCCCAATTGGGCGTTTGTTATTTCAACTTTGCCTGGCACTTTGCAATTTCTTGTTCTAATTGTTTTTGGGCCACATCAAATTTTGCGATGTTTGCATTCAGCACGGAATCATTGTGATTGACAATCCACATAAGGTGCAAAATCAATTTTTTGTTCTTTTCATATTCGTTCGGATTTATTTTAACGATGCTATCGTTCACACAGTTCATTGAATCAATAATTTTACCCAGGTGTTTGTTTTGTGCAATTTCGGGTGCGGTTGCCATATATGTTTTGCGTGCGGCCGCATTGTCGCGCAGTTCAAATTTGCATTTTTCTATTTTACGTCGCGCATCTTTTCGGTCCTGATAATGTTTCACAACAAATACACCCATTACTATCAATGCCGCGACCAGCAACCCCGTCACCGTACCATGCCAATCTTTGTCTTTGGAAAAATTTTTGTTCATGTATTGTCCTTTCTTGTGTCCGCCCAAAGATATACCATAAAAAATTAGAATTTCAACAAACAAAAAATCGCCACACTTGTGGCGATTTCAACTCATTTATAATAACTTACCCATTGCGACGGCGGTATCACTCATGCGGTTTGAAAAGCCCCACTCGTTATCATACCACGCGGTTACATGAACTAATTTCCCGTCCACAACATGCGTTTGTGTCGAATCAAACACAGAACTATGCGCATCGTGCGTAAAGTCGATAGAAACCAGTGGTAATTCATTGTAACCAAAGGTCTTGGATTCCGCGGCACGCATCGCGTCATTTACTTTTTCCGCGGTAACATCCTTTTTCACATTAACGACCAATTCCACAACCGATACATCCGGTGTTGGAACGCGAATTGCGATACCGTCCAATTTCCCCGCGAGTTTCGGCAAAACCAATCCAATTGCCTTGGCGGCGCCGGTGCTGGTCGGAATCATGGACATAGCCGCCGCGCGCGCACGCCGAAAATCTTTGTGGTTTTTATCCAACAGTTGTTGGTCGCCGGTATATGCATGAACGGTTGTCATCCACCCGGATACAATACCGAATTTTTCATCCAAAACCTTTGCCACCGGTGCAAGACAGTTTGTCGTGCACGATGCGTTTGAAACGATAATATCTTTTTTGGTTAATGTATCTTGGTTCACACCGAACACAATCGTCTTATCCGCACCCGCGGACGGTGCCGAAACCAAAACGCGTTTTGCACCACAATCGATATGCACGCGCGCCTTGTCCGCCGCCGTAAACAGCCCCGTGCATTCCATAACTATATCAACACCTAACTTGCCCCATGGCAATTTGGCCGGGTCGCGTTCGGCAAGACATTTTATATGTTGCCCGCCAACAATTATTGTATCGCCATCAAGTTTTACATCCATCGGCAATTTGCCATGCACAGAATCATGCTGTAACAAATATGCGTTTTGTTCCGCCGGTGCCAAGTCATTTACCGCGACAAATTCAATATCATCGCGTCCCGATTCCAATGCCGCACGCAGAACCAACCGGCCAATGCGGCCAAATCCATTAATTGCAACTTTTACTTTTTTTGCCATAATATACCTTCCTTTATTTTGTTAAATACCGGTGTATCATAGCACTATTTGCCGAAAATTCCAATCTGAATTTTTGTTGACCTTGAATTTAGCAAAAGGTGCGGTATAATCATCAGTATGAATATAAAAAGCGCATACATCATCGCCGGACCAACCGCATCGGGTAAATCTGAATTCGCACACAAATTGGCGAAAAAAGTCAACGGCACAATTATAAATTGCGACAGTGTGCAAATATACCGCGGTATCGAAAATATATCGGCAAGCCCGTTTGCCGCACGCGCCGTTACTGATGACATAGATGGTGTGCCATATCGGCTTTTTTCCATTTTGCCGCTTTCCGAACAGATAAGTGTCGCGGACTATATCGCGCTTGCACGATGCGAATACGACGCGGCGCGCGCGGCGGCCCGTGTGCCGATTTTTGTCGGTGGAACGGGATACTATATAAATGGGTTGGTAAACGGAATCGCCGAAATCCCGGAAATATCATCGGAAAATCGTAATCGTGCGCGTGAAATAGTTGCGCGTGATTTGAACGCCGCACGTGCGATGGTTGCGGAAACAGGCGCAACGGATTCACAACGTGTTGCGCGCGCCATAGAGGTTTTTTTGCAAACCGGTCATCATATAACCGAATGGTGGAATAAACCACGCGCAGGCGGAATTTCACCAACACCATATCGGATTCTTGTAAATCCGCCATTAAATGTTTTGCATGAACGCATTGCGGCGCGAATTCCAACCATGTTATCAGGTGGCGCAATTGACGAGGCAAAATATATTGTGGACAATAACCTAAACCCAACGCGTGCAATCGGCGCGGTCCAATTATGCAATTATATAACCGGTAAAATATCGCGCGACGCAGCAATTGAAAACTGGATAACAAAAACAAATCAATATGCGAAACGCCAAAGAACATGGTTCAAAACACAATTTGTTGCAGACACTGTTATTGACCACGTGCCGAGCGATGACGATTTGAACCTATGATTTTTTGGATTGTTTTGTCGCCACCTTTTCGACAATCGCATCATATTCAGCGCGGATAACTTCACCCAAACCGGATGCACGCATCGCACTTGAAAAGCGTGTTGCATTCTTAAATTCAGTTTCCAATTTGCCCCAACCGGCGTATTCCCAATCAATAATTCCAACAATATCCATTGTGTTCGGGTCAACAATCATATTGTTACAAAGGTCGTTATGATTCCACCCATCGCCATCGCCAGCTTTCAAATCATCAATCCCAACGGGCGCGGAATTATGAATTTTATATATGAAATTTGCAATTTGTTTGCCAAGGTTTTCGCGGTTCTTTGCTATTTTTTTTGCACGAAAGAAATTCAAATTCTTTCCGGGGATAAACGGATATTTATAGAAAATATATTCGCCCGCCTGAACAATTCGTATGGATAGAATTCGCACCGGCGAAAAAGGCGCCAACGCATCAGTTATACGCTTTTCACGGATAATTTTATCCTGGGGAACCTTGGTATCATTGCGTTTCCTGACCTTGAATACATATTTATTTTCAACAATAAATCCGATATTCCAACCCCCCTTTATCATTTTAACATCATAAAAGTTCAATTTTGGGAAAGACCGTCTAAGTGCGTTATATTTCCGGTACCAATCGAACAATTTAACGCGGCGCATATACCAACGCCAACGACGAACCGGAATAAACCGACAGAAAAAATCACAAATCGCGAAAAAATACATCCACATAATTTTACCTCTTGAAATCTTTTGTTAAATAGTATTGAAACTAATGAAAAAAACAAGTATTTTATTCATATGTTTAATAAAGGCACCATTGTAAAAGTTCTTGTTCCAAATGTTGTAAATTGCGGTTATGACTATCGCTTAACCGCGGATGCCGACCTTGGGACTTTTGTTCGGTGTACGGTTATGAATCATCCGTATATTGGCATTGTCTATGGCATCGGCGATAGTAATTTGGCGCCGGAAAAAATAAAAAATGTTAGTGCCGTTTTTCCATATAAATTGCCGATTGCCGCGTTACAGTGGATTCAGAAAATGTCGGAATGGACACTTATGGCGCCGGGCGGGGTATTGCGACTGATTCTAAATGTGCCGGATGCGTTTAATGAACCAAAGACCGAACAACTTTATGCGTATAACTTTGAAATTAAAAATACCAAGATGACCGAAAACCGACAAATGGTTTTGGACGCGTTTCAAATCAATAATAATGAACCGATGTCGGCAAACGATATTCAAAATATCGCACGTGTTGGACCGTCGGTTGTGAAAACTATGATTGCGCGCGAAATGCTGGTGCCGGTTGCAAATCGCCGCGTGTCTGAAAGTTTTAATTACAAATATACTGATATGGGAAACATTGAATTAAATCCGGAACAGCAATCCGCCGCCGACAGTATAGGGCGCGATATCGCACGCGGTGGTTTTTCGGTAAACCTTATTGACGGTATAACGGGCAGTGGTAAAACCCAGGTTTATTTTGATTCTGTGTGGCGCGCATATAGTGCCGGTCGTTCGGTGTTATTGATGATGCCGGAAATCGCCCTTACCACGCAATTCATCAAAAGGTTTGAATCGCGTTTTGGTGCGCCGCCCGTTGTATGGCACAGTAATCTAACCGCGGCGCGGCGGCGCGACATTTGGCGCGGGGTTTTGACGGGCGAAATCAAAATATTGGTCGGCACGCGCAGCGCACTATTTTTGCCATGGCAAGATTTGGGATTGATTATAATCGATGAAGAACATGATTCTTCGTATAAACAAGAAGACATGGGAAATTACCACGGACGCGATATGGCGATACTGCGCGCAAAGTTGGAAAATTTCCCGATTGTTTTGGCAAGTGCCACGCCGTCCGAGGAAACAATGCACAATGTTGAAACGGGGCGCTATGGCCATCATATTTTGAAATCGCGATATGGTGGCGCGGAAATGCCGAAAATTGAAACAATCGATTTGCGTGAACATCGCCCAGAAGAATACACAATAAATGATGAAACACGCGCCGGCGCGCTTTCGCCGATTATGTGTGATGCAATTCGTGATACAATCGCAAATCATCAACAGGTTATGTTGTTCATAAATCGTCGTGGCTTTGCACCAATTGTTCAGTGTAAAAAATGCGGCTGGGTTGCGACTTGTCCCGAATGTTCGGTTGGCATGACATATCATAAAAAGTTGGGAAAATTATTGTGCCATATATGCGGCCGCACAAAAACATTGCCGGAAAAATGTCCCGAATGTGGCGACGTGGTGTCCATGCGTGGCGCGGGTTTGGAAAAGATAGAAGAAGAGATCGCGGTGAAATTCCCTGGCGCAAAAACCGCACTGGTATCAAGTGATACGATGATGTCGCGTGGCGCACTTGAACGACTCGTTGAAAAAATAGAATCGGGCGAATTGGACATCATCATTGGAACGCAAATCTTGGCCAAGGGGCACCATTTCCCGAACCTTACCTTGGTCGGTGTGGTGGACAGTGATATGGGATTGTTTGGTACGGATTTTCGCGCGGCGGAACACACATTTCAACAACTGTTCCAAGTCGCCGGTCGCGCGGGACGCGGAAAGTTCCCGGGACGCGTTTTATTGCAAACATATCAACCATCAAATTCGGTTTTGACCGCAATTTGTGCCGGCAATCGTGATGAGTTTTTGCACGACGATATGAATGTTCGGCGCGTGGCAAAAATGCCACCGTTCGGACAATTGATTGCGATAATCGTTGAATCAAAGAAGGAATCATTGCTCAAAGAATTTTGCGACACACTTGCACGAAATGTTCCAAGTGTTCATGGCGCGCGCATAATGGGACCGATTGTCGCGCAACTTTATCAGGTTCGCGGATTTTATCGAATGCGTTTTTTAATTGCCGGCGACGCGCGCGCATATTTGCAACCGATTGTGAAAAAATGGTTTTCGCGCGTAAATGTTCCGGCAAACATTAGAATTAAAATCGACGTCAATCCCCAGAATTTTATGTAGATTATTGTTGAAAAATCGTTCGATTTCGGTAATATATGCACAAATGTAGGATACAAATGAAAAGGTTTTATTGTTATGACAGATATAAATGATTCTTTGAAGAATACCTCTTTAATTCCTCCGTATATGAAATTTGAATATACAAAATGGGGTATGAAAGAGGGTGGCCATTGGTTTCACAGGTGTATCGGTGCCACTTTCGGCCACTTGCGCGCATATGATTGGCAACAGGCGGATCAGGTAATTAAGGAACCATATAGACATAATGGTGATGTTATAGAACCGGTGCTTTTTAGGTTGGCTTATCCTGGGCCGTATTTTGATTTTGAAGGGTGCGCCTTTTCAGATGTGTTCGCCATAGATGATTGTGTCGTTGAATATAAACCGGCCGAAAATACAACACTAATTCATGACAAACCAAAAATAAAAGAACAACTTGATTTTTATAATACTAGGAGCCATGTTCAACAGTTATCAAAAACTCTGATGTTTTTTGGGCGTATCATGAAATTGCAGGATATGCAGCCTAAAAAAATTATGAAAAATGGTAAAGTTGATAAGAATTCCAATGATTATCAGATTTTCAAACTTATACAGAAAATGAATTTTGACCCCACGCCAAGATTGACCGCAAATCGGTTCTTTACCTCAGTGTATGACGGTTTTGATACTTCTCTTTTGTTCAAAATTAATCCAGCTTGTTACAAATTGCTTACTATAGAATTCGGCGATATGGTGATTCTTGGTATTAGATTTGATCGTGACGCAAATGCAAAACCGGGAGAACGAATAACAACGATACACGAACCAGTACAAAACGGTATGCCGGCTCTAGAACAGGAACTTCGCAAAATACAACAAGGCCGCAACGAATATGTTAAAGGGCAGTATTATATACACAGATAATTAAACCCGCGCATTGCGCGGGTTGAGATTATTTGGTGTGTTCAGGCGATACAGGTTTCTTTTGAAATCCAAACAAACGTATAACTTGTTTTGCGCCATTTGCAAGTTTTTGAATTTTTGCTTTGCGTTCTGTTTGTTTTCTTTCAAACTTTTCAATCAATTCGGATTCGCGGCTTGGTTGTCTCGGTTCAACGGCGGCAAGCATTTCACGCACAACATCCAAATCTTTATAAAGCATATTCACATAATATCCACCGGGTTCGTTATAGTTATTAATTTGTGATTGTATTCTATTTGATTCGTGAACCAGGTAATCAACATACCCATCGATATCGATAATTTCGCCTTTTGTGTCAATAATTCCTTGGTTTTTCATATCATCAACAATAACTTTTCGTACTTCTTGTAAATAATCTGACATTTTCTTTCCTTTTTTTGTTAAACTACTTCGGTAACGGCGCGCAGTGACCCATCACGCGACAGTTGTACCACACGAATCTTCTTTTTCATTTCCGCAATTAAATCTGTTCGATTATACGCGGGTTGTGTGTGCAGAATTCGGTCCGCAAAGGCCGCATAGGCGGCTTCGGCACTTTCGGCATGAATCGTTGTATAAAAATGCTCGTGCCCCGTTCCAAGCATTTCCCAAAGCACCGCCGCATTGTCCGTTGATATTTCGCCGCCAATAATTACATCCGGCGTCATACGAACAACCAAATCTAACAATCGTGCATAGTTAAAATCGTTCGTTTGTTCGGTTCGTGACAAAACAAAGTGCACATGATTTTTTTGCGGAACGCGAACTTCACGTGCGTCTTCGACGGTAATAACGCGGCTGTTTTGGTCAATTAGTGTCAACATATGATTCAAAAATGTTGTTTTCCCGGTTGCGGTCGCACCACTTATTAAAATCGGACTGCCGTCATTTATTGCGGACATCAATCGGTCATACGGGTCGTCGGGCCGATTCGTTTGACGCGGTTTAACCTTCATCAGTTTTTTGCCACGTTCAAGGTGATATTCGCCAAACGAAGTTTTTGCGACGCCTTCGCCACGTATATTCAGTGCGACACCGCCGGTTATATCGCGTTCGTCATATTGAACATTTGGACCCGCAATCGCACTAAAACGATGATTACCCGGCAAAGTCGCATACACAACGGGAATACCGTGAATCGGGTCAAATGGCCGTTCATAAATGTTTGCAATCGTATGAATAAGGTCAACAAGGTATTGCTTGCTAAGCACCGGGGCATCATACGCAACCCACGGAACGCGCGCCCCATGCAGGCGCATCCATACTTCGCCCGCATGATTTACCGCGATTTCTTCGACAAAACTCGGTCGATAGAATTCCGATATGGGTTTCAACAAAGATTCCAATACAACATTCGTCATCAAATTCATTTTATCATAAATCGGCACTTGAATCAAAAAAGTTTATTTGCTAGAATCAAAAAAAAAGAGAGAAGGAAAATGAAGAAATTATTTTTTACTATTTTGGTCGGAACCCTTGGATTGATGGGCTGTACCAGCGAATATAACACCCGTGATTTTGCAAATGGTGGCGAAGATGCGCCGTTCTATAACGAACGGACAAGCACTTTTATGCAATCGGACAACGAATATGCCGGAATTGATTCTTACCGTCCAAAAACGGATAAAGAATTGGATGAAATGGAAACCAAGTGGAATACATCGCGTATGGAAACACGCTGGCAAGAATATCGTGGTGCGATGGTTCGTGTTCAGATATTGCTTGGCAATACCGATATGCGTGAAATGCGTCTGCGTATGATACAAAATGCGGATGGTATGGATGTTGATGGCGATATTCGTGACGTCCTTTCGCGCGTGGCCGATTACGAAATGAAACGTGTTTGCGGTCGCAATGCCGACAGTGTTGTGTTGATATATGACCGACCATCATTTGAGGCGATGCGCCCAACACCCTTCTTTGATTATAGAATCGAGGCCGAAGGCGCAACCATGCGTGAATACGGTTTCCGATGCGTTTACAACAACTAAAACAAACTAACCAAAAAACAAAAAGGAAAGAAAAATGAAAAAAATGTTTGGTGTATTTGGTCTGTGTGGTGCGCTTTTCTGCGCGGGCTGTGATGCGGGCGATGTAACCGCACAAAATGGTGATACGGTTATCATTAACTTTGCGGGTTATTTGGACGGCGTTGCGTTCGAAGGCGGAACCGCGGAATCTTATCCGTTGGTGTTGGGCAGTGGTCAATTCGTTCCGGGATTCGAAGAACAATTGATTGGTGCGAAAAAAGGCGAAGAACGTGATTTGAACATCACTTTCCCACAACAATATGTTCCAAGTTTGGCCGGTAAAGACGTTGTGTTCAAGGTCAAAGTTGTCGATATTCAAAAGAAATAATTTGAATATATATTCAAAAAACGCCGGAAAAATCCGGCGTTTTTTAATTTTTTTGTTTGCTCATTTTTGTTTGCACCATATGGTAATTTTGGGCGCGACATACTGCATTGATGGGACAATCGTTATCTGTGGCGAATATGGCGGAAAATAATCTGCTATCTCCACAATCGTATTAAAATCACCGGTAATGTCCACCCCGAATTTTTTCATAATGATATTTTTGATTTGTTCTTTTTTGCCACTTGTAACGTCAAAGTATTTAACAAAATTAAAATTACATTTGATTTTTTCCGGGGGACATTGCAATACAGGAACAAGTATTTCACGAATTTGTTGGAATATCTTCTTTTGATAAATTGTTTTTTCAAGGTCATAAAGATCACTCGAACCAAGCACTGTTGCGGTCTTCATATTTACACCGAATTCATTATTAATATTGTATAAAAATGGTGCTAAATGCAAACTATCCAAAATGTGTCCCCATAATTTGTTTGGGACATTGCAAGATCGTGGATCATAGGCCTTGCCTTGGATGATAAGAGATGCTTCGGCGGCATTCCCAAGTTGACCAACTGTCCATTTTGGATCAATCGCTATACCAAATTTTGTCTCCATATAGCGTAATACCTGATCAAACGCGACGGTATTACCATGTATCTCTTGGTGTTCTTGACGCAGGTCACTAAGGAATTCACGGTTTTTTACGTTATGTTCCGGTTTGACAAGTTCACGCAATCGGACGAATATATAACTAAAAATACCTGTTCGATTCCATGTTACATTTTGCACATTGGTAGTTGTGAGGGATGTTGATTGCGGAATTCTTTGGCCAGATTTTATAAACAAATCGGTAACAACAGCATACAATGTGGCCACAGACATTTTTTTAATATCTTGATCTATGGCTATCTTAAGCCTGTTCTGAATATTCTGTTTTACAGTATCTGCATATTCTACGGACATTAAAACATTGGATACCAATTCGTTCGGATTGATCTCATCCATGTAGCTGTATCCCAGCAACGATTCTTTTACCTTTTGGGCAATAGGATTTAATGTTGAAAAAACTTGTTTCACGGTTCGCCTTTTTGTTGAATATCAGGCGTTTATTGTAAACAAAAGATACGGATTGTCAATAAATTATTCGTCCACAGCCATAATGAAAATTCCGCGTTCGTCTGCACGTTTAATGACTTCGTCCCGGTGCACAACAAAACAGGTCTTGGTATTTACAATAATTCCGTGCAGTTTTGCGTCCGCGACCGCATTCACCGTATCGACACCAATTGCCGGAATATCAATGCGCAAATCCTGGCCGGGCTTGGTCATTTTTGCGAAAACACCGCCGCTTTTTTTGCGATTTTTTCGCATTTCGACAACGCGGCTCAGCATTCGCGCCGTTCCCTCGGCGGCCTCTACCGCGATGACCTGTTTATCCACAACGACCGATGCGCCAATGTCCGCCGCACCAATGGTGTGCGAAACATCAATCGCGTGTTCAATATTTGCCATGTCACCGCGCCCCGGCTTTTTTCGGGTCAAAACGCCCGCATGTTCAAAGGTCAGTTCCGGTGCCAAATCTTGGGCCGCGACCACTTCGAACCCGGCATCCGTCATAATTTTATTTAATGCAACCGCCATAGAATCATACCCCCTTTGATGTTTTAACATTTTCAAAAGTGCAAAAAACGTCCACAAATCCGGGCGCAGGTCCGATAGGTTCGGATGCCCAATCGCCCCGACAAATATAACCTTTTTTATCCCAAGTCGCCGCGCCGCGTATATCGCACGCCCCGCACCACCAAGCCGAATTACCAAATCGGGCTTTAACTGTTCGTCATAGAAATTGCGGAGCCCAATTACGAAAACATCCCAACCCCTGCGCCGCAATGCATCGCGCGTTAAAATCGGCAAACTAAGTGCGCCGGCAACTATCGCAATCTTTTTCTTCATGATTTTAATGTTAGTCGTAAATCATACTGGAATCAAGTCGGATTTTATGATACAATAGCACAGAGTTATAAATAATGTGGAATTATCAAATGAAAAAAATATCTTATTTTTTGTTGGCAATGGCGGCGTGCGTGGTTGTCGCGGACGCCGATGCCAAAAGTTTAACCAGTGAAATTCGCCGCGGCCTTGGCGGGGCCAGTGGTTACAGTTCTGCGCGCACAACATCGCGTGCCACGCGGACCCAGCGTCATGCGCCAAGTTATAATAGCACCAACACGACTGATGTTGTTGTTTATGAAATGTCGGACACGATAGTTGGTGTTGATGCCGGCGAAATGGGCCGCGAAGTTTTTTATGATGAAAAACCGGTACAATATGACGAAGGCGAAGAATTACGGCTGTTTATACCGACATCAATGTATATGCGTGCGGGCGCGGGTATGAACCTTGGGTTCGCAACGAAAAAGGCACGCGTTGGAAATGAAACATTTCCGGCAAAAGATTCGTGGAATATGCTGTTTGGTTTGGGGTGGAATATGTCTTCGTATGTCCGCACCGAATTGGAATTTCAACGTTCTGTATTCCGGTTTAATGAATTGGCCGACGAAAAGGCATATTACAACATGATAAACGGTATGTTGTATTTTGACTTGGCACGCCGCTATGTCCAAGATGGTGATATCACATATCGTCGCACAATTGTTCCGTTTATGGGCTTTGGCGCCGGAATTGGTATGTACGATTTTAAAGGCGGTGCGGGCGCAAGTGGTCTAACCGTTCCGGTTCCGCGTGCGGAATTAGGACTCAACTTTATGCTAACGGATATGCTTGGAATTGATATTTATTATCAATACCAATTGATGGTCGAACGTGGCTTTGGTTGGAACACAGCCAAGCACAGTGCTGATAGTGTCAGTAATGTTATGTTAACATTTCGTATGAATTTCTGATGGGGGACGTTATGAAGAAAATATTGCTTTGTCTTTTTTGTCTTGTGCCAATGGCCGCAAATGCCGAAATTACCTATCGCGTGCAAAAAACGTGGGAGGCCCGCGGTGAAGACGCGGCGCGCGATGTCTACGCGTCAAAGCATCGTTTCTATGCCGGCGCAATGTATAATTTTTCAATATGGCAAGATTACACTTCGGACGATAACGTAACCGCCAAGGGCAAAGATACATCCGGTTTTGATGTTTTGCTTGGTATTCGTTGGTTCGATACTTTTCGGATAGAAGCGGACTATTTCACCACGCGCGCACGGTGGAATTCAATTGCTGTGGATACGAATACGGCGTTTTTGAATTTGATTGTTGATGCAAGAATCGACAGTTTGTATCGTATGTTTTACAAACAAAAACTTATTCCATACATCGGCGCGGGCGTTGGCGCAACATGGACAAATGGCAAAGACACGGTTGTCGATAATGATACGGTTGCGTCGTTCGCGGTGCTTGCAGGATTGGGAATTGAATTCAACGATTGGTTCACATTGGACATCGGCTATCGTTACATGTATGTTTTGAAACCTGGGATAGAGGGGTTCCGTGACCTGGCCCCTAACGCGAATCAGATTCGCGTCGGCGCACGCATAAATTTCTAGACAAGGGGCAGGGCGCATATGAAAACATGCCCTTTATTTTCAATCTGTGGCGGGTGCAGTTATGATTTTGCATCGCCGAATTATCGTGCGGAAAAAATTAAACAAATAAAAGGTTGGAATTTATCACACGAACCTTTTTGGACACCGGTCGGCGCGCGACGACGTGCGGATTTCTGCTTTTCTGGCGGTGCGTTCGGTTTTTATGAACGTGGAACAAAAAATGTAATCAGTGTTGAAAAATGCCCGAATTTAGTACCGGAAATAAATGCAATTTTACCACGTGTTTCGGCATTGCCATGGGTTGGAACTGGGTCGGCATTGATTACACTTTGCGATAACGGAATTGATTTAGTGATAAATTCTGATGTCCCATACTTT
Organism: Alphaproteobacteria bacterium; assembly: GCA_017616785.1. Lineage (GTDB taxonomy): Bacteria > Pseudomonadota > Alphaproteobacteria > Rs-D84 > Rs-D84 > Enterousia. The sequence continues at coordinate 22,444 of JAFZXK010000001.1, forward strand.
ACGCGCGAATTCAAAGAATCCGTTGCAAAGTTGCCGTTTATACGCGTTACATGGAACGGAAATATCGTGATGCAAAAATCGCAACCGAAAGTAAGTTTCGATGGTAAAACGGTGGACTATATCGCCGGCGCATTTTTGCAACCAACGGGCCCCAGCGAACGCGCCATGCGTGAATTTGTCGTGAAAAATATAGATGCGGGTGCGCGTGTGGCGGATTTATTCTGTGGCCTGGGGAATTTTACATTTGCAACAAAAGCGGACGGTTTTGATGTGGCGGGCATAGGTGCAAAGCGCGATTTGTTCAAAAATCCACTAACCGTAAAAATGTTGAACACATACGATGTTGTAATTATGGACCCGCCGCGCGCCGGCGCATTGGCACAAACAAAAATAATCGCCAAATCAAACGTGAAAAAGGTAATCTATGTTTCATGTAATCCGGACTCTTTGCGCCGCGATGCAAAAATTTTAACCGATGCCGGATATAAAATCACAAAAACCACCGCATTCGACCAATTCGTCGGCAGCGACCATTGGGAACTCGCAGTTGTGTTTGAAAAATAGTGCTAGATATTGCCTTGTCCAATAAAATGTGATAGAATAGACCGATGAAGGGAAATAGCGAAATGTCGAAACAGCCGGAAAAACATAGAACTCTACACGCAAGCGGACAGTTTTTTTTGTGTGTTGTTTCTTTGTTTAATTTTAGTGCTTTTGCCGAGGGTGTTGTTGCAAATGATGATATTGCATACAAACACCAACTTATCAAAGAATTAAAAAACGAAATTTCCCAAATTGATTCAGAAATGGCGCGCTGCCAAAAGGCAAAAAAAGGTTGGATTGCGGCGACGGTTGTTGGCGGTGTTGGTGTTATTGCAACTGGAACAGCCGCGATTGTCCAAAGTTCCAAGTTAAAGGAAAAAGAAAAACAAGCAAAAACCGAAGGTGCTCAAAAATGAAAAAGTATGCTCTTTTATTTTTGCTGTTGATTCCAAGCGTTGTTGTTGCTGATACGGGTTATGACACGGAAATGCAAATGTTGGATGCACAAATAGAATCCCTAACGCGTGAGCGTGACAAGAAGTACACGGACTTAAAGCAATGCGAAAAAACGACCAAGGGGTTCAAAATTGCGGGGATAACGACACTGGTTGCCACAGGCTTTGGCATATATGGAAATATAAAATTGGCACAAAAATTAAAGAACAACGGTGCTGCATCGTATATCAGCAGTGTTGCAGTTGTGGATACCAGACCGCAAGAGGAAAAAGATGAAGAAAGTTGTGAATTGGGGTGTATGGCCGAGCCAGAAAAATTTCGTGAGCTATGCAATTGTTAAATAAAATCAACAAAACAAAAGGAGTAAAAATGAAAAAAATATTATTGTATGTCGTAGCCGGTGTAATATCTGCATCAACCGTATGTTTTGCAGATACTGCGGGAATAAAGGCAGCATGTGAACAAAGCGACAAATTGTTGTGGGATGCACGTAATGAAAAATGTATACCACGAAATCCATGCGCCGAAGAATATGAAGGAAAGTACGGAAGGTACTGTAATCGCACATTTAAGGATTTTCAGAGTGGCTATGGATTCGATCATTATATTGAATTAATAAATATTTATGCCAGTACGCATGGGCTTAATTGTGAAGCAATTCCGCAAAGCGCAAAATTTTTTGGGCAAGATTATGTCGTATGCCAGGGGACAGACGTAATGGTTTTTGAATTTGATGATATCCAAGATGCCAATGTATTTAATAGATTCGGATATCGAGAGAAATTTTTAGAAGCTCTTTGCGCCGCCGGTGGTGGTTTAATGGCTGATACCAACAAGTGCAAATTGTCGCCAAACTCTGTTTGTATAACTGTAGGAAATACAAATCTAGCTAAAAGCGCCGCGATAAGTTCTGTCCCATCGGATACAGGGTGTGAGCTTATTTTGGAGGAAACAGATAATGTTCCATCTGGGTTGCCACAAACACATGATGATGCCCTGTTTATGTATGATCGGGTTAGAGGTTAAAATATATTCCTTAGGCTCAGAGTTCTCACTTAATAGACCAAAAAAGAAACACCGCCGTTGCCGGCGGTATTCTTCGAATGCCCTGAAAGGAAGGAAAGGAGAAAAAGAAATGGGCATTCTAAACTTGGTTGGGGTCCAGAGTCCAGAGGAGAGAGAATGTAGGAGGGAGTCTGGAATCTCTGGGCCCCACGAACACTTTCATGCTCGGTCAGGGATTGTTGCCTCTCTGACGAATCGAAATATAATACAATCAAAACGGTTTGTCAAGTGTTTTTGTCAAAATAATTTTTTGGGTATTTGAAATTTTTATAAAAATCCTGCGAAAAGCCCGGGATTCCTAGGAAATAGTGCTTGTTGAAGACCCACGCCCCCGCGTAATAAAATATGAAATGTAACAGAAAAAAGGGGAAAAATAATGACACATGATGATGTTTGGCGCGCCATAGAGCGATTCGCAATGGAACACGGAATGTCATGTTCCGGCCTTGCGCGGTGCAGTGGTTTGGACCCGACCACATTTAACAAAAGCAAACGTTGGACCAAGGAAGGTCAGCCACGTTGGCCATCCACCAACAGCATTTCAAAGATTTTGTCGTCGACGGGGGCGTCAATCCAGGAATTTACCAAATTTATTGATAATCCCGGGCCGGAACGTGCCAGTTGATGGCAAAATGCGGGCCCCCGGGCAGCTAAAACCGATACGCGTCCGCGCGTATTAGTTTTCATGTTAATTCACAATTAAAGCGGGGCAGTCAAATTATCGCGGACTTCCGTCATTCCGCAATATCGGGCCCCGCGAAAGATAAACGTCATACCGCGGAAACGCGGTATCTTTTTTTTGCGACACCCTCCGGCGGTTCCGCCGGACTCCTCTAGCCAGAGGGGAACTTGATTCCGAAACCTGTCAATACCGCATAAATCTGCGGTTTTTTTGTGTTTAGGGGTGGTATAAAAAAACCAAGGTTTAAAATCAACCACTTTTTTCAAAAAATCAAAAAATTTTTTCATAGTAAAAACAATAGATTACAAATTTCGCACTTTTCGCCGTGGTGGTGTAAAAAAAACCTTGGTTTTTGATACACTTTTAATAACGGATTTGTATGCAGATAAATCAAAGGAAAAGGAGAGTAAACCATGCGAATCGTTGGGAAATTGTTTGCCTTTGCATTATGCGTATTTATGGGCGGAATTGCATACGCGGAAACGACGGCAACGGACCGTAAAACCGTATCATCCAAGGCGTATGTGGATACATCGGTTGAAACCAGACAGGCCAAAATACCCGCGGCAAACACAAATAGCGGAACGCTCGGCGTTTCGGTTGTTACATATACAACAACCGGAAACGGGACAATTGGTGAACGCGGAATATACGATAACCCAAGCAGTTATACCGCAAACACAGATGCGAATAAATTGGTAACGGCATCCGCATTAAAGGGAAGTGTATCAAGTTTGCCAACATTGACCACATCAAAATTGACCTGTGCGAACAGCCCAGAATGCAGTTTATGGACGGTCCAAGATCAACAGGTATACGGTGACGAGAATAACAACAGTAACAACAGTAACAACAATAATAGTAACAATAATAACAATGATTAAGATTTCAAAGTAACAGAAACGGGGGGAAAGGTAGCATGTTTAAAAGGGTATTGCTAACATCTATATTGGGTATAGTCATGACGATTGTTGGTGCGGTTGCGGAACCAACGACCAATGACCTTAAAACCGTATCGTCCAAGGCATATGTTGATACAGCGATTGCGACAAAACAATTAAAGATACCCGCGGCGGGTCAAACAAACGGTGGGGCGGGTGAAACAGTAATGACCTATACCGCGAATGGTAATGGTGAAATTGGTGAACGCGGGTTGTATAGTGATGCGAGCAATTATAACCCCAACACAGATGGTGATAAACTTATTACTGCATCTGCATTAAAAGATACATTTACAAACTTACCAACAACGGACACAACAAAATTAGAATGTGCGAATCCGGGCACATGTGACCTTTGGACCATCGTCGACCAAACCGCGTATGGTCGTATTTTACCCGCAGAGTATACACAGCGTAATTTTATCTATATACATAATGGTTCATATTTATTGACAGATTTAGTGCCGACTTATGATTGCAAGATAGAAATGGACTTTGAAACAAAAAGTGTGCCGTCTGGTAATATGTATTTGCTTGGCGGAAGATCAACCTCGTCGTATGGAGGATTGTTTTTTGCAAAAGGTACCGATGAGGTAATGTTTGTAGACGCGTTCGGCACAGGTCCGACAGACCGTTATATTTCAAGTGTAACGCCGATTGCAAATACACGTTATAAATTTATATTTGATAACAAGGTTGCCACACTGGAGTCAGGGGGGGCAACCGTATTCACAAACACATTTACAGGGGCAAACGCAAATGGCGCAGTTTTGGTTATCAACGGTCTGAACAACCATGGTACAAACATAGGTGCGCAGGCGGGTATTTATGTATATTCATTCAAAATGTGGAACGGAAATGGCGAATTGATCGCTAACTATGTTCCAGCGGTAAAGACCGATACACAGACGGTCGGGTTCTATGATACCGTCAGCGAAACATTTAAAACAGCAACATCGGGAACATTTACCGCCGGACCAGTGGCAAATTAAACAAGCCATTTATATTGTTTTTGGTATAGGCCCCACAAAAATGCGCAACATTTTTGTGGGGCTATTTCGGGTGATATCGCTATTGGTGCGACGTTTTTTTGAAATTTTTTGTTCCCCCGTTTTTTATAGACAGTTGAATTTTTGCGTATTATCATTAAGATATGTTATCCGGAATTAAAATTTTTTCATCCGATGCGGTTTGGCAACACATTGTTGCCGAACTTGGCGCGACCGTTGCGACCGATTCGGTGTTGTGTGATGTGAACCTTGATGCATTAAATCTTGAATTGCCGATTTCGTCGACGCGATTAAAGTCCGTAATCATCGCGGAAATAGATAACACGAAAATTATCGATAAAATTTTTGGTCGCCCGGTTTTGCTTTCGGACACACAGGCAAAGATTTTAACACTTTTATATAAAACCGGCGGCATGTCGGGAAATGATTTGAAAATTGCACTTGGTTACGCACCTGACGCAACGACACACAGCGTGGAAACGGCGATATATGGTCTGCGCAAGATATATGGACATGATTTTATAAAAAACACAAATGGGATTTTTGCACTTGGCCGGGTATAAAGTTTTTTCTTTTGATAAAATCCCCAGCACGCAAGATTATGCGTATGACATGATTGCAAACGGAACGGCGCGCGACCATTGTGTTGTTACGGCATTGGCGCAATCTGCGGGGCGCGGGCGTTATCGGCGCAAATGGGTGTCGCATCATGGAAATCTGTATGCGAGTTTTATTTTTAATTCACCGGAACGCGACCCGCGTCTTTCGTATGCGGTGGCGGTCGCAATTGCGGAAACACTTGCAACGCTTGGAATGACGCCGTCGATAAAATGGCCGAACGATATTTTAATATCTGGGAAAAAAATTTCCGGCGTTTTAATTGAATATGCGGGCCGATTCGTTATTGTTGGAATTGGCATAAATGTTCATACAAATCCAACCGTGGCGGAATATCAAACAACAAGAACTGATAAATATACGTGCGCAGATGTTGCCGAAATTTTTTCCGCGCTTATGAAAAATTTAGAAAAATGGATGAACGCAAAATTCGATTCGGTGCGTGATATGTGGATGAACCTTGCCGCGGGAATAAACGGACCGGTGAAGTATCGTGGCGAAATGGTGGAGCTTATTGGAATCAACGATTCTGGGGCATTGGTTGTGCGGCGCGGTTCTGAATATCTGTGGATTCATGGCGATGAAATAACAATGTGAACGGCGCAGAAACCCTGGGATTTTCACAAAGGCCTTGACTTTGTGGGTGTTTTATGATATACTAATACCATCAACAGGAGAGATTGTAGCGTTCGTACTTTAACGGGTACGGATTTTTTTTACACCACGCATTTGCGTGGTTTTTTTTATATGGGGAAAAATCATGCAAATGGAAATAATCGAAGCACACGATGAAACGATTGCCTTGGCATATGCGGTTGCGCGAATCGTCTATGCGGAAACATTGGCAAAATCTTTGCGTGTTGTCGAAGCATTAACATCGATGATTTATAATGCCGCGACGCACGATATAAAAAATATTCGACACATTATTTCTGATTCTAAAATTTTCGAATCGTTGCGCGCCGAATCAACGCGTCATGAATTTTTAGCCGTTGATGCATCGCGTCGCGATTTTCAAATGTGTTTGCGCGTTGCAAAAACAATGTTGCACGGAAATTTGCCGGACATGTGCAATCACGCAACAATGTTTCATCGTGCAGAATTCTTGCCATCTTGGGCTGTTGCGCGTGGATACATTTGCGATATCGATGGAATTTTATTTTACACATAGTTTTTACATGGGGGCAACATGAGCAAATTTTTTCGTGGCGGTTTTTTTGCGAATCGCCGAACACAAATAATGACGGCATGCGGAATTATGTCTGCGGTGTGTGCATATCTTGTCGGTGATTCGGATTTGTTCGCCACAATTCAGGCATTGATTGCCGTTTGCGGTGTTTATATGTTGCATAAAACGAATCAACAAAAAGGAAAATGAAATGGAAAAAATACCAGAAAAATTTTTAAATGAAGACGGAACATTGAACAGTGATGCATTGATAAAATCATACAACGAACTTGAAAAGAAAATCGGTGGAATGATAACTATTCCCGATGAAAAATCTGACGAATCGGCTAAAACCCGCTTTCTGCGTGCGATTGGTGTTCCCGAAAGTCCAGATGAATATCCACACAATGAATTGTTTGATAATGAAAATGTACGACAAGAATTTCATAAAATTGGTTTAACAAATTCACAAGTTGAAAAAATTTATGGTATCGCACAAGAATTTTTATCACCAATCATATCTGAAATTTTTTCACTGCAACAAGAATCAAATGCAATATCGGAATTAAAAAAATTTTTCGGCAGTGACGAAAAAATGCATGACGCTTTCGTTGCAATAAAATCTTTTGGTGAACGATTTTTGCCAGCTGATGCGTTTAATGAGTTATGCTCTACACCCCAGGGAATCCAAGGCGTGTATAAAATGATGCAATCAATGGAACCACATGTTGAAACCGACGGAAACGCACCAGAAAAATTATCTGATTCTGATTTGCGGAACATGATGCGTGATCCAAAATATTGGCGCTATCATGATGCAGAATATATTCGTAAAATTGAAAACGGTTTCAAAAAATTATATTCGTGATGTAATTTTTTTTATAAAAATTCACTTTTCTTCTTTACTAATTTTTTTGTTTAATATAAAATGTAACTAAGAACAAAAGAAATTTGTTCTATCCAAAAAAAATAGAAAGGAGAGAAGAATGGCATTCACATTCTTGAAAACTGCGGCAAAGAAACCTGCTGCGAAGAAAACGGTCGCTGCTAAAAAGCCGGCGGCAAAAAAAACTGCTGCTAAAAAGCCAGCTGCTAAGAAACCTGCTGTAAAGAAAGTTGCGGCGAAAAAACCGGTTGCAAAGAAAACTGTTGCAAAGAAACCAGCGGCAAAAAAAGTTGCTGTGAAGAAAGTTGCGGCAAAAAAACCGGTTGCAAAAAAAGTTGCGGCGAAAAAACCTTGCGCAAAAAAATGTGCAAAGAAAAAGTAATGATTCGCTAAACTTATAAAATGCCCGCGTGTTGCGGGCATTTTTTGTAAGTAAAAAATTTTCAGTCAGATTTGATCGGTCTGACTGAATTTTTTTAATTTGGATAATCCATTTCTATGGACCCGTTTAATTTTGTTCTTTGGCGCATACGTGCATAACCAGAAAACAATTTTTGGTTCGGTGAATTTTTTCACCATGTACAACGTTTAACAAAAGGAATAATAATGTCTACTTCCATAGATCAAGCATTTGTAAAACAATTCGAAGCCGATGTCCATTTGGCTTATCAACAGATGGGCACGAAACTGCGTTCCACAGTGCGCAGCAAAACCGGTGTCATCGGGAAATCAACAACCTTTCAGAAAATCGGCAAGGGCAGCGCAAGCACGAAATCCCGTCATGGTATGGTGCCGGTTATGAATCTGAATCACGACCCCATAGAATGCGCTTTGCAAGATTACTATGCGGGCGATTGGGTTGATGCGTTGGATGAATTGAAAGTCAACATCGATGAACGTCGTGTTGTTGCGTCCGCAGGGGCCTATGCATTGGGTCGCAAAACCGATGAATTGATTATCGCGGCCATGGCCACAACCACGCAGAATTCCGGTGATTACTCCACTGGTTTGACCAAGGCGGTTATTTTGGGTGCATTGGAAAAATTAAATGAAAACGATGTGCCGGATGATGGTCGCCGGTTTGCGGTTGTTGGTGTAAAACAATGGAATGAATTGCTTGGCATCGATGAATTTTCATCCGCTGATTATGTCGGTTCTGATTTACCGTTCATCAACGGTGGTGAAGTAAAAAGATGGCTTGGCATTACATGGTTGATGCACAATGGTTTACCGTTGTCTTCGTCAACGCATCGTGATTGCTTTATCTATCACGCATCAAGTATTGGTCATGCGTGTGGCCAGGATGTTAAAACCGATATATCCTGGAATGGTGAACGTGCGGCGCACTTTATCAGCAACAGCATGTCCCAAGGTGCGGTGCTGATTGATAACAGTGGAATCGTCCGTCTGAAATGCGGTGAATAACATCAATAATCAAAGGGGAAAACAATGGCTTTTCAAAATAAAAATTTATCGGTAATTGCATATGCAAACGGATTTACATTGTGGCACTATGTTGAAAGTGCTACACTCGCAACAATCACGGCAAGCGGTTATTTCAATACGGTTGGAACTTTGATGAACAGTGGCGACATTGTTATCATCAACGCGTCCGATAAAACATCGATAAAGAAAATCGCGGTTAGTGATGGTGTGGTAACGACCGGTGCATTGGACTAATGTTGATTATTGTTTACAAAAAACAGGGCCGATTCGTCTCGGCCCTTTTTAATTCTTTTATAAATAGGGGAAAATAATGCTAACGAAAATAGATTTATGTTCAATGGCATTGTTGAAGTTGGGTGAAAATCCGATTCAATCTTTGTCTGACGATACGGCGGCGGCGAAACTGGGGCGAACACTTGTTGACTTTGTCATAGACACATTATTGGCAATGCATCCGTGGCGTTTCGCGTGTCGAACATATAACCTGGTTCGCGATGGAAACGGCGATTTTGTAATACCTTCGGACGTATTAAGAATCATAAAAACTAATGGCAAAGTTATGGAAAATAAAATCGTGTCGAACACGGATACATTAAACATAACGGCCATAGTTCGTGTAACACCGGACGATTTTCCAAGTTATTTTGCGTCGTTGGTTGCAACAAAACTTGCAGTGGAATTTTGTATGCCACTTATTTCCGACCAAACAGTGTTCAGAACATTGGTCGCACTTTATGAAAACGAATTGCAAACGGCGAAATTCATAGACAGCACAACATCGGTGAATACAGGAATAGAAAATTTTTCATTGATAGATAGTCGTTTTTAATAAACCAAAGGGGATTTTAATATGGGAAATTTTGTTAGAACTCAGAAATCTTTTGCCAATGGTGAAGTTTCAATAAACTTTTTTGAAAACGATGATATCCAAGGCCTTGCATACATGGAAAATTTTGATGTGTGTGCGGGTGGCGGCCTTAGGCGCAGACCAGGATTAAAGAAAAGCGCAAAACTGGTTGCGGATGCAAGAATTATTTCTTTTTCTGTATCGGAAACCGAAGAATATGTCTTGGCCATAATGAACGGGCGTATAAGGATTTACGCAAATGATGCGTTTGTGCAAGATGTTTTGACGCCGTGGGCAAGTTCTGATATTCCGAAATTGCAGTATGCCCAACGTTTTGGAACAATGATATTTGTGCATCCTGATTATGCGCCAAGGATTCTTTATCGGGAAAACGGAACATTCAAACTTAAAAATTTTGCGTTTTCGAAATCCACGGATACAGAAAATTCTCAAATGCCGTTCATGCGTTTCGAAGGCACCGAAGATATAACAATAACCGTAACTTATTCCGGTGGTGTTACACATTTCATAGCAAGTGAAGATTTTTGGACGCCGCAAGATGTCGGCGGACATTTATATGCAATCGGAAAAAGTTGGTTGATAAATTCATATGTAAGCGCCACAGATGTAATCGTCGTATGCAACGGTTCATACACATTACCAAACGACCCGGTTTCAGATTGGCAAGAAGCCGTATTTAGTACGCGTCGCGGATGGCCAGCGGCCGTAACTTTTCACCAAGATAGGTTAGTTTTTGGTGGAACAAAATCATGTCCCGGCGGAATATGGATGTCGCATGTTGGCGACCATAGAAATTTTGACCTTGGGTCTGGATTGGATAACGAAGCGATATTTTTCACACTGTTATCCGACCGCAGACAAGAAGTATGCACACTGGTTAGCAGTGACAATTTGCAAATACTTACATCCGAAGGTGAATGGGCGGTTTCCAATAAACCACTTACCCCGGAATCGGTGAATATAAAAATGCATACATCAATCGGCAGTGTCGCAGAAAGATATCTTGCACCGCAACAAATCGAAGGGAAAACAGTTTTTGTCGCAAAGAACAAGCGCGAAATAAGACAACTTTGTCTTGACGATTTCGGTGAAAATTACAATGCAAATAATTTATGTGCGTTTGCAGAACATTTGATGACGAATCCGGTGGACATTTCTTATAACAAAAATGCAAAAAAACTTTTTGTTATTATGTCGGACGGTAATATGTCGGTGTTAAATTACGATACGGCACTTGGAATATCAGCATGGGGTCGTTATACCACAGATGGGGAATTTAAGTCAGTTACAACATGTGATGGTAAAACATTTGCGGTTGTAAAACGCGGCGATGAATTTTTCCTTGAACGTTTCGATGACACAGAATTTATTGACAATGGCGATTATGAATATACCGCGCGCGCGTATGGGTTGCCACTTTTGACATCGGGACATAACGCGAAATACATAAGAATCACAAAAGTAACAGTTCGCGTTTATAACACCAAAACATTACTTATCAACGATGAACGCGTGGTTTTACCAAACGAAATTTATGACGATGATTCACCGGGCTTCAGTGGTGATGCATCAATAAATGTTTTGGGAACAAATGCGGATTTAGTTGACGCGCCTTGGAAGATTTCCACTGCGGACAGTTTGCCATTGCAAATATTGTCGGTAACCATATACGGCAGATATCAAATCTAAATAAACAAGAGGTATAAAAATGGGACAAATTATTTCAGATGTAAAAGATATTTTGAATTACAAAGAAAATAAAAATGCGAACGAAAGAAACAAAAATAAAATTTTGGCGGATATTGCATCAGACGAAGCGGAAAAAGAAAATATCGTAAAGAAAGTCCTTGGCACGCAACGTGCAAGATACGGTGCATCGGGTATGTCAAACGCGGGTTTGACGGAAAAAAATGTGCTTAACCGATTGGAACAAGAAACCGAAGCACCGTATGATAATAAAAAAAATGAAAATATCGCAAAATTGAAAAGTATCAAAACCAAAAAGAAAAATATGTTGGTATCAATTTTGGAACACCTTGATGAATTGATTTAGAAATTATGAATCGATACAGCGAATTTTTAGATTCTTGGAACCAAGTGTTGGGATACGAAACACCTGCGCATCATAGGGACATGACGAAATTCCTTGCAGATGTAACGGACGGAGATTCGCATCGTGGTTTATTGATGGCTTTTCGACATTCCGGGAAATCAACAATCGTCGGCATTTTTGCCGCATGCGTATTGTATTTGCGACCGGAAACGCGCATTTTAATTTTGTCTGCGGAAACACAACTTGCCACAAGGATGGTTATGCATATTCGTCATGTCTTGGAAAATCATCCATGGTGTGTCGACATGATACCAAAAAACAAACGCGAATGGGCGGAAAACAAAATAACAATCAACCGACCAATCGGAATACGTGAACCTTCGGTTGTATGCCAAGGCATCTATGGAAACATAACCGGTATGCGTGCAGATTTAATAATATGCGATGACGTCGAAGTCCCAAATACATGCAATACGGCACGAAAACGCGACGGACTGCGCGAAAGATTGCGAGAATTGGATTTTATATTATCGCCAAACGGAACAATGATTTATATTGGAACGCCACACACACTGGATACGATATACCGAACAACTTAATTTTTTTTGTGCGACGGCATAGAACTTGTGAGGCCATGTAAACGACGCAACAATTCTTTGCCGTCATTACCAAACATCGGCAAATATGTTTCGTATTCGGGCATATCCACCTGAAGATTTGCACGAATACGCTCGGTTATCGGTTTGGCAAGAATTTCGTTCGCACTGGCCCACAACTGATAAGCCCTGGATATACGGACAATATCATCAAATTTCCTTAATGTTTCGGGATCGTTGGACAATGCATTTTTTGACATTAAAACCCAATCATCACCGAACTTTTTGATAAGTGGTGTATCCATAAATCGATTTACGCCTTCTTGACTTGGATCAAAAGAATCAATTGCCGAAATAAGTTCTTGTAATTCCGTGGGCACCATATCCGGAACAGTTTCAGATTCGGCCATCATTCCACCATATGGTAATAAATCGTGTGAGATAGAATCCATTGGTGTCGTTCCGTCGCGCAAATTTTTGATATGTGCAATCAACATTTTGCCAGTTGGTAAACCTTGCAATTCGTGCAAAACGTCATCGTTTGCTTCGTCAACAAAAACGCGATTTACCGCGGCCCAACCACCAACGATAACGTGCGCCTGGCGATAAAGATTCAAAAGTTTTTGTGCGGTAACGCTTGATTTTGCCTTCATCTCGATTATTCCCTCGTGTGCTGCTTATTCGGTGATAATCATAATAACCTTGTGCATGGTCGGCGCAGAAATTTTTTCTTCGGGTGAAACCATTTGACCGTATACTTTACCCTTGGAATCCTTGCGCACGACGGCAATGTTTGCAGAGGTTTTTTCTTCGGATTTTAGCGATTCGAAATCTTTATCAACAAAAACGGCGACATCACCCGGTTCGACCTTTGCCTTGGTGTCGGCAAAGACATAGGATTTTTCAGGTATAAACCCACCCAAACGTTTAGAATTTGGAATAACCGCATAAACACCACGCCGTCCTTCAAGATTTGCGGGCGCGGCAATCATATGCGAATCAGACCGCCGGAAAGATATATTTTTGCCATCGGGGTTACCGAACACAGGAACCAGTTTACGACGCGCATTGTCATAAAGTTTCGCGCCATACAAATGCCCCTGCATTTCGTCGAAATCACTTGACGAATCACCGGGAACCAAAACCGCCGTAACACGTTCTTTGACCTTGTTCATTTGTTTGGCAAGTTCGCCGGATTTATAAAGTTCTGCGATTTTATCGAACATACTTTCAACCGAATGAGCAAAAGATTTGGCCAACGGTTCAATTTCATTTTTATAAACTTCGCGTTGCCCAACTTCGATTTTATGATAAACCGAAAGGGTCATACCGGCATCCTTGGCCGCCTGGGCAATGGTTTTGCCAGATTGCTGACGTATTTTGCGCAGTCCACTGCCAAAAACCTTAAGACCGCCATCTTCGTTGTCGTTCATACGGCGCGTAATTTCGCTCTGCCATTTTGATGCAACCTCGTCAGTGTCTTTGATGAATATGTCAGACAACTTGCACCCCAAGATATTGCAAATATTCAACAACTGTTTCTGATTCAGACGGCGCACACCTTTTTCAATCTTGGACACCGCGGACAAAGACAAATTTGAACGCCGCGCAAGTTCGGTCATCTTCATACCGGCGGCAAGCCGTATGTTACGAATATTATTTGGGAAAATGATTTCTTCTTGGGCCATGTAAAAACTCCTTGGGTAAATCTTGACAAAATGATAAGTGATTTTTCAAATCTTGGCAAGTAAAAAGTGAAACAGTGGTTAGTGTTAGTGATTAGTGATTGATAAAAACGGTTGCAATTTTGCAACCGTTTTTCACTAACACTAACAACTTACACTAATACTCTACGCAAATTCATCTGGGATTTCATCGATATCAATCGACATTGGCGCATCGGCTGATTCGGTGGCCGGCGACATATCAGTTGCAAATTCCACCGCGCGTCCCGCCATTTCGTTAAGGTTATCGAACAAACTGTATTCCGCCAAGAACGCAACCGTAACAGTATCAGTTCGTCCATGACGATTCTTGCCAATTATAATATCCGCCTTGCCCTTGGCTTTTTCAAGGCGGTTTTGCCACGAATCAACGGACTTTTCACTTGGCGTGTTCGAAAGTCGGCGCGACGGGTCGCGATTTTGCAGGTAATATTCTTCACGATACGTGAACATAACAATATCAGCGTCCTGTTCAATAGAACCCGATTCACGCAAATCGGCAAGTTGTGGCCTTTTATCATCGCGGTTTTCCACACTGCGCGACAATTGGGACAGCGCGATAACCGGAACATTAAATTCCTTGGCTATCATTTTAAGGCCGCGCGTGATTTCCGATAATTCTTGGACACGATTGTCGCTGCGCTTTCCGCCCGGCAAGGTCAACAACTGTAAATAATCGATTACAATAAGCGCGATGCCGTTATACTTTCGTGCAAGACGCCGCACACGTGTGCGAATCATCGGCAAAGACATACCTGGTGTGTCATCGATAAACAGCGGAATGCGCCCGATTGCGTCGGAAAACTGTGCCATTTTAAGGAAATCTTCGTCGTTTAGTGAACCTTCGCGCATCGCGGACGATGGAATTCGCGATTGGGACGATAAAACACGCGCCGCCAATTCAGACGCGCCCATTTCCAAACTGAAAAACGCAACTGCACCCTTGTATTGCTCGTTCGCGCGGCCGGAAAAAATCGCATTTGCGGCGTTAAACGCAATATTCATCGCAAGTGTGGTTTTTCCCATACCCGGACGCCCCGCGATAATAACCAGATTTGATTTATGCAGTCCACTTATGGCGCGGTCCAAATCGGTAAGACCGGTGGTTAGGCCTGAAAGTTTGCCATCGGCCTTGTATGCGATTTCAGCCTCGCTCAACGCTTCTTTTAATGCGTTTGCAAGTGGCACAACATCACGCGATGTGTCGCCGGTCATGGCAAGGTTGAAAAGTTTTTGTTCGGCGGATTCAATCTGTGATGATACCGGGTTATCAAGGTCTTCAACAAACGCGGCATCGGTAACAGATTGCCCAAAATCGATAAGTTCACGTCGCACTGCGTTTTCATGAACTATCCGGCCATACTGTTCAACATTGACAACGGTTGCGCCGGCACCGGCCAGTTGGGTAAGGTATTCGACACCGCCAACCGATTCTAATGTTCCCTGTTGGTCAAGGTAATTTTTCGCCGTGATTATATCAAACGGAATTCCGGCGGCAAATTGGCGCAGGGCAAGTTTATATATTTCTTGGTGCGCGGGGTGTGAAAAATCTTCGGGTCGCAAGAATTCGGAAATTTTTTCCAATGCGCGATTTTTCATCAAAACCGCGGCAAGGACGGCCTGTTCGGCCTCTAAATTCGTCGGTAAAGTTTTGGGAGTGAAGTCCATGTCAAACATAGTATACGAAAAAAATGTTTTTTCAACGCCTTTTTTATCGGGATACGCGGAACTTAAAATTCCCATAGTTGACAAAGACGGAACCACCGCATGGCCGGCGGTTTTCCCAATAGATAAAATAGAAAAAATTCGTAAAACGGTCGGCGAAAGGCATTTTTCGGCGCAAATGATGCTGCAATTCGTTGCGCCCGACAAAATACGCCTTGATCCCAGCGGGATAAAGTTTTACGACACGGACTTTGACCCGTATGGTTGCCGAATTGGCGAAACACCGATAACTGGTGCGACAATTTATTGGGACCCATCGGGTGGCCGGCGAAATTCCGACAACAGCGTTTGTGTCATTATTTATCGCGATGACAGAACGCATCATGTTTTTGTTCATGATATGGTCTATCTTGTTGTGCCAGACGGGGTTGAATATCCACTTGCATATCAATGTGAACGCGTTTTGGGTTTTGTGCGTGCGCATCGACAAAGAACTCTTGCACTTGAAACAAATGGAATCGGTGCGGCTTTGCCAGAAATAATGCGCGAAACAATTCGGCGTGCGGGATACGAAATACAAATTCGCCCAATAACCAACAGCCGTCGCAAAGAAGACAGAATTCTGGACGCGATTGAACCGTTGCTTACGACCGGGCGTTTTTATGCACACAGGCGAATAAGCCAAACACCGTTTCTATCAGAAATGCTGGCTTGGACCCCGATTGGCAGTTCTGAACATGATGACGGATTAGATGCGGTCGCGGGTGCAATTTTATGTTCGCCCGTTCCGACACGCGCCATTGGAACAAATGTTCGTAATTACATTGCGAACACAGATTTTAAACTTTAACCAAAAGGAAACAAAATGAAATATGATTTACAAAAAATGTACTCACGTGCGCTGGCCTTGCGCGAACCATGGTTAAAACGCTGGTCAGATGCGCGCCGTTATACAATGCCGACAACCGACGAAGAAATCGCAACATTGTTTGATGGAACGGCGGCGGATGCGGCGGATAACTTGGCGGCATGTATGTATTCATTGCTAACACCGCCGGAATCGTTGTGGTTGAACCTTGTCCCCGAATCCGAAGAATCACCGGACCCGGTTGCGGCAACAATGGCATTGCGGTCGAATCTTAATGAATCTAACTTTTATACAACCGTTCATCAATGCTATATTGACTTGGTCACAATGGGAACGGCGTGTTTGTTTATGTCTGAATCGCCGATTGGCGCGGCAAGTGCATTTAACTTTACCGCAATTCCGATGACGGATATCGCAATTTTGCCGAACGCGGTATTTCATACTGCAACCGTTACCGCCCAAGATGTGGCCACGCGTTATCCTGAATGGACACCGCCACGCGCAATTGTTGACGCAATAAAACAAAATCCAGAATATCAATTGCGTTTGGTCCAGGCATTGGTTGACACTGAATTCACCGCATGGATAGATGCGGGCGGCGATATTGAAAACAATATTGTCGCGACGGGTACATTTGAAACAAACCCATACATCATATTCCGTTGGGCGTTGGCAAGTGGCGAATTATATGGCCGCGGTCCAATTCTGCGTGCATTACCCGATATCAAAACGGCGAATAAGGTTGTTGAATTGGTTCTTAAAAATGCGACCATCGCGGTCAGTGGTATATGGCAAGCCGACGATGATGGCGTGATAAACCTTAGTAATATCAACTTAACGCCGGGCGCGATAATTCCGAAAGCCGTGGGCAGCACGGGCCTGACCCCACTTGCGACCGGTGCAAATTTTGATGTGTCGCAAATAATTTTGAAAGACCTGCGCGAACGCATTCGTCACACAATGCTTGCGGACAGAATAGGCACGCTTTCCGACAAAGAAATGACCGCGACGGAAATACTTGCACGAAACGCGGACATGTTGCGGATTTTGGGCGCGACATACGGACGATTACTGCACGAATTTATTCGCCCGCTTTGCGACCGCGGACTTCAAATTTTGGCGCGTCGTGGTGTAATTGATAAAATATCGCTGCACAGTGATGCAGAATTAAAATACATTGCACCGATTGCACAAATGGTCGCGGAAAACGGAACATTGATATAGGGGGCACGTCATGGAAAAAATAGCACACGAATATGCACGAACTTTTTCAGGTGCATCCGGTCGCGCGGTTATTGAACATTTACGCAAAATAACGATTGAACGGACACTTGGCGCGCACGCAACGGACGCAGAATTGCGGACGCTGGAGGGCGCGCGTGCATTGGTGCATCAAATTGAAACATTAATTGAACGGGGGCGGTCAAATGCCAAAATCTAATGGATTGATGAATATTATCGACACTTTGCGCAGTGGTTGGTTTCTAATCGCGTTTATCGCAGGCCTTATATACTGGGTTGCAAGACAAGATAACGCATTGGTGGAATTGGACCGATTGACCGCGCGCATAACAACACTTGAAAATCGCACGACAATACTTGAAACCGGAATAGGGCAACTGCAATTAAAAATCGACGGCATCAAAGAAGATTTAACACTTATAAAAACCGCCGTCATAAAATAGAAAGTGATTAGTGCAAGTGACTAGTGGTTAGTGATGTTTGGCATTGTTTCACAATTACGGATTGATTCCAGAATCTGCTAACCACTAACACTTCCCACTAACACTAAAACGCATTTTTTACCCAATCGATATGCCAAGCGCGTACAATGATTACATCAAATCGCGCATCGCCACGCCATCGCTTTTGTAATAAAAAAGTTTCCGCCGCCAATCGCAACCGACGTTCTTGGGTTTTGCTAATCGCGCCCCATGCCGCCATGACGGTCTTGCGATGTTTGACCTCTACAAACAAAATCAATTTTCCGCGTTTGGCGATAATATCAATTTCTGCGCGATTTGTGTTTCGGCCTGTTGTGTAACGTCGATGCAAAATCCTGAACCCATGCAGAACCAAAAATGCACATGCCAAAATTTCTGAAAAAATCCCGGTCTTATAAGAATCCATTTCTAAAACGCATAGGGTTTTGCGGCGAAATTATCCTGGGAATGTTGCGCGTTCAGTGCGCTATCTTCGGTATGTTTGCCGCAATCAATCAATTCAAGTTCGCCGGAATATGCACTCATCATCGGGTCAAAAGAATTATCCGAACTTGCCCAACGTGTTGTTCCTGCATTTGGCACGCCGTATTTATCTACGACATTTTGCCACCAATACATAGTTTTCTTGTCGCGTTGATTTTCAAACTTTTCCGCATCGCCTTCGATTTCGTCCGTATCATTTTTGTAAACCACTTTCCACACAACATTGTCGGTTGCATTACTTGTAAAGAAAACATCAATAGTTTCGCCGGTGATATCGCGCACCAGGTGCAATTCAGACGCATACAAAACACCACGATTCCGCGCAAGTGAATTTATACACTGTTCCAATTGCGCCGGTGCATAAATCTTTTGACGCCGACATTCATAATCAAGGTTATATTTCCAATCGGGGTGCATAGAATATACAACACTGTTCTTTGGACGTTCAGTATACAACCCATCAACGGTTGCGATAAATTTAACCTCGTCAAAATCCATGCCAAGCATTATTCCCGCAATATCAAAGTCCGCAACCGGCAACGGTACCGCACCGGCGTTTAATGATACCGTATCCAAACTGCATTCAATATCGCCATTGTCCGGTGTTTCAATATAATAATCATCAAAATTGATATTATTTTCGGCCAAGACATCATCAAATTCGTCCGCGCGCACGCCGACCGACAGCAAACAAACAAAAATTCCAATAACAATTTTTTTCATTACTTACTTCTCTTCGACCAAGACCCGATGCACTTTGAACACAAACACGACCGCCGGGTCAATACCACGCGCCAACGCATCTTGAACAGATTCAATTGGTTGCTTTACATCGCCGATGCTTTTTACCCAATCTTCATCCCCAAGGTCCAGATACATTGTGCCACGCGTTATCGTTGGATCTTCGGACATATCATTTGGTTTATACCATGTTTTCAATTCATAATCAACCCGCCAATAATTACTTGCCGCCGGTTTGTAAATTTCATTAAATACCGTAACCGTCCGCCGCGCGCCACGGGAAATCAAACTTTGAATTTGCGGCATTTCATTTTGCTTCCAATAATCAAGTGCCGTTGGCGCAGACATAATGTAAAGCGCGGAATTTCGTGTTGTGCGTAATGCAAGGTCCTCATCATCCGGCACAACATAAAAATATTCCGTAACATATTTTTGAATAAGCCAATCGCGCAACTTGCGCTTTCCAACATCCGCCCATGAACGCGGCAATCCCGGCAAATCGTTCGAATTTACACTTGTGCGCAAGAAATACGGTTCAACGGCGAATTTATCACTGGTATCATAAATCGTTGCGGCAACATAAATCGCGCCAAAGACCATAATCATTGTCGCCAAACCGAATAAAAATCCCAACAGTTTTTTCATTATTGTTCCCTATATGCCTTGAAATCCGTGACATAAAACCCAAGTGTTTGTGGATACCGTTCAACATCGCGTGCAATTTTAACATACGCGATTACATCGAAATCACCGTTCAGGTTCGAACGCACGCGCGCCCGCACAACCCACGTGCCACCATCCTTACCGGCGATTTTTCCGCGATCACCACTTGAAATAGTAATCTTGTTCGGGTCCACATACCAACGTTGCCCGACCGATTCATAAGAACGATAAATCGGCAAAACCTTTTCGGTAAAGTTGCGGAACATATTGTCGCCCGCCATGCAATAAAGGTCGCAACCACTGGACGTTTCAAAAGTATTGCTTATTTGGTCGGTACAATCCGCGGTGCGATCACATTGCGCCCAATTCTTGCTGTTCAAATTCGGGTTGTCCGAAATAGTGAACCATTTTTTTGTGAAAATTCCGGCGATTGCCCGCTGCATAGAATCATAGTACGGCACAACAATATTCGGCCGAACCTGGCCCACCATTTCCCAACGCCCGCGCATACCATCAACATAAATCACATAAGGACTGACGGTGCGACTGTTTTGCAGCCAAGGTAACGCAATGCAACACGCAATAACCAGGAAAAATGCAACCAACACCCACACGCCAATCGTGCGGGAAAGCGCAATCCGCCGTCCGGCGGGAAATGCGGGTGTATCAAAATCTTCTGGGTAATCCAATGTCCCCCTCCGCCAAGCGTTCGCACATTATGCGCGATATACCATGATGCATGCGCACGGACTAAGTTTCAATTCATTTGTGTCATACCCAATGCCCACCGGTTCGCGGTCATAAATTTGCCCGCACCCCGCAAGCGTCAACCCAACAAACATGGCAAGTATAAACTTTTTCATCACTTTCCCCCTTTGCTTTTTTCGATTATAAGAAAATTTCGCACCCCCGGTCAAGTGCAAATACTTCATCTTAAAACTGTGTTTCGAACGACAGCAAGAAACGGCGTTCGCGGTCGTGCGGGCCAATCTTTAATGGCCAACCCCAACTGAAATTCATTGGGCCCATCGGCGTGTTCCAGTATATACCGAACCCGGCGGATGTGCGCAAACCACTTTCAATATAATTTGGTTGGCCAAGGTAACTATCTTCGCGCGCGGGTGGTTTGCCCAAAATACCATAGTCCATAAATACAAAACCCTTTATCTGGTATTCGTCAGGAATAAATATCGGGAAATTCAACTGGGTTGAACCATTGGCCTTCCACATACCGCCAAGTGAATATGACGGAAACCGCCAATTACGACTTCCCACGCCGGCAATATCAAACCCGCGCAGTGATTCACCACCCAAAAAGTAACGATACACACGCGGAACATAATCACCATCAACCGTTTGGATATATCCAAATTCCAGTGACGAACGCAACTGCCACCGTTCATCAAGGAAATTTACCATACCAATTATGTCGGCGTTGTAACGCAAGAATTCTTCGGTGCCACCAAAACCGGTGTACGCAACCCCAAGATTCCCAACAACCCCGGTATGCGTGTTCTGTTCAAAATTCGTATTCAAATTATGATATTTGAAATATGTCCCAAGTGTGTATAGCGTCGCATCGCGCCAACCGCCTTCTTGCAAATCATAGTTTTGGTCGAACGATGCGGATAAACGCAAAACCTGAGACCAATGGTCGGTCAATTGCCAACCCAAACGCCCCGCAATGGTAAGTGAATCGCGGTCATATCCAAAACCACCAAGTTTTTTATAGTTATACATTGTGTACGAAACATCGAAACCCGCCGACAGCGCGCGCCCAAACAGGAAAGGTTCGGTGAAACTGAATAACGCTTGCTTTTGATATTGCGCAAGTGATGCACGCAATTGAACGGTTTGTCCGCGTCCCATAAAATTATTTTCGGTAATACCGGCGTCAACCATAAAGCCATTTATGTTCGACCAACCAAAACCGCCCGACAGTTCGCCGGTTGGTTGCTCTTCAACCTTGATATCAAGGTTCATCATATTTGCATCGGGAATACGACTCGGCACCATTTGAACATCTTTGAAATAGCGCGTCCGCATTAAACGTTGGCGTCCTTGTTCAATTGTCTGTAACGAAAACGGGTCGCCCGCACGCATCGGAATCATCTGATTTATAACCGAATCAAACGTCCGCACATTGCCAAGTATATTGATAGAATTCAAATAAATACGATTTGTTTTCTGTATTTTGAATTTCAAATCGATGGTCCGCGAATCATCATTTTTTTGCGGGATTGGGTCAACACTTATAAACGCGTAACCATAGTCCGCAACCGCGCCACGAATTGCGGAAATTGTCGCTTCGACTTCGTCAACATTGTATGTGTCGCCGGTTGACATTTTCATAACATCGAATAGTTCGGCGTCCGGCACATCCGAAAAAGGATTGTCCAATTCAAGTTTGCCGATTTTATACTTTTCCCCTTCGTCCACATTAAAAACAACCGAATAAAATTGCCGGTCGGGCGTAAAGGTCCCGCGCGCACCTTTTACCTGAAAATCAACATACCCATTACGCAGGTAGAATTGACGCAACATTTGCTGGTCATACTGAATACGGTCTTCGTCATACACATCAAATTGCGACATAAAACGCCACCACGCATGTTCGCGCGAAAGTATTTCGCCGCGCAATGTTCGGTCGCTGAATTTTTCATTGCCTTCGAATTCAATGGATTCAATATATGTCGGATGACCTTCGGTAATTTCATATACAACATTTACGCGATTATCGTCCAGCAATATTTTTTGCGGTTCAATTTTTGTGCCGAAAAAACCCTTGCGCTGGTACACCGTTAGCATACGACCAACATCCGCACCAATCACCGATTCATCGAACGCAGACCGTTCGGCAAGTTTGATTTCCTTTTTCAAATCGTCGGTTGAAACCTCGTCATTACCTTCGACCGTAACCATGTTCACAATTGGTGCCTCGGTAACGCGGATTTCCAAAACATCATTAACATTTCTAACAGAAACCTTGGAAAAATATCCGCTTTCTTGTAACTTTTTTGCAATTTGATTTGCGCGTTCCACACCGACATTTTCGCCAACCTTTACATCCGCAAGAATTCTTACAGATTCCGCGTCCATACGTTTATTGCCCGAAACACTTACACGCGAAATTCCGGCATGCGCGACGCCGACCATAAACAAAGCCAAACAAAAAATAACCTTTTTTATCATAACCCAAACACCCGCGCTATATCATTCCACATAGTCAGCAAGAATACAAACCCAAGGAAAACCCAACCACACACGATAACAATTTCCATGCCCTTGCCACCAAGTTTTCTGCGTGTTACACCTTCGATAAGCAAAATAAGCAAATATCCACCATCCAACACCGGCAACGGAAGTAAGTTTATCACACCCAAATTCACAGATATCAATGCGATAATTGATAACAACGCAAAGAACCCAGCGGCCAATGCCTGGCCGGAAACCTGGGCAATGGTGATAAATGAACCCAATTGTTTCGAAGAACGGTCGCCGGTGATAATTTGTTTTAACACAACAACCAACGTCCGCGATTGATAATATGTTTCACGCGCACCGGAATATATCGCACCAAAGAAACCCTTTTTGCGAAATTCCGTCTTGCTACCATCCGCAACGAGGCCCCACCGCGCCGCCGGCGAAAGTTTTACATTTACCACTTCCCCACCACGCGAAATTATAACATCGGCATCATGCGTTCCGGCAAGTTCTTTGGCAATAACCAATTCGCCCCAGTTTGTTATTTCCGCATCATCAATTTTTACAATAACATCGCCCGGTTTAACACCCGCGTTAAATGCGACAGATTCCTGAATAACCTGGCCGACCACAGGCAATTGAACATTGCGCGGTTTGAACATAAAAATCGCCGAATAAATTGCCCACGCCAAAATAAAGTTCATAAAAACACCGGCGGCGATGATAATAAATTGCTTCCACGCCGGCGCAGAAAGATAATGTCCAACCTTTTTGCTCTTTGGCAATTCGTTGTATTTTTTTCGATTGAACATATCTTCTTGGCCATAAATGGAAACATATCCGCCAAGGGGTAAACAAGAAATTTTCCAAACAGTGCCGCGTTTATCTTGCCACTTTACAATCGCGGGACCAAAACCAATAGAAAATGCATCAACCCGAACACGTGCCCACCGCGCCGCCAAAAAATGCCCAAGTTCGTGAATAAAAACCACGACCCCAAGGACAATTAATAACGCAACAATGGTTGTTAAAGTATGCATTTTCATTTCCCCCTTTTAGGCAAGTATCATCCAAATCAATGGCAACACATAAATCCATCCATCGACCCGGTCAATAATTCCGCCATGCGCGCCAAGCACACGACTAAAATCTTTAATCTTTAACCGGCGTTTAATAAAGCTTGCGGTTAAATCGCCATATTGCGACAGCAATGAAACACTTATTCCAATCCATAAAAGTTGCGGTGCGAACGCATGCAATGTTAAAAATCCGTAAAGCACCGCAACCGCGGTTCCACCGATTACACCGAAAATTTGCCCCGCCCAAGTTTTATGTTCGGAAATGCGTTCCCACATTTTGTCGCCACCAATCATGCGCCCAAACAGCCACGCGCAAATATCCGCCGCACATATCACGCATAACACAAACAGCAACAACATCGGCCGATGCCCCAGGGTCAAAAGTGAAACAAAATCAACACCCAATAACCCAAGGAAAAGTGCAAACAAAACAAGATTATTTGTGTTAAACATAACCGCGCGCGGCGCCGTCCAAAGGCGACATACAAATTCGCCAATCATCGCCAGACCAATGATTATGCAAAGCCAATATACGGCGTGAATTCCCAAAAATTCCAACCACGCAGCAACCACAACAACCAAAGCCAACCCGGCCGCAACCAAAATTCTGTTCATTACCTCTGACATTTTTATTTATCCTTTTTCCCCGAATAGTTTGCCTTTTTCCCGCCGCCAAAGCGCCGATTGCGTTTCGCGTATTCGTCCAACACAAATTGCCAAAGTTTTTCGGACTTTACCAAATCCGGCCAATGCTCTGGCACAAACAGCAGTTCCGCATACGCCAATTTCCAAAGCAAGAAATTCGAAATTCTAAACTCATTACTTGTTCGAACCATTAAATCAATAGGTAACAAATCCCCCGTATCAAGGAAAGTTTCAAATGTTTCACGTGTAACGGGCGCGCCCGCGGCAATTGCGGCGTTCACGGCATTTACAATTTCATCTTGGCCGCCATAGTTCAACGCAAACACGACCGTTCCGCCGGTGTTTTCTGCGGATTTTTCTTCCAATTCATCACACAGTTTTGCCAATTTTTCCGGCAACCTTTCGCGCGTTCCGATCACACGATAGCGCAAATTTTTTTCAATCGCGTGCTTCAAATTCTTTTCCAATTCGGAATAGAACAAATCCATAAGGAAATTTACTTCTTCATCCGACCGATTCCAATTTTCGGTTGAAAATATAAAGAAAGTTACCGTCGTAACGCCACGCGCAATAAACCAATCAACCAAGTTTTCAAAATTCGAAATCCCCGCGCGATGTCCCATCAGTGGCGGCAACCCGCGTGCCTCGGCCCAGCGGCGATTCCCATCACAAATAAACGCGACATGCTTTGGAATTTTTACCGGCTGTGCGACTTCCTGTTTCTTTTTAAGTATTTTGAACATTTTTTCCGCTTTTGGTTTTGTTAGACCGACATAATATCCGCTTCTTTCTGCTTGGCAATCGCATCAACCTCGGCCCCGCGGGCATCAAACACCTTTTGCAGGTCGGATTCATATTTCCGTTGGTCATCTTCGGAAATTTCTTTGTCAGTGACGGCGCGTTTAATTTTGCCCATTGCATCTTGGCGAATATTACGCATAGAAATCTTGGCTTCTTCGGCGTATTTGCCGGCAACCTTGGTCAGTTCCTTGCGCCGTTCTTCGGTAAGTGGCGGCATATCCAGGCGGATAACGCCACCGGCACTCATCGGGTTCAGACCAAGTCCAGAATCACGAATCGCTTTTTCAACGGCGCCAACATTTGCAATATCCCAAACGGTAACCGAAAGCGTCTGATTATCCGGGGTTGAAACGGTCGCCAATTGATTCAATGGCATATCGGAACCATACGTTTGCACCCGCACCCCGTCAAGCAAATGAACCGACGCCCGTCCGGTGCGCAAACCCGCATATTCCCCGCGCAAAACTTCGATAGTTTGTGCCGTTTTTTGTTCAATTTCTAATTTCAAAGATTGATAGTCCATATATAAATCTCCTTTATGTCAGGGACAGGTTAGCAAATACATTTGACATTTGGCAAGAAGAAATATAAAATAGGCACCTGTAATGGGGTTGTAGCTCAGTTGGTAGAGCACTTGCATGGCATGCAAGGGGTCGTCGGTTCGAGTCCGATCAGCTCCACCAAAAATTCAAACCGCCGAACGGCGGTTTCAATTTTTGGTCTGATCGGACGGATTTTTACAAACGAAGTGCAGTAAAAATAAATTGCGTACGCAATTTGTCGTCACCCCGGACCTGATCCGGGGCCGATCAGCTCCACCATCCGTCTTCGCTTCGCTCCGTCGCGATTGGCACAATCGGGCGGGGCGATGTGATTTTAATCACGCGAAGCGGATGTCGCGACGGAGCACACAAAGTGTGCGTAGACGGACGGATGTCGCGACGGAGTGAGTGAAACGAACGCAGACGGACAAAATAATGTTTTATGTATACATATTGCAAAGCATAGATTCTCCAGATAAGTTTTATATTGGTTATACAGAAGATTTGAAGCGCAGATTAAGACAACATAATTATGAACACTGTGGACACACCGATAAGTATAGACCATGGAAATTAAAATCTTATTTTGCAATTGATAGCGAAACCAAGGCAAGGGATTTCGAAAAATATTTAAAATCTCAATGTGGTCGTGAATTTATAAAGAAACATTTTTAATGCCTTTACACCCACCAAAGCGGATAAAAACAACCCCGCGCGATGCGCGGGGATATGTTATCTGTTCCAATCGCCCGGTTTTATAAAGTTTGAGGTTTTTTTGTTCGCATCACTCGTACTTTGAACAACGTCGATTCCTTGTCGATAGGTCATCATTTGATTTTGTTGACATGCTTCCCGTATCAAAGGATGGACATCTCCTTGTACTTTGATTAATCTTGGCAAATGAACTTCACGTAAACTCCCGCCTCTAAAACTTTTCCAAATCATGCTCACATTTGGTAAATCTAGAACCTCTATTTTTGTTTTCCAGAAAGCACATAATATAGAATTAACTTTTGGTGCATATAAAGTGGACAGCTTCTCATTCCTTATCATACAATCATCAATGTACCCCTCAAATTTAGGTAAAGAAAGTGTTTCTAATTCCAAATTGTGCGTAAGGAACTGCTCCCCGGCCTTTCTTAAATTTGGTACATTAAGCGTTTTCAAATTTTTTGCATATCTCAAAAAACCGTTACCTACGACCTCCAATTGTGGCGCATCAAATTCTAACAATTCATCTGACATACTAAACCAATCACCCACCTGTTTTAGGTTGGGCGCTGAAATTTTTCGTACCTTTCCAAAAGAAACTTCATCCCCAATCTTTTTAAGGTTTGGCATTTCAAGAATTCGAAGGTCTTTTATCATATCGTATGGTAACCAATCTTCATTTATCTCTTTTACATCCGGCAAATACATTTCGGTAATCGTATTGCCATCAAAATATATCATTGGGGTATTATGAACATACATTACCGAACCCTCGCCTTCGGGTTCAATACGCATTCCACTAAAGGCCGATTCTGGTGTTATCAAACTTATAAAACTTGCAACCACGTTTTTATCTTTGAAATAATCTTCTAATTTTGCCATATAAAATCCTTTTTGCTGTCGCACGAATTATATCAAAAAACACATCCAACTTCAAGTTTTGATTATACCTTGCAATCCATGCTTTCGCATCTTATAATGCCCGCATGCTTTACATAGTGCGACATGGTCAGACCGATTGGAACCTTGGAAATCGAATTCAGGGTATCGCGGATGTGCCATTAAATGAAACAGGCCGTATTCATGCGCACAATGTTGCACAAAAATTGCAAAATTTGAAAACTCAAAAGATTGTTTCATCTGACCTTTCACGTGCGGCCGAAACGGCACAAATCATTGGGAATATTTTGAACATAACGGTTGAATATGATGCGCGCTTGCGTGAATATGATTTTGGTGGGTTAACCGGGCTGTGCCGTGCGGAAATTGACCCGCAAATGGTCGAAATGTTTTTTGCGGCGCCAACAAATTTTGGTGCGGAAAAACTTCAAGATGCCTTTACGCGCGTTGCGCGTTTCCTGCAAGATATTGATTACAAACAAAATACTTTGGCCGTCACGCATGGTGGGGTTATAAATTTTATAATGTGTTATATGCAAGATAAAAATAACTTTCACGCACATTCATACCTGGATAAATGTCTGCACACAAAGATTGATAATGCGTCTGTATTACGTATCAAAGATTTGAAATCGGGTATATCAATACTAAAAAATACGCGTTTTTATTGCTTATCAAAGTAATCAAACCATCAAATAATAGACATAAATCACATACGCAATCAGAAACAAAATCCCGCCAACGCGCCCCAGTTTCGAATTTCGTGCCACAAAAATCATCAACATTGTGACCGCCATCAACGCCACAAGGCCGTCCATCAAAAACGCCGATTCAAAGGGCAATGGCCGTATCGCCGCTGTCGTGCCCAAAACAAACAGTATGTTAAATATATTTGACCCGACAATATTTCCAACCGCCATATCATATTCGCGCTTTAATGCCGCGGCAACACAGACGACCAATTCCGGCAAACTGGTCCCCAACGCCACAAGTGTAAGGCCGATTACGCGTTCGGAAACACCAATTCGCGTCGCGATATCCGTTGCGGAATCGACAATCAAATTACTGCCGATAATCAATGCGGCAATGCCGGCGGCAATCATAACTACCGTTTCCAGTATGGGAATTTTCTTGTATTCTGGGGCGGGTTCGTTCGACCGCCGTGCCATAATAATCGTATAGATGATAAACCCGACAAACAGCACCAAAAACATCGCCGCCGCCGGTCGTGCGATTTCGCTGAACCACAGCCCGATTAAACAGAGCAATAATGTTATCATACCGACAAATGGCAATTCATAGTATTTTGTATTGGCCCGAATTGGCAACGCAGCGATAACCGCGGTAATGCCCAATATAAGAAAAATGTTTGTGATATTACTGCCAATTATATTACCAATGGACACGCCGTCTGATCCGGCAAGGGCGGCGGTGATACTGATTGCGGCCTCTGGGGCACTGGTGCCGATGGCGACAAGTGTTGTTCCGATTATAATTTCTGGAATATTAAACCGCTGTGCAACACCCGCCGCGGCATCAACAAAAGTATCCGCCCCGCGCACCAACAACACGAATCCGACAATCAATAAAATAATCGATATCAGCATGCAAACATCTTATCATAAAAACACTTTTTTTATAACAATTTTTGTGATAGAATAAAAAGGATAAAAAACAAAAAGGGAGAAAATCATCATGCCAACAAGTCCGAAATTAAATGAAAATGATACACAAAGAACGTATGATAAAGATCTGGCACGCTTTGCAAAACGAATTGCAGCGGCATACAGTGAAGATAAAATTCGTTTAGTTGCTTCGCGTAGTGCGCGCCGGGCGGTGCTGTTGCATGATATTGATGCGATAAATGATATTATCCGGGATATTCCAAATATGCCAAGTGGTTTGCGAACGGATTTTTGTGACGCCTTTATCGGTGAAAAAATGGAAGGGCTTGACCTCGCAACGCCGGCAATTTTGGGTTATGCATACCGTGCCATTTCTGCACGTGCCAAAGAGGGGGAAAAGGGGCAACAAGAACGTCTTGATAAACTTGCAGCGCGTATTGATGATTTATCGGCGGATTTTGCAAATTCGGGTGGCATGGTTGTACGCCAGCATGAATGGCCATTGATTAACATAACAAATATCGCCAATGAAAATGAAGATTTCAGCATCATGCTTGATGCGCGTATGGCGGATGTTGACGGTGAAAAAAAAGCCGAAATGGTGGCGAACAAACAACAGGCGGATACAAGGGCCCAAGATTATGACGAGGCCTGGAATTTGAATAAAGTAAAACCAGAAGATGTGGATAAGTTATCCGAACGTTGGGACGAAATTTATAGGGTTTTATACCGTACTGATGTACGGGATACGGTTCTTGAAAAATTTGCAAAGTGCAAAATGTTGGATTCCAAAGGAAATGTGATACCGCAATTTCGTGGTGGACGTGACGACCCAGAGGAACACGAAGAATATAAACCCGGTTTTAGGATTTTGGATGATAGTCGCTTTGCGTCAATTGTTGAGCTCGTAGATCATGATATTGCAAAAAGATACGTTGCGGATGTCAACGCAAAAATTGATAAAGACGCCATTGAATCCGAACTGAATGAAACACTTTTGATCAAGTTATATGAAATTTATGCCGCGGATCAGGTTACCAATGGCGCGTTCGAAAATCCGGAACAATTTGCCGACCCTGAAATGCGCGATAAATTTATGCAAATGCTTGAACCGGACGGTGATGGTATCGAAATTTCCGACAGGGGGTATAATGTCGCGATTGAAACACAAACTGACGCAACGGTTGGTTGGGGTGCGCGTCTAAGAAACAAAATTGGTGGCACAGGCAAAAATCTTGAAAGATTTTGGAAGAAGGTCAACCGTCCACTTAATGATATTGATGATATGGCGGATGTTCGTATGTCACGCGCCGCGGTTGCACGTCGTAAAAAACGTCGTAATTTGGCCGGCCGCATAATAGTTGGATTCGGCAGTTCGTTTATCGCAAGTGCACTTATCACGGTAATCGTAACCGCGGCGGCGGCAAGATTAGGTTTGTCACTTGCGTCGGGACTTGCATGGGTTGGTGGCGGTGCAACGTTGGCAATAATGGGATTCCAGGTTGCACGTTGGATTATAAATCAAAAAAAGAACAATTTACCGGTCACATGGGAAGAATTTAAAAAGAATGGACAATTGTTGCGATCGCTTGGGACGAGTGGCCTTGCAATCATTGCGATGGTACTTGGGGTAAAGGGATGGGCCACTGCGGCGATGGCCGTTGGTATTGGGGCGTTGGCACTTGGGGCATACAATAATGCACGTGGTGTATTTCAATCTGCGCTAGATTCCAAAATGTCACAGCGTCAAAAAATTGCATGGACAATTGCAAGTGTGGCTTCTGTTATTTTGGGTGCATTTGGTGGGCGTGCATTTGCACATTTTGGAATTAACAAAATCAACACTGAATGGAATCCAGATAATACACTGTTTCAGAATAAACATCTGGAGCGTGGTGAACCAGTGAAAGTTTCGGACGAAGTAACGGATACAAAAACGACTACACACTATCCCGATGATGCGGTACCGCGTGCCGAAAAGGCCGTAACCGATTGGTATCAAGAAAAGTATCCAAAAGATTGGGAACAACATTTGGCCCAAGATATTAGGGCGGTGGAACAATATAATGCGGATACTGGGTCGGATATGAATCCATATCGTGCACTGCGTGCTATCCGACTAACAGATCCTGAACGTTTCGCATATACGGATGCCTGGCGCGGTGCAAATAATGTTACCGCTGACCAGGTGAATACGCTTGCAAATGCGATTGGCCCGGATGGCACTTATAACCTGGAAGGTATGAAAGAAGCCAGTAATTTCGATTTGCATCATCTTGGGGTAAAGGGTGAAATTGGGGATAATATTCCGGGACACAGGATGCGCAGCGGTGACCTTTATCGTTCAATTGAAAAATTACCGACACAAACCACAGAAAAAATTGTGGTTAAACCGGCGGTTTATGAAGATACTTGGACCCCAAAAAATACACCGGTCCACGGTGATGGTGCGGCAATGTTTGGAATCTACCCCCCGCGTGAACGCAAAACACAGTTGCGTGACCGTTTGGGGTCGTTCGTTGACCGTGTGCGTCATGGTTTACGCCCGGATAAATCGCCGAAAGATGATATGTCGGTTGTTAAACAAGAAGAACCGATTGTTCCGCCGATTGTTGAAGATGAACAACGTGATGAATATCTGCCGGCCACGGAATCCACGGTGCAACAAGATGAATTTATCCCGGTCAAAGATGAACTGGAAAATCAAGATATCTTTACAGCGCCAGTGAAAGAAGAAACTGACGTGCTGCCGCCATTTGATCTAAGCGAAGAAAACGATGAACCCGATGAACGGTTGGGTGAACATGTCCGTCCGGCTATGGGGTCAAGACCATTAGGTAATTTATTCCCTAAACCTGTGTTCGAAGATAACGAAGGTCATTTGCGCCGGTTGCGCGAATCGCACGAAGTGAAACCTTCGGATAACGTCGAAACACCTATTGCGCTTTTGACCGAGGGGCAAACAAAGTTTAAACCTTTTACCGAACCGTTCTTTGCGTTGACGCCTGAACAGGCAGAGCGTTGGGAAGATTTGCATCGACAAATGTCAAGTATCCGCGCAAAACGCAAAAGTCCATCAGTCCGGGCGGATAATTTTCTGAAATATCGGAAGCAGGAAGAGAAAATCGAAAAAGAAATAGATCGGCTTTATAATCAACTTGGGCGACCGTCGACTCTTGAACTCAATCAGGCCTTGGCCGAAGTGCACCGTCGTGAAAAATTGCAACAACTAATTGCTGAACTAAATCGCCATATGCAAAGAAAGCCGACCGGCGATGCCAAAGATTGGCAGATTATGAAATGGTTGGACGAACGTAACAAGATTTTACAGAAAATCGAGGATTATGGTGGCGTGGATTCGTTGGATGATACGAACCTGCGTTTTGCGGCACCGACCAATGTGGAAAGACGACAAAAAATGCAAGATGAAAAGTTAAAAGATGCGTCTGTCGTCAATAGGGGGCTTAAGATAAGGACCGGAGATTCGGTTAATGTCGATTTGTTACCGGATACCGGTATTGGGGTGCCAATTACACTGTTTTGTATGGATGCTGATTTGCAAACGCCACTTATGCGTAATGGTAACCAAATTGCGGTGGTGGCTGATATCGATGGAATAAGGGTGCCGTTCGTCCTTGCGGGTAATGACAGCAAAGCAAATAAAACCCCAGGAAAGTGGTATCCAATGCTTGGGTTGGACAGCACCATTGGGCAACCACTTTTCCGGGATTGGGGTGTTATGAGTTCAGAAACCGTCAAAGAATTGTTTGAAAAAATAGGGAAAGAGTTGGATACGCGTTTTGGTGATGTTCGAAAAGATATCAATAAAATTCAAGAATTTAACAGGGAAACGTTTTTCCATATAATGGATAGCGAAGGAAATACTTATAAGAAATATTTTGTTTGGGGACCCATGGGTGGGGGACAACTTCTTTCTGTTAATGACATGCGAAAGTACCTTGATGGACTAGAAGAAATTTATCACCAAGATAATTTGCGACCAGGAGAGAGATTTTTGCGTGGAATTAGCCAGGTCGTCACAGGTGCACGGGAAAGGGGATTATTACCAAATAGACGGTTGTTTAAAAGATGGCGTGAATAAAAAATATGGGGCGTCGCCCCATGTTTTTTTATGTTTATTATTACAAAAAATTATGATATAATACCGTTATCATGAGAAGTAGGATTTTTTCTTTTATTGTTGCATTGTGCGGTCTTTGGTTCGGTGCGGCCCATGCCAATTGGGAATACAGCGGTGGTTACATGTATAATCCGGATTATACGGACAGTGGTTCGCGCGCCGCGATATCGATACGTGGAGGGGCAACATACGCCTTGGCCAAGATGCGTAATGATGCGCCAATGGTGTTTGCATATTGCGTGAATACTGAAACAGGTGATGTTCAAGATTGGTCAGGGACTTGCCCCGATGGTTTTGAATATGCCACGGGCGGTCTTAATAGTGTCGGCTTAGATAAAATGTCACAGGTTAGTTTCGCCGCCGGGGCAAGTGTTGGTTGGATTCTACCAAACACACCACAGTGGCGTTTGGAACTGGGGTGGGACCATTTTTCGGATGTTGACTACAATAAACCAAGATTGTTTTCTGGGAACATGCAACTAAGCAATGGTATGACATTGGATGTCAGCATGGGTAATGTTCAATCAACAATGGCCACCGATATCATCAGTTTTATGGCGTTTTATGATTTCTTTGATGGAATTCAAAAACCGATTCGCACAATGATTCCGTATATCGGTATCGGGTTCGGATACGCCGATACAAAAACCGAAATGCACTTTTATGATGACACGGGTGAACTGTATGGATACCCGATTTTAGAAGACTTTGGAACCAGTGACGATGTGATGATGGATTTTTATCCGTCAACAACAAATACAACAAATGTTGCGGGTGTCGTGGCGTTGGGCTTTTCGTATGGTATAAATGAAAATTTATTCTTTGATTTTGGTGCGCGTGCGGCGTATTTACCGCATGTAAAATATACGCTGTCCAATTCGGACGGAACGCGTCACCTTGATTGGTTTAGTGCGAAAAATTTGATATACGCAAACGTTATGCTTGGGTTGCGTGTTGAATTTTAGTTTTTAAGTTTTACGCCATATTTACCACGATTGATGGGGCGGTATGAAATGGCCTCTGCTAGATCATCCATGGTAATATCTTTGTCCCCACGCAGGTCCGCAATTGTTCGCGCAATTCGTTTTATACGATTGTATCCGCGCGCGGACATTCCCATCTTTTCGGCGGCGTTATTCAAAAAGTTCGTAAGTTCATCACCAAGTACAACATACTTTTCCAAATCCGCACCGTCCAACAACGCATTCACATACCCCTGGCGTGCGATTTGTCGTGTGCGTGCGGCGACAACGCGTGCGCGTATAGTTTCACTGGGTTCCGACGGCAAATTGCTTTTCATTTCCCATGGATTGACCGGGTCAACATCAACATGTAAATCAATGCGGTCAAGCAACGGCCCGGAAATTTTATTCTGGTACGCTTCGGCACACCTTGGCGCGCGGGAACAGGACAGGGCGGCGTTTCCCAAATGCCCGCACGGACACGGATTCATCGCGGCAATAAGTTGGAATCGCGCGGGATATGTCGCGTTTCGCTTTGCCCTTGAAATCATAATCTTTCCCGATTCCATCGGTTGCCGCAAAATTTCAAGTGTCGCGCGGTTAAATTCCGGCAATTCGTCCAAAAACAGAACCCCATTGTGCGCCAACGATATTTCGCCCGGTCGCGCATCCGAACCGCCGCCGGCAAGTGAAACCGGACTTGAAGTATGATGGACACTGCGGAACGGGCGGCGCGACATCAGTGTTTTATTGTCTAACTTTCCGGCAATGGAATATATTATTGATGTTTCCAACACTTCATCCGCGGTCATTTCCGGCATAATCGTCGGCAACCGTGATGCAAGCATGGTTTTCCCCGACCCCGGTGGCCCAACCATCAACATCGCATGTCCGCCCGCCGCCGCGATTTCAAGCGCGCGTTTGGCGGCCGCCTGGCCATGAACTTCGGACATATCGGCGTGCGTGGTTGCACTTTCCGTATGTGTCGCGGGCAAATCCGGCAACAACAGCGGATTTTTCCCGTTAAAATGATTTATCAGTTCCAAAACATGAAACGGCGCAAGTATATCATTTTCCCCCGCCCATCGTGCTTCGGCCCCTTGGTCGCCAGGACAGATTATTCCGAAACCATTTTTCTTGGCCCACACGCCTGCGGCCAAGACGCCGTTCGTTTTCGCAACCGTGCCATTAAGGCCGACTTCGCCAATAATAATGTATTTTGATAATTTATCTTGGGGTAAAATATCAAACGCGCAAAGTATTCCGCACAATATTGGCAAATCAAAGTGCGCACCGCTTTTTTCCACATCCGCGGGCGACAAGTTCACCGTCAAACGTTTTGGCGGCAATTGCAGGCCCAACGCCGATAGAACATTTACAATGCGTTCCGCAGATTCTTTTACCGCGCGGTCGGCAAGCCCGATAATCTTAAAATCAGGTTTCCCAAGGCCGGCGGAAATTTGCACCTGGACATCAATTTTCGTTGCATCCATACCGTTAAAAATAATCGAAGCCAAAGAAATCATGGTTTTTGTATTATATACTTGCCATAATCGAATTCAAGTTATAAAATGCAAAACGCAAAATTCGTCAAAGAAAGGAAGAAAAATGTCAAAAAAGCCCAAAAATCGTATGCGTGAATGGTTTGATACATTGTTCTATGGAATTCTTATCGCCATTGGTTTCCGCAGTTTGTTTCTTGAACCTTTTAATATCCCATCCGGGTCGATGATACCGACATTGCATATCGGCGACCATATTTTCATAACAAAATGGTCGTATGGTTATTCGCGTTATTCGTTTCCGTTTGGTTCATGGCACCTGTGGAACGGCCGGGTTTTCAAGAATATGCCGAAACTTGGCGATGTTATTGTGTTCCGTAATCCGAAAAATGAATCACTTGATTATGTAAAACGTCTTGTTGGATTGCCGGGCGACACGATTCAGATGCGGGAAGGTCGGCTGTACATAAACGGTGAAATGGTCGAAAGAAAAGACCCGCGGCCCTATGTCGTTGCGGTTTTGCCGCGTTCGCTGCGTTCGGTTGGTTATTATCACGAAAATATGACGATAAAGGGTAACAAGGTTTTGGTTGATGGCGCGCCGGCTGATTTTAATTATACAATTGAATATCGCGCCGACCATGTTTGCCGCACTACGCCGGGGCTTTGCGGTGTTTTCCCCGCCACAGAATATACCGAGGTTTTACCAGGTGGCGTCGAACACAGCATAATTGAATATACCGATAACGGGCCGTTAGATAACACTATGGAATACCTGGTGCCGGAAAATCATTTGTTCTTTATGGGCGACAACCGCGACAACAGTAACGACAGCCGCGCCGATGTGGGCTTTGTTCCGGTGGACAATGTCATCGGCCACGTTTGGTTTGTGTGGTATTCGCATAATTATGCATCGCCAATGGTTGCATTTTGGAATTGGAATGCTAAGATGCGATGGAACAGATTTGGCAAAGGCATAAAATAAAAATGAAACTTGGTTATAAATTCAAAGATAAATCATTATTGGAACTTGCACTGACCCAGCGCGGCGTGAACAGTTTTCATAACAACGAACGCCTTGAATTCGTTGGCGACCGCGTTTTGGGGCTAAGTGTGGCATCAATGCTTTACGCAATGTATCCCAATGAAAACGAAGGCGAACTTGCGCGGCGCTTTGCGTCACTGGTATCAACGGAAACATTGGCGGATGTTGCAAAGTCATTTGAATTGAACAAAATGGTTCACCATGGACACATGACCGCCGGGCGCACGCGCCACATGCTTGCCAACGCGATGGAGGCGGTAATCGGTGCAATATTCTTTGATGGCGGTTTTGACAAAGCGCGGAATTTCGTGTGTGGCATTTGGCACGAATTGGCGGCGGCTGAACTGCGCCCGCCAAAGGACCCCAAAACAATGCTCCAAGAATTCGTTCAAAAAAATGCAGCGGGCGCGTTGCCGGAATATTCTGCCGCCGAAAGTTCTGGCGAAGACCACAGTCCTGTATTCACGGTAACGGTAACCGCGATGGGCGAAAGCGCAAGTGGAAGCGGGTCATCCAAGAAAAATGCAAGCACCGCGGCCGCGGCGGAATTACTAAAAATACTTGCAACCAAAAGTTTTGATGATTAAAATGTTGCAAAAATAAAAGGATAAAAAATGTTTTCTATTTTACTGGTGTTATTGATAATTGTTGCGGTATTCATGACCGGAATTATTTTGTTACAGAAATCAGAGGGCAGTGGTATGTCCGGCGCGTCCGCGGCGTCTATGTTTGGTGGCGCGCTAACCGGTGCGGCGGCAGGAAATTTCCTAACTAAATTGACAACATGGCTTGCGATTATATTCTTTGTTTTGTGTGCGGCATTGGCGGTTGTGTCATCAAAAACCGCGGGTAACGCACAGAGTGAATTGCGGACGGAACTTGCGGCGGATGAATTGGCAAACGAACCAACCCCCGCACCCGATGCAACCGACGTGGACGCACCCGCCGAACCGGTGACAACGACAGATGCACCGGCCGAAGCACAAAATTAATAGAATTACATAAAAAACAACGCCCCGTTCGGGGCGTTTTCTATTTCAGGCCCAACGCAACCCTTGCACGGTTTAGGGTTTCCGCCGCAACGATGCGCGCGCGTTCGGCACCGGCGGTCAAAATTGCATCCAATACATCTGGGTTCTTGAATTGTTGGTGTTTTGTTTGAATATTGCCAATTAAATTACAGACCGCATCCGCAACCTCTCGCTTAAATTCGCCATATCCATGACCCACAAAGCGTTTTTCTATGCTCTCTATACTTTCGCCAGTTGTCGCGGCCAGTATGCTTATCAAATTTGAAATGCCGGGTTTCGCTTCTTCATCAAACCGCACCACGGATTCACTATCTGTGACCGCCGACATTATCTTTTTGCGAACCAATTTCAAATCGTCCATCAGAAAGATTGTTCCCGGGTTTGGACCGTCCGATTTATTCATCTTTTCCGTCGGGTTTTGCAGATTTAATATCTTGTTCCCAACGGGCGCGATATAGACATCTGGTTCATTAAAGGTGTCGCCATATCGCTTGTTGAACCGCTGGGCCAAATCGCGGGTTAATTCCACATGCTGTTGCTGGTCAAGTCCCACCGGCACAATATCCGTATTATACAGCAAGATATCGGCGGACATCAACGGCGGATACACAAACAGCCCTGTATCAATCCCATTTTTGCCCACATTTTGTGATTTCAATTTGAACTGGGTCATACGCGACAATTCGCCCATATGCGTTTGAAATGTCATTATAAAGCCCATAATGCCGTGTTCCAAAACATCACTTTGCCGAAAGACAATTGTTTGTTCTGGGTCAACACCGCACGCCAAATACATGGCGATACAGTCATTGACCGCGATCCGCAATTCCGCCGGGTCGCGAGGGCTGGTTATCGCGTGCAGGTCCGCAACAAAGATATAACTTTTGTATTGTGCCTGGCGCGTCACAAAGTTCTTAATCGCCCCCAGATAGTTCCCAAGTGTCAGGTTTCCACTGGGGCGCACACCGGTTAACATAACCTTTTGTTCATTGTTTTTCATAATAAAAATCCTTTGTTTATGATTAAACTAAATTGAGTTGAAAAAAATATAATGGGTATAAAAAGTACTGGCTGTGACTACAGCCACCAAACGAAAGAACAAAATGCAACTTGTGTACTCATGCCACTAATTATAATACATTTTATTTGAAAAGTCAATACACCGAAAATATTGCTGCACCGATCCTTCTGGGGGCGCCAGA
>JAFZXK010000022.1 GCA_017616785.1 Alphaproteobacteria bacterium
AGAGAGAGAAGTTCTATGAAAAAACTATTGATATCGTTTAGTTTGATATTGTTCGGCATAGGCATAGTATATGGCGTGCATGCAGACGATAAAGAAACGGTAACATCGTTAAAGTATGTGAATGATGCACTTGCAACGAAACAGGACGAGATAGGTGCACAAAGCGGAACCAAGGCGGTAACATATACGGATGAACGTGGTGTAATAAGTGCACGTGAAGTAAAATCAAATTTGGGAACGAATACCAGTGATACATCATTACCGATGGTTGGTGGTGTGAATACAAAGTTAGCAACAAAACAAGATGAGATTCCGGCAAAGAATACGAACACAGTATTAACATACACCGGTGTTGCCGGCATGGTTGGTGAAAAAGGAATATATCAGGATACAGGCACCTATGCGGCACAATCGGAAAACCTAATCGATGCGGGGACATTTAATGCGGCATTAAAGAACGGATTGGATAACGAGTTTGTCTGCGCGGGTTACGCCACCACCGGTGAATGTTGGTTGTGGAGTGTGGATAATACATCCAGTAATACAACACAAGAATCATATGTTTCGGCGGTTGGGACCGGTTACCAAGACGGAACCCCAACACCAACGAACCCAATTTATCCGGTGTTTTATAAACAAGGTGATATGATATTGCGGCGTGTCGGTGACTATGCGGATTCATATGATGCGACAACACATAAGATTACACGGAATGTTGGCGTAAAGGTGTTTAAAGGGACAGAGAATTGGGTGGCGTCTGGCCCAGGGTGGTATACTTCTATAAGAGACAAAGAGCCACGCAAAATAGAAATATCTTGCACACATTACCCTTATTCAAGTGCTACAATGGCAAACGCACCTGATAAAAGTATTGTAAGTTTTTCGTCAGTAAATATGGGGTTCAAGGACAGTGCGTTCACAACCGCTGCTGACGTTGCGGCATTTTGCTTGCAACAATACAATGCCGGCACACCGGTTACGGTTTATTATCCACTTGCGACGCCGGTTGAAGAAGATTGGAATGAAACAACGTATAATGAAAACATTTATGTTCCTCAGAACCAGCAATGATCCAGTTTCGGCTATTGCCTGCAAAGTTTTTCAAATTTTGCTGGGCCCGATTTGGCGAAGGTGATGGACATTGGAAGTGGCGGGGTAATGGTTATATTTTATTTTGCTCATACCTTCGGCGGGGTCAAAGGCCCCCTTTCCCGTGGCGAGGGGATTTACAGGGGGGCTTTTCTTGGAATTTACATGTATAAAAAAATAAATTGCATAGAGTTTTTTTTGCGGTATCATCAAAGGGCAACAAAGGAAGTTATAATGGCAAAGAAAGAAGCACCGGCCGCGGGTGCGAAAAATCCGGCACTTGAATCGGCACTTGCACAAATTCAAAAACAATTCGGTAAAGAAGCAATTATGAAAATGGGCGATGGTTCGCAACAGAATATAGAGGCGATATCGTCGGGTTCGCTGGGGCTGGATATCGCGTTGGGGATTGGTGGTTATCCGCGTGGGCGAATCGTCGAAATATATGGACCGGAAAGTTCCGGTAAAACAACGCTTGCATTACATGCGGTCGCCGAAGCACAAAAGAAAGGTGGCACATGCGCGTATATCGATGCGGAAAATGCGCTGGACCCGAGTTATGCGAAAAAATTAGGGGTCGATGTCGCAAATTTGATTATATCGCAACCTGATTCGGGTGAACAGGCATTGGAAATTGCCGATACGCTTATTAAATCGGGTGCGGTTGATGTTGTTGTTATCGATTCGGTTGCGGCACTGGTGCCCAAGGCGGAATTAGAGGGTAACATCGGCGACAGTTTTGTTGGAACGACCGCAAGATTGATGAGTCAATCACTTAAAAAACTTGCAGGGTCTGTGTCGCGCAGTAATACATTGCTTATCTTTATCAATCAGATTCGTATGAAAATTGGTGTGATGTTTGGAAACCCCGAAACAACAAGTGGCGGTAACGCGTTAAAGTTCTATGCTTCGGTTCGTCTTGATATTCGTCGCACCGGGGCAATCAAGGACAAAGAAAATGTTATCGGTAATGAAACGCGGGTCAAGGTTGTGAAAAACAAAGTTGCGCCGCCTTTCCGCACCGTCGATTTCAAAATTATGTATGGTGAAGGTATTTCCCGTATTAGTGAAATCTTGGATATGGGTGTGAAATATGACTTTATCGACAAGGCCGGCAGTTTTTATTCGTATAACAATGAACGCATAGGTCAAGGCGAAGCGAATGCGCGGCAATGGTTAAAAGACCATCCAGAAGCGCAGGCAGAATTACTTGAAAAAATTATGGCGCGTGCGGGCGGTATTGCCGAAGAAATGACAACCGGGCCGGCGGATGAAGAAGATGGAAATATAGAAGAATAAATTTTTCGGGCGGCGTTTGTCGCCCGATGCTTTAACCAAAGGGGCAAAGATGAATATAGCAAAAATGTGGGCGTTAACACAAATCGTTGTGCGTGCGCATATTTTGAATTGGATATGGCGCCCGCGTGCGGTGCGAAGTGCGGTTCGGTGTGATGTTTTTTCTGATGTGGCCGTTCGGTATTTCAAACGCTATTTGCCGGCGGTGGAAAAAGTCAAAGAAGTTCCGGTTATTAACAATGACGATAATGAAAAAATTTTTACTATGTGGCAGCAAGGCGAAGAAAATGCACCTGATTTGGTAAAGGCCTGTTATCGCAGTATCAGAAAAAATTGCAAGCAAGAACTTGTTGTGTTGGATGATAATAATTTTGAAAACTATGTAAATTTGCCGCGGGAAATAGTTGAAAAATACCGCGCGGGTAAAATAAGACGCGCACATTTTGCGGATATTGTTCGTGTGGAATTGCTTTATGAGCATGGTGGAATTTGGCTGGATTCGACGGCCTTTGTAACAAGTCCTATACCGGATTGGATTATTAAGTTGGATTTCTTTGTTTATATGGTTGGTAATGTCGGACAAAAATATTCGTATATGCAAAATTGCTTTATCCGCGCGCGCAAAGGGGCATTTTTGTTGGCCGCATGGCGGGCGATGATTATTGATTACTGGATGCACGAAAATCATTGCTTTGATTATTTTATGCATCAGTTGCTGTTCAAAACATTGGTTGAAAATGATGAACGTGCTAAAAAATATTTTGCCGAAATGCCGCATGTTGACCAAGACCCAACGCATGCGTTATGGCATACATATAAACATAAACCATATGATGAAAAATTATTCAAACAACTGACGGCGGATGCGTTTTTCCAAAAGTGTGCGTATGCGGATGCGCCTTTGCCTGGGACATTCGCAGAAGCAATATGTAAAATGTAAAAAGGGGATTTTATATGTCGCCAAAAATATCGATAATTATTCCAATGTATAATGTTGAAAAATACCTGCGGCGGTGTTTGGATAGTGTGCAAAATCAAACTTTTTCTGATTGGCAGGCGATTTGTGTCGATGATGGTTCGCCGGATAATTCGGGAAAAATTGCCGAGGAATATGCCGCACGCGATAATCGATTCGTTGTTGTGCACAAGGAAAATGGCGGACTTTCCGATGCACGAAATGCGGGTATGCCGTATGCAACGGGTGAATATGTTATGTTC
Organism: Alphaproteobacteria bacterium; assembly: GCA_017616785.1. Classification (GTDB taxonomy): domain Bacteria; phylum Pseudomonadota; class Alphaproteobacteria; order Rs-D84; family Rs-D84; genus Enterousia. The sequence continues at coordinate 3,604 of JAFZXK010000022.1, forward strand.
TTGGACAGTGATGATTTCATTCATCCGCAAACAATGGAAATTGCATATAATGTTGCGTTGCGTAATAAGGCCGATATTGTGGCATATACATATGACCGATTTTATCGTCCGCAATTAATGGTTCGGCATAAACTTGGGTTGGATACTGATAATGTTGTTCCGTTTGGTATCAAAAAAAAATACGATATCGAAAAAATAAAATCGTGCGTAACAGATGATGTGTTTGAATATGCGACTGAACGCGCACACAATATGTTTAGTAAAAAACGTCGCTGGCTTGTTAAACATTGTCAGGTTTGGAAAAATATGTACAAACGGGATTTGATCGCGGATACGCCGTTTATCAAGGGTATTTTATTTGAAGATTTTCCATGGTGGTCGGAAATTATGTTAAAAAATCCGCGTGTGTCGATTATAAATTTGCCGCTTTATTATTATATTCCAAATTTTGGTGGAATTGTTTTGTCGGCAAAGCAATTGCGGATAATGCAATCGCTGTGTACGGGAATTTCCCACGCATACGGCGTTTATAAAGATTCTGCGACAGATTATCAGATGAAAAAATGGCAAGAACAATTTATGTGGTATTTTGTAAATTGGGCTTTTCGTAAAGTTAGATATTTGAAGACGAATGAAGAGTTGTGTACGGCACGTGAAGAGTTTGTAAAATTAAGTGAGCGGGGCGTATTTGATAGTGTTCCAACGGAATGGTATGATTTGCGAAATAAGATTTACGCGTTTTTATGTTCATAAAAATGCAATTTTTATTTTTCAAATTCGCATTTGTTCGGAAAACGTGCTTCAAGAAAATTTCGGTTTTCTTTCAAAATCTCCTTATCATTTTCGGGACCGTCGTTTATGCAGAATGTTGCAGATTTTGCGATATGTTTTGTTTTATTATGAACATTTGAAACATAAATATTAGAATTTCTTGTTTTGAAGTAAAATATGAAATTATATATAGCGTCGAGTATTTTATGACGTGTGCATTTATGCGCGCGTGAATGAATAAATTTTGCACGATGTTTCGCAAGGTCATATAGGTTAATCATCCATCGTTGAATTTCATTGTTGGTTCTAAATTTATTGCGAATTTGTGAATTAATTTGTTCGTTAAAAACAGTCCGACATTCAATCCAGGAAGGTTTTATATATGGATCAATACCGTGTGATGGTCGCATGTTATAGGTTTTGATACCGAATACTTCATCAATATATTTTGACGATAATGCCAATGTTTTTGTATAATCATCAAGTTTGGCGTGCCATTGTTCAAAAGAAATTTTTGAATCGTAACTGTTTTTTGAATATCTAAATTTTGCACAACCGTTGGAATCATAGAAAAAAGACGGTGATAATTTTCTATTAAAAAACGTATCGTCGTTCATTAATAAAAAATGTTCAGATAAGTTCGGAATATTTGGAATACACATTTCTATGGCGGTTGCGTTAAATGTTGGTAATGCATCATGTGGCATAATTTCTTCGTGTGGAACGATTGTAATTTTTGGATGCTTTGTGTTTAACCATTTTGGAACCTGGTTAAAACCGGTGATGATATAAATGTGATTTACCCATGGAACGCATTCGGCAACACTGCGTAGAGAGTGTAAAAGTTCACCATTATCACGAAATCTTTCTTCATTTGCGGCACCGTGGTAAATTGGTGTTTTGCCGTTAATCTTTTTATACCATTTATCGCGTTCGGCGCGCCAATTTTTATCCGCACCGTCAACCCAAAGATACACGATATCAATTTTTTCTTTCGTCGTCATTTTATATTCCTGTTTTTTTGAATTGTTGTGGAATTTTTACAACCCATTTTATGCCGAGCATCCCAGGTTTTCCGGGTGCGTATATCGGGCGGAATATGCGTTGCATAGTGCGGGCAATTTTTATGTAACCCGTGCCATGTGCGTTTTTTTTCGTAATTATATTTATTGTTCCGTTACCGCGACGGCGCAAGTGGTTTACCCAGTCTGGTCCACGCTTGACCGCTTTTTTAACCAGCATTTCCATATCGACCGCGCCAAAGTGCAACAAATATAAATTGCTATCAATGTGGAAATTGTGGCCTTTTACATGATGAAAACCACTGCCCCAATGGGCGGGCCGAAATAACACAACCGGTTTCGTATAACGCGTAGAAAGCAGGGCGTATTCACGTTGCACCAACATTGGCTTTGATATATCCAACGGCTTTTCGTTTTTCATGTTTTGACCGATGTCCAACCCAAGCCCCGAAACGGTTGTTTTATATTTTAGTTCAGATAAATATTCGCACAGCGATTTTTTCGTGTTTGGGTCAACAACTAAAAATTCGTCAGAATCGCAACCAATGACAATATCATATTTTTTGAATAATTCGTTTGCCAGATTTGATATTTTTCCGATTCGGTATTTGTCGCCCGCGGTGCGTGACATGTCGGTATGTGGTAGCTTTATTATGTTTGCGCCCATGGCATTTTGGGGTTCTTTTTGGTTGGTGCCATCAAGAATTATGTAAAGATTTTCAATGCCAAGTTCGTGACCATAATATTCGGTCCATTTGGTCAAAAAGAATTCGTCATTTCGTGCCATTGTTATAGCGGCAATTTTTTTTGTTTTTTTCATTTTTTTCTGTTCTTTATTTTTGTTAGGGCATAATCTAACCTGCGTCCAAGAATTTTAATTGGATTATATGTCAAAAATCGTTGCATATAATCATGACCGTAAATAAGATTTGCGGCGTTCATAATATTATTGGCGGCATTGTTATCGGCGTGTTGAATTATATATTTTATTTCGCCCCCAAGTGAACCATTGTGTCGTGTAAAACATGACTTTTTTACAAACGGGCAACCATCTTTGAAAAGTTGTTTTGGTTTGTTGTATGTGTATCGTCCGTGACGCGTATAAACACCACCCCACGAAAGTCCTTGGTTGTGAATTAAATCACTTAACCCGTGTTCGTATTTTACAGTAACCCTGTTTTTGGTCGGTTGCTTGGTGACCCCGGATATAAATTCATTGAACCAATCAGATGTAAATATTTTTTTGTTTAATCGTATGAACCACGATTCCATATATGAATGTGTTTTGTGTGTTGAAACGACCATTCCCGCCGCATCGGTTGGAACAGAATCAATTTTTTGCATTATGTTCGACATATCAAACAATGGCCCAAATACAGAATCATTTACCAGGTAAACATAATCATATTTTCTTAGTATGTCATTATCGCGTGCGTATTCGTATGCGCGTTTATATGAACCAAAATCATATTCACCATGACGCGCGGCGGTGGCATAAATGCAGTATGGTTTCACCTTTGAAAGTTCGGATTCGGGTGTGTTACAATCCATATATAAAACGATATCGCCAAAATGCCCCATATTTTTTGCGTAATGTACTAACGCAGTATCAATAACGCCGTCGGCACTATAGCCTGCGAATAAAAACAAACGTCTGATATCAGAATGCGCATCATTCATGATTCAAACTATACATTTTGAAAATGTGTTTTGCAAGTATTGACTATAGCGTTTCGTCTTTGCCGCGGGCAAGTTTTTTGCGTTTACCACTATCCAATTCTTTTTTACGCAGACGAATTGTCGCCGGTGTAACTTCCACCAATTCGTCATCTTGGATATATGATAACGCTTCTTCCAATGACATTTTGCGCGGCGGTGCAAGGAATAATTTTTCATCCGCCGTTACACTGCGCACATTTGTAAGTTCTTTACCTTTGATTGGATTAACTTCTAAATCGTTTTCTTTGCTGTGTTCGCCGATAATCATACCGGAATAAACTTCGGTTTGCGGCCCGACAAACAAAACGCCACGCGGTTCAAGGTTATGCAACGCGTATGTCGCGGTAACACCGTTTTCCATTGAAACCAACACACCCGGACGATATTGCACAATTGGCCCGCGGTATGGACCATATTTATCGAACACGCGGTTCATAATTCCGGTGCCGCGCGTGTCGGTTCTGAATTCGGAAAGGTATCCGATAAGTCCGCGTGATGGTGCCGAAAACACGATGCGCGTTTTGCCACCACCAGACGCCTTCATTTCGGTAATAGTTGCCTTGCGCTTTGTCATCTTTTCAATAACAACACCACTGAATTCGTCATCAACATCAACAACGACTTCTTCGATTGGTTCCAACATTTCGCCGTTTTCGCCAGTGTGCATAACAACGCGCGGACGCGATACCGAAAGTTCAAAACCTTCGCGGCGCATTGTTTCAATTAAAATCCCAAGTTGTAATTCACCGCGACCGGAAACTTCAAAAGATTCTTTGTTTTCGCTTTGTGTAACCTTTAATGCGATGTTGGTTTCGGCCTCTTTGAACAGGCGTTCGCCAATCATACGCGAAGTCAATTTCTTGCCACTTTTCCCGGCAAGCGGCGATGTGTTCACAAAGAAAGTCATGGTAAGTGTTGGTGGGTCAATTGGCATTGCGGGAATTGGTTCGGTGACGGACGGGTCGCAAAGGGTGTCCGCCACTGTTGCCTTGCTGAATCCGGCAACAACGACGATATCGCCCGCAGAGGCACTTTCACGGGAAATTTTCTCAATGCCGCGGTGTTCGATAATCTTTGTAATTTTTGCGTTTTCGATAAATTCGCCGTTCATATTTATTGCCTTGACCGATTGGCCGACGCGTACGGTGCCCGATTCGATTTTCCCGGTTAAAATGCGCCCGACATAAGGGTCCGATTCCAATGTCGTGGCCAGCATCGTGAATGGTGCATCCAATTGGCAACGTGAACCATTGCAATCCGGTGCCGGCACATGGTCAACAATAAGTTGGAACAGCGGTGTTAAATCTTTGTGTTCGTCGTTCAAATCGCGCACCGCCCAACCATCGCGGCCAACCGCGTAAAGGTATGGGAAATCAAGTTGCGCATCGTCCGCACCCAATTTGTCAAACAGGTCAAAAGTTTCAGATAAAACTTCGTCTGGACGCGCATCAGACCGGTCAACTTTGTTTATGCAAACAATCGGACGCAGCCCCAATTTTAACGCCTTGGACAGCACAAATTTTGTTTGGGGCAGGGGGCCTTCGGCACTGTCCACAAGCAAAACAACGCCGTCAACCATCGACAGAATACGTTCGACTTCGCCACCAAAGTCCGCGTGGCCCGGCGTATCCACGATGTTTATTTTATAATCGTGCCACAGGACCGATGTCGGCTTTGCCGAAATAGTAATGCCGCGTTCGCGTTCAATGTCGCCACTGTCCATAACACGGTCTTCGATACGTTCGTTTTCGCGGAAAGTTCCCGCCTGTTTTAACATGTTATCCACCAAGGTTGTTTTGCCATGGTCAACATGTGCAATAATCGCAATATTACGAATTTTCATATATAAAATCCTTTTTTAGCAAGAAATTTTATCATATATTTTTGCGTTTTCAATATGTTGTATTAAAAATTTGATTTCGTCAAAAATTCTGATTACAATGGCTCGTGTCCATAAGAGGTTTATTATGAAAGACAATTTTAAAAAAGATGTAAGCGAAAGTTTATTGCATTTACATGCGCGGTTGTTAAGAAGGGCTAAGCGACAGAATTTTTCAAAAGAACGGTCGGCAAAGGTTATGGGCTATTTGAATTCTTTGCAAATGGTTGCGCACAACGCAGGTGCATATTGTAACCCGGCGTATTTCAACAAGAATATGGAAGAGATGGGTTTTGATGTCGGTACTGATTTTAACTTGTTTGTGTTGGATGAAAAAGCGGCGCAGTGTGTCTATGACATTATGATATGTCGGCGTGATTACATTTTCTGGGGCGATGAAATTTTACAGAAAAAGAGTAAGTTCGATTCGTATAAATACAAATCTCAACAAGAAGCAATTGAGGCAATGCGGTTGCTTAAACGCGATTCAATTATAATGACTGGCGGTTTTGTTGTAAATTATGTATGTGACTTGTGGAATTCCGTATTTAATCGGTCCAAGTAAAAAATCGCCCAATGGGCGATTTTTTGTTTAGTGCTTTCCACCAATCTTTGTTCGGCCGCCCATTAGGGGTTGCAGTTTTTTTGGAATGTTCACCGAGCCATCGGCGTTTTGGTGATTTTCAATTACCGGTACCAATGCGCGTGGCAGGGCGATTCCGGTATTGTTTAATGTCGCAACAAATTTCACTTCGCCGGTTGCGTTTTCGCGATAGCGTGTGTTTGTGCGACGTGCTTGGAATTGACCAATTGATGAACAAGAACCCAATTCGCGATAAGTGTTTTCCGATGGGAACCATGCTTCGACATCGTTCATTTTAACTTTGTTGAATCCCATGTCGCCAGTGCTGCTTGCAATAACGCGATACGGTAATTCAAGGTCTTCGACCACTTCGCAAAGGTTGTTTAATAAATGTTCATGCATTTCGTCGCTTTGTTCGGGCCGGCAGAATACATATTGTTCAACCTTGTTAAATTGGTGTACACGAACAATTCCGCGGGTGTCGCGACCGGCGGCGCCGGCCTCTTTGCGGAAACACGGCGAAAAACCCGCATATTTTATTGGTAAATCGTTTTCAGATAATATTTCGTCCGCATGCAGCGAATTTAAAACAATTTCCGCTGTACCAGTTAAACAGCGGTCAGTATCGGTCAGCATAAAAACATCATTATTCATAACCGACAAATCCGCGCCCATAAAATGTCCGGCGTTAAATATGGTTTGTGGTTTGGAAATCGATGGGCATTCAATATATTTGAATCCTTTGCCAATAAGTTTTTGAATCACATATGTTTGAATTGCAAGTGAAAGTTCCGCCAATTCGCCCGCAAGCGCATAAACGCGTGTGCCGCAAATTCCCGCGATTTTTTCCGGCATCCACCAACCGTTCATCTCCAACAGTTCCCATTGTGGACGCGGTGTAAAATCAAATGTGCGTGGTGTGCCGACGCGTCGAACCTCGGTGTTTGCGGAATCGTCCGCACCAATGGGCGCATCCGCCGACGGTATTTGTGGAACGCGGTGCAAAAGATCATTTAGTTTTGATTCTTTTTCATCTAATTCTGCCAAATCATTTGCGATTTCTTCGCCGATTTGTTTCGATTTCGCAATCAGTGGCGCCTTGTCTGTTGCGGTTGGAATTTCGCGCGAAATTTTGTTTTTTTCGGCGGTTTTTGTCTGTGTGATAGTTTTCAATTCGCGAACGCGCACATCCAATGATAAAATGTCGTCAACCACATCAGGAAAGTTTTTAACCCGACATGCGTTCTTTACGACATCTGGGTTTTCACGAATAAATTTTATATCCAACATTTTTCATCCTTTTAATTTTTATTGTGCGTTCGCGTTTAGGTAAGCAATCGCGTCCATTGCCGCGGTGCAACCCGTTCCGACGGCCGTTGCAATTTGCATTTTTAATCCCGAATGAACATCGCCTGCGACAAACATTCCGCCCGGTAACGCATTGGGGCTAAGGCGGCCCATGTCATCGCGTTTAATGTCTTCGGTTAAATAATCGGTGTTGGCTTCGTGTCCAATCGCAACGAAAATTCCATCACAGATAATTTGTTCACCGTTTGTGGTTGTCGCAACAAGTTCGCCATTTTCAGAATTTGGCCGCGCCGATATAGATTTTAATTCCGTATTAAATATACATTCTATATTTGTTTTTTCCGCAACGCGGTCGCGGATAATCGCCTCGGCCCGGGTGAACGCGGCCTTGCGATAAACGATTTTTACGGTCTTTGCGATGTCCGCCAAATACAGCGCGTCGTTTAATGCCGTATTGCCACCACCGATAACAAGCACCGTTTTACCACTGTAAAAAAATCCATCACATGTTGCGCAATATGAAACGCCACGGCCAAAGAATTCACGTGCACCCGCAATTTCAAGTTTGCGTGGCGATGCGCCCGTTGCCAAAATAACGGCGCGCGCGTCGTATTTTTTGCCGCGCGCGTCGGTCAGTGTGAATGTATTGTTTGCACCATTTTCAATATGTGTAACAGTATTCATTTCGACCTTTGCACCGAAAGATTCCGCCTGGTGCTTCATAAATTGAATAAGGTCAAAACCGGAACCGTTAAATCCCGGATAATTTTCAAGTGTTGCGATACCGGCGGTTTGGCCACCAAGCGTGTCGCCACCCATTACAAGTGTATTTTTGTTCGCGCGTCCGCAATATAATGCCGCCGTTAAACCCGCCGGCCCAGAACCCAAAATAATAACATCGTACATGTAAAAAATCCTTTTTGTAGGTTGTAACATAGCACAAATTAGGCAAATGTGCCATAAAAAATTCTTATTTCCCAAAATGTTTTTTTAAGGTTTGGTATGCGGCAGAAACCTTGGCAAATTCGGTGCCGGATGAATCGGAACCTTTCGCCGTATCGGGGTGATATTTTTTTGCAAGTGTGCGATATTTCGTCCCGATTTCACGCCAAGTTGCCGTGATTGGCAAATCAAGTGTTTTGAATGCCGTGACAATCGCCGATGGTAATGATTTCTTTGGTGGCATTTTATCAAAAGTAGAACGGCCGGTGATAAAGTCGTTAAGGAATTTTATATAATCGGCGCTGTCTTTGGGGTCGCGTTTTCCGATTGGTGAACCAAAGGTTAGACGTTCCCAATCTTCTTCGATTTCATCGGCGGACATATTTGCGTAATAGTTCCAATTCTTGTTATATTCGGCGGCGTGTTCACGACAAAAAGACCAATATTCTTTTAGGTCGCGTGTTTTCGGGGCGCGGCAAGTGCCGGCCCGCGTGCAACCGGGAAAATCACATTTCTTAATCATTTGTTGCGTGTCCTTTGGTGTTCGAAAGTGGATGATGTTCGGCGACAACCTGTTGCAATTTTTCCGGCAAAACATGAGTATATATTTGCGTCGTTGATATATCTTCGTGCCCAAGCATTGTTTGAATCGCGCGTAAATTTGCACCATGTGACAACAAGTGCGATGCAAACGAATGTCGCAAAACGTGTGGTCCAACGCGCGATGGTGAAATTCCGGCAAGCGTTGCGCATTTCTTTAACAGTTTGAAAAATCCGTCGCGTGTGATATGGCCCGATGCGCCGTGCGATGGAAAAACATATTTCGATTCGTCCGTGTCGCGCATGCGCAACCATCGCGTAAGTGCCGTTTGCGCTTCGGCATGCATGGGGACGATTCGTTCCTTGGAACCCTTGCCATGTATCAAAAGGCGGTCGCCCAAAATTGCGGTCATTGGTAATTCGCAAAGTTCGGACACACGCAGGCCCGACGCATAAATCAATTCTATCATTGCGCGCAGGCGCGTCGCGTTACGCACATCGCCCGCCGAAGATATCAATAATTCAATTTCTTGGGTGCTAAGTAATTTTGGTAATGGTTTTGGACGCTTTGGTAATTCTATATTCGTTGCGGGATTTTTTGTTATGATGTGTTCCAGCATAAGGAATTTATAAAATCCGCGCAGTGCGCTGGCTTTGCGGGCGATGGATGTTGGACATGCATTAAGTTCGCCAAGGTATTTTTGAATGTCTTGTTCGCTGGCACCGACCAAGCCGCCGTTTATCGTCGCGTCCGCCATGCGCAAATCATTGGCGTATGATGCCAATGTATTTTTGCTGCGGCCTTTTTCGGCGGAAAGTGCCTCTAAGAATACATCAATGTAATTTATCATTGATATAATATAACCTCGGTTACGTTGTTGGTTGGTGGAAAATATATTATCATCAAAACAACAAGTATGATTATCAAAATCCACATAACAATTTTCCAAATGTTTGAACTTTTTTTACGCAATGGCATGGTATGTCCCCTTGGTTTTTATATTGTATCAAATCCAGAAATAAATACGCCCGCGGCCGCAATGATTATTAGTGGCGGGGCAATAATCGCAAGCAATGGCGGTAATGTTCCGTTTGCGCCAAGCGCACTAAATATATTCAACAGGAAATACAGAACAAAGCAAGTCAGAATTCCAATGCCGAACTTTGTGCCGAAATTATGATTACGGCGTTGGTGTGTTTGCGAAAATGCCACGCCAAGTGTCGCCATTGCAATCATACTTAGTGGTAAAAAGAGTAATGTCCAAAACTGTATAATATGTCCGCGGACCGGCACGCCGACCGCCGACATTTTTTTGATAAACCGTGGTAATTCCCAAAATGAAATTTGGTCGGGTTGTAAATACCTATCAAGTATGGTTTTGGGTGTTATTTGTGTTTCCTTGGTCCATGCGCCGTGGTGCGTTTGTCCGGTTGTATCAAGTATGTTTGCATTATCACTTGCAAGTGTGTTCCCCGAAAGTGTTACATGCGCCGTATCAATACGAGTGTTTAATTTGAATGCGGAATCTTGGATAAATATTACCGTATCATGAAACACCAAATCATTATTATTTTGTGTCATATTCTTTGCCATAATGGTTGTGTATTCATCGTTTGAAAATTCACGAATCCATATTTTCCCATCGACCAGTTTAAGGTATTCTGAATTTATATTGTTCGAACGCAATTTGACCGCATACGGGTTCACAACCGCGGTTGCAAAGACACCGATGATAAACGCACCAATCAAAAACGGCTTTGCCATTTGATACGGCGATAGACCCGCGCCGGAAATAATGACACCCTCACTGGACCGGGTAAGGTTATAGTACGCGACAAGTGTTCCCATAAAAACCGCAAGTGGTAAAAACATTGGGACATATTCCACAAGTCGTATCCATGCGTCATTTAATGCAAGTAATGCCGTCGGATATCCGGGTAATCTTTCGACAAAAGTAACCGCAAATATAATTCCGCACACAATCAATAATACTAACCCAACGCCCATAAAAAAGCGTTTGAATAAAAATCTTGAAAGAATACGACTGTGTGCCATTTTATTATTTTACCCTTTGGGCAAGTATATCTTGTTTATTTCCTAATTGCAAAATTAAAATGAATATTTATAATAGCCCAGACAAAGAGATAGGAAGTATGAAATGGATAAGAAACCAATATCGAAACAAGGTTTTGAAAACCTTATTGCCGAACTGAAAGATTTGAAGGAAGTGCAAAGGCCGGAAATCCTTAAAACTGTGCAATGGGCGCGGTCCCTTGGCGATTTGTCGGAAAATGCCGATTACAGTGCCGCCCGCGAAAAACAGCGTCAGATTGATAAGCGTATTCAGTACTTGGAAGATTTTGTGAATAATGCGATGGTTATTGATGTTGACAGTTTGTCTGGTGATAGGGTCGTTTTCGGTGCGCGTGTCGTGTGCGAAGATGAAAATGGTAACCGTATGCAATGCCGAATTTTGTCTGATGTGGAATCGGACGGGAAACAGGTTATATCATGCACTTCGCCGGTTGGACGTGCATTGATTGGGCGTTGCGTTGGTGATACTTGCATTGTGCGGTTGCCATCCGGTGAACGCGAATATGAAATTTTGGAAGTCAAATTCAAGGAATAGGAAACGCAGTGTCCGTAAGGATTTTGCCTGATTATTTAATCAATCAAATCGCCGCCGGCGAAGTTGTTGAAAATGGCGCAAGTGTTGTTAAAGAATTGGTTGAAAATGCACTGGACGCCGGTGCGAATCAAATTATTGTTGATATTGTTGATGGTGGACGAACGTTGATAAATGTTGTTGACAATGGTTCGGGTATGTCGCGCGATGATTTAAAGAATTGCATAATGCGGCATGCAACTTCTAAATTGCCAGATGATAATTTAATGAATATAAATTTTATGGGGTTTCGTGGCGAAGCGTTGCCGTCGATTGCGTCTGTGTCTGATATGGCGATTGATACATGTAATGGAACGGATGAAAATGGTTGGCATATGGATTGTAATACGGGCGAAATCAGACCTTCGGATTGGCAAAGCGGAACGCGGATTCGTGTGCAAAATTTGTTTGCGAAAACACCGGCGCGGTTGAAATTTTTGCGCAGCGATAGGGTCGAAACTATGGCGGTGTTGGATGTTATAAAACGCCTTGGTATGGCGCGAAACGATGTTGGGTTTGTGTTGAATAATAAATGGCGGTTTGAAAAAGACCAACCCTTGATTGACCGAATCGTTGCGGTTATGGGTGATGATGTGCGCGGCCGTATGCGCACTGTTTCGGCGGAATCTGGGGCAATGAAACTTACGGGATATATTTCCGAACCGACATTGCGTCGGGCTTCATCGGTGGACCAATTTTTGTTCGTAAATGGTCGGCCGGTCAAGGATAAAGTTTTGGTTGGTGCATTGCGCGCGGCCTATATGGATGTTATGCATGCGCGGGAATTTCCGCTGTGTGCATTGTATTTGACTTTGCCGTCGGCAAATGTAGATGTTAATGTTTCGCCAACAAAAAATGATGTGCACTTTTTGGAACCGTCGCATGTGCGTGCGTTTATTATCAAGGCATTGCGTGAAGTGTTGGCGCAAAATATGGTGGATTGTGCGCCCGCGGTGCAATCACAAAATTTCGAAAATAAAATTTCATTTGATAATGCGCCGATTGTTACACCACACTTGCGGCCCGTATCAATGGCGCCGATGGTGCATTCGCCCAATGCTGTACAAAATCCGTTTGCGCAAAAATTGATGTCTGATTTTGGGGCGATAAATGAAATGCGCGTTGCGCACATTCAAAATAATATCGATGATATTTTTGATAATATGCCATTGGGACGCGTGATTGGTCAGATTGCAAATAAATATATTCTGTCGGCGACGGCGGACAGTTTGGTTGTTGTGGACCAGCATGCCGCGCATGAACGCATTACATATGAAAAATTACGCACGCATACAATTAAATCGCAACCGCTGTTGACACCGATTGTGGTGCGCCTGCGTGCGGAGGATGTTGTTGCGGTGTTGTCTATTGCGGACGATTTGCGCGAAAGTGGTTTGCATATTGATTCGTTTGGCGATGATGCGGTTGCGATTTTTGAAAAGCCCGCGGATTGGGATATGGATTGGGCATCCGCACTGCATGCCATTGCGGACGAGGTTCGCGCATACGGGCATTCAAGCGGACTGCAAGAAAAATTGCATTTGAAATTGGCGAACTATGCGTGTCATCATTCGGTGCGCGCGGGGCAAAAGTTAAATATGGAACAAATGAACGCGTTGCTGCGTGATATTGAAAAAACAGAACATGGCGGCGAATGCAATCACGGTCGCCCGGTCTATAAATTTATCCCGATTACACAAATTGATGGGTGGTTTGAGAGAGTGTAAGTGTTAGTGGGTAGTGGTTAGTGAAACGTCATGCCGGCGAAAGCCGGTATCCCATTGCTACTGTTGAAACCATCAGACCCCGCGTCAAGGCGCGGGGTGACGTCACCACTAATCACTAACACTTACCACTTTTTTCTTGCTTTTAATTATTGTCTTTTAATAGAATTACCCTGTCGACGGGTGTTCCGTTGACGGGGTGTCAAGACCCTTTCATACGTTGTCGTGGGTGACGTAAAAAACTCCAACCGCGCGGTTGGAGGGATGTGAATAATATCGGGCTTGCCCGATAAAATAAGCACGCAATACGTATGAATTGTCTTGAACCTCCAACCACTCGAAGTGTATTCAGTGGTTTTTTGTTGTGCAAAAAAGGAGGATTCATTGAAAAAAATTATTATCGCGATTTGTGGTATGTTTGTGGTTTCCGGTGCGATGGCAAGTCGTGAAATTATAAAACCAAAATCAAACACAACCAGCCAAATTCGTGCGCATTGGGGGGCAAATACATCGAATGGTTTTGGGGTTTCTGTTGTTGATAAATTTGCACCCAAGTGGCAATTTAATACTAAGGCCGGGACTTACGGAACAAACAATGAAGGCAGCATTGTTGGAATTGTTGCGCGTGATATATGGGAACATGGCGGAAATTTTTGTACCACACAGATACAAGCTGCTTGGTCTTGGGTTGATGTGCTTAATAATAGGTATTGGATAGATTACTATGATAGTCCAGAAAAATATATGTGTAAGAAAATATGTGAGTCCGGGTATAGTGGTGAAAAATGCGAAACTAAAAGTTACGATTGTATTGATACGGCAAATTATTTAACGGGGTTGAATGATGTTCAAGATAGTTCTCTGCGGTTACTTAGTGGTAAGCAAAACGGTAACATTACAAATAAAATGGATGTGTTAGGTTTTAGTAATGGTATGGGCGGTAAAGATTCGTATCATATTGTTCTTGGAGTAATAGAAAGGAAGGAACATTCAGTGTTGGTTGCGCCCATTAGAATTGATGCGAATGATAATAAAATTATTAGCGCGTATTCAGGCGATAAAACATTTGTGCTTTGTGCGCCTGGATACAAACTTAACGCGAAAGAGGATGATTGTGAACCAGCACCAGAATGTGACCCAAGTAATATCGCCAGTCAAGATTGGTGTACGTCATGGAAAGAGCCGGAAAATAATGCGGACCAATATAAACTTGTTTCTATCAATGGTTGCAAACAGTATCGGTGTAAGAATGAAAATTATGGATTTGAAACTTGGCCGAATAAGAAGTGTGTATCATGTGGAACAGGAAAGAAGTTTGAAAGGTATGGCGTTAATAATCTTGGGGCTTGTTTGGATTGTGATGGTGAAAATGAATTGTTTTCCAGGGAAGAAAAAAGATGTGTTAGAATGAAAAAAATCACTAAAGAAAAAATGCGGGATTGTTTCATGAAAACTGACCCTGATGAATTCAAAAGTTGTGTGAATGAGTAATAAGTGTGAGTGGTTAGTGCAAGTGGGAAGTGTTAGTGCGACACCCCGCCCGTCGGTGCACAGCACCGCCGTGGCACCCCTCTGGCCAGATGGGAATTACTGCTAATCACTTACACTACCACTTACCACTATCCCACTATTTTCTTTACATTTGGCGTTTTTTTGTCTATCGTTGGGTCAGAATTGATTAAAAAGGAGAAATAAATCATGGAAGAAACAGCAGTAGTCGAAACGGTGCAAACGGTTGCTGATAACGCAGCGCAGCCCGCACAACAGGGCAGTTGGGGCGGTTTGTTGCTTTATTGTTTGATTGTCTTTGCGATAATTTACTTGTTCATGGTGTGGCCGAATAAACGGCGCATGGCGGAATATCAAAAGATGATTGACAGTGTTCAGGTTGGCAATCGTATCTTGGCCGCCGGAATTTATGGAACGGTGAAAAGTATCGGTGAAAAGACGGTTGAAATGGAAATTACGCCCGGCGTCGTGATAGAGGTTAGCAAGAACGCCATTGCAAGTGTCGAAGGTAAGTAAAGGGTTAGTGTGATGTTCAAAAAACTTCTTATTGTTTTTATTGCGATATTTGGTGTGTTGCTGTCGGTGCCGACAATGGTGCCGGGCGCGGCAAAGTATTTGCCTTCGTGGATGCATCCGATATCGTTGGGGTTGGACCTAAAGGGTGGTGCGCAGTTGTTGTTAGAGGTTGACACCAAAACGATGCTTGAAGAAAAATCGGTGCAACTATATGACGAAGTGCGCAGCGCGATGATTGACCGGTCAAAGGGTATGATTCGTTTTTCGGGCCTTAAAAATGTCGATGGTGTGGTTTCGTTGACTGTGCGTGAAGATGACGAAGTGTCCAAGGCCAAAGGGCGGTTGAAAAGTGTGCTGGGCGACACGGTGGATATTTCTTCGTCGGGCAATACGATAACACTTTCGTATTCGGAAAAACAAAAGCAAGAAATGATTCAAGACGCACTTGCGCGGAGTATTGAAATTGTGCGGCGGCGTATAGATGCGCTTGGGACCAAGGAGCCGTCTATTCAAAGCCAGGGCGGAAAATATATCTTGGTGCAATTGCCGGGTGTCGATAACCCGGAACATATCAAAGAGTTGATTGGAAAAACCGCCAAGATGACCTTTCATTTGGTAAATGAAAATGTTACGCCGGAACAATTGGCGTCTGGGGTTGCGCCGGCGGGAACAGAATTCTTGCCGTATATGGAAAGCCCGTGGTCCAGTGTGCCGGTCTATTCGCGCATAGAGGTTTCAGGCGAAAGTTTGAAAGATTCCCAGGCAGATTTTGACCAAAATAATATGCCGGTTGTGACCACTGTGTTTGATGCAACCGGGGCGCGGCGATTCGCAAAACTTACCACCGAACATGTGAATGAACGATTCGCAATTGTTTTGGATGGCAAGGTTTTGTCCGCACCAACAATTCGTGAACCGATTCCGGGTGGACGTGGTCAGATTTCCGGTGGATTTACCCTGCAAGGTGCAAAAGATTTGGCGGTGTTGCTGCGCAGTGGTGCGTTGCCGGCGCCGTTACAGGTTATCGAAGAAAGGACCGTTGGTGCGGGACTTGGCGCCGATACGATTGCCCAAGGTAAGGTCGGATGCTTGGTCGGTGTTATTTTAATCATGCTCTTTATGATAATTGTGTATCGTGCGTTTGGTTTAATTGCGGACATTGTTTTGCTGGTAAATTTGGCGATGATTATCGGTGTGTCGGCGTTGATGGGTGCGACACTGACATTGCCGGGAATTGCCGGTATCGTGTTGACATTGGGTATGGCGGTCGATGCGAATATTTTGCCGTTTGAAAGAATTCGTGATGAAATTCGTTCGGGCGCAACACCTTTGCGTGCGGTGGATTCCGGGTTTAATCGTTCGATGAAGACCGTGTTGGACGGTGAACTTACTAACCTTATTTGTTCGCTTATTTTGTTCCAATTCGGTGCGGGTCCGATTCGTGGATTCGCGGTTACACTTTCCATCGGTGTTATTACAACTTTGTTTACATGTATATGGTTGTCACGCGTGTTGATTGATTTCTATATGCATGGGAAAAATAAAAAAATTGGCTATGTGAAAAAGTAAGGGGTTCGGTTATGAAACTGCATTTTATGAAGTATCGGAAATTGTCCTATTGGATTTCGGGTGCGTTGATTTTGGGTTCGATTCTTTCACTGTGTTTTCGAGGATTGAATTATGGTATCGATTTTGCTGGTGGTATTTCGATGGAGGTTACATCAAACGAATCGGATTATACTGTGGATAAAATGCGTCATGATTTGGCCGCGTTTAATCCAGAGTTGCAATCGGTTGATGGTGATGCAATTCTGATTCGTGTCGGGTTGCCAAAGGGTGCAACCGATGCACAACAAAATGAACGCGTGCGCGAAATCAAAGATATTTTGGGTGAACGTGTGAATTATTCCCAGGTGCAAATTGTCGGACCAAAGATTGGCGGCGAATTGGTGCGTGGCGGTATTTTGGCCGTATTGGTGTCATTTATATTGATGGCGGTTTATATCTGGATTCGTTATCGCGGTGGATATGCGGTCGGTTCGTTTGTGTCGTTGGTGTTTGACTTTGTGTTGATGTTTGGGTTCTTTTCGGTAACGGGACTTGAATTTAATCAAACGGCGATTGCGGTTATATTGATGGGTGTTGGATATTCCATTAATGACAAGGTCGTGAACTATGACCGAATCGACGAGAATATTAAAAAATATCACAAAATGCCGATGGATGAATTGATTGATTTGTCGGTTAATGAAATGTTGTCGCGAACAATGATGACAAGCATTACTACGATGTTGGCATTGGTCGGACTTTATGTGTTCGGTGGACTCGCGTTGCAAGAATTCGCTTTGGCTATGGCGTTTTCGATTGTGATGGGAACATTGACCAGTATGTATATTTCTAATGTTATTTTGTATCACTTTAATCTGCGTGAAACAAAATACTAAACACATTGCCAAGGGAGAGGGGCGTATGAAAATTTTATTAAAAATCTTTTTCGGATGCTTTCTTTGGATTGCGACTGTGTCGGGTGCGTTCGCGGACAGTTTGTTTTTCGAAGACCAACCAATTCAAAATGGTATAAATGTTTTTGATATGTCGCGCGGCTTTGCCGAAATTTATGAAAAATTGGCAAGTGCCAGTTGGGGCGGAAAAAATATAAAGATTGCAATCGAAGGGTTGGAAAATTTGCATTCCGATGCGCACATTGCGGCGACCGATGAACGTGTCGTTTTGGTTTGGGGCGATTCAATAGTTGCAAATTATCCGGCACCGGAACCGCGTGATTGGAATGCGTATGGTGAAATTACAACGGCGTTGGTTTTGAAAATGCGTGAACGTGATGCGACGATGGCGATGGCAAATGAATCTGATATTTATCGTGCGGTTGTCGATTCGTTGATGCGTGGAATTGATGAAAATGGGCGCTATGTTTTCGCGGGGGATGCGGGCGTTGTAAATGATGGCCGGATATTGACAAGTGTTGGTATCGAAGGTGCGCGTGATGAACGCGGAAATTTTCGTGTTTTGGGCGTATATAAAGGTTCGCCGGCCGATACAGCGGGCATAAGTGATGGTGATTTGATTGGTGAAATCAATGGAACGCTTGTTTCCGAAATGTCGGATTCCGCGTTGGCGTCGATGATGTCTGGGTTTAATTCGGGAACAGTAAAGATGACATTGCTAACACCACTTGGGCAACGGCGTGTTGTCGTGCGGCGTGCAACGATTGTTATTGCCGATGCAGATGTTATTTTTATGGATGATGAGAACGGCGGAATACTTGATATAATTGTGAATAAAATATCGAACAGTGCGGTTTCTATCATAGCCGAAGCATTAAAAAAACATCCTGATGTTTCGGGTGTGATTTTAGATTTGCGTGCGGCGGATGGTGATGATGAACGTGCGGCGGCAAAGTTGGCGGGACTTTTTATCGGGCCAAAACCGATAATGCGAATTATTGAAAACACAACGGACGAGATAGAAGTCGTGCCGGCCGATTCGGCGGTTACCGATGCACATGTTGTTGTCGTTGTTTCAAATATGACACGTGGAACCGCCGAAGCGATTGCGGCGGCTTTTTATGAAAATGGGCGCGGTGTTTTGATTGGAACGCCGACATCGGGGACGGCGCGTATCGCATCGACATTGTCACTTAGTGATGGTGGTGCGTTGCAACTGTTAAACAAATCTATTAAAACCGGATATGGACGTAAGATTGATGGACGCGGTGTGTTTCCGGTGGTATGCCTTTCGAATATACGAACAGGTGCGCAACAAAGTGCGTTCTTTGTGAATGTCGTCAACGGGGATTTCCGCTGGCATGATTATAACGCCGATAAAAATGTGAATCCTGATTCGGTGCGTCGCGGTTGCCCAACAATTACAAATGGTGAAGATGAAGATTTGTTGGCTATGTCGGTGGCGGTTCAGATATTGACTGATTCAAAGGCGTATAGTCGTTTGTTAAACTATGAAGAATAAAAAGGTTTTAATATGTTTATTACACGTGAAAATAAATTAAATTGGCGTCGAATTTTAGTTGGGTTTGTTGTAACATTGGCCTTGGTGTTTGGCGGAATTTTTTATTTTGATATTCCGGTATTTAATTTCTTGCGGCGGTTTGATTGTGTTACATGTGGTTATATCGGCGAAATTTTTGGAGCCAAGGTTTGGTTGGTTGTTTCGTTTATTGTGCTTTGTGTTTTTTATGTGCGTAAGTTTTTACAATCAAAAGAAAAAATTTTTTTTAGTAACATTTATGGTCGCGTGAAAAATAGTTATGCCTTTATGGTTTTTGCGTCGGTGTTCCTTGCATCATTTGTTGGGGTAATATTAAAGGTTCTAATCGGTCGTGCACGTCCGGTTTTTTACGAAGCATTGGGTATGACCGGGTTTTATCCGTTCGCGCGTGATTGGGCGTTTCATTCGATGCCGTCGGGGCATACGATGGCTTCGTTTGCGGGTTTGGTGATGATTGGAATGTTGGTGCCGCGTGCAAAATGCTTTACATGGACATTGGCGATTATAATTGGTGTGTCGCGTGTTTGTGTCGGTGCGCATTGGCCTTCGGATGTTATATTGGGTGCGTTTATCGGTATGGTCGCCGCCGATGTGGTTCGTGTGATTACGTCCACGCGCAATAAATAATCTTTCGTTTCGGGGTGTTTTTTCACTTTTTTTGTGATATAATGGTCGCGGTATGAGTGGTCAATCAAAATTTTTACCGGAAAGTGTTTCGGGTGCTTTGCGCGGTTTGTGCGCCAAGTTGTGTGGCTTTGCAGTTTTGATTTTTGCGTGTTGGTCAATTATTGCGCTGATTTTTCATAATCCATATTTGGATGGTGTTGCGGCGGCGGGTAATTTCGGAACACAAAGTTTAATGGGAAATTTTGTTGGGCTGTTTAGGTATATGATTGGTTATGTGCCGACATTATTTTTATTTCTATGCATTGCGCGTTTCGGGTTGATTTTGATGTCTGGGGCGGTGCGTGATGGAACCCCAGAATATAATATCTTGCGCGGGTTTGTGGCGATTTGTTTGGGTGCGGCGGGTTTTGGATTGATTGCACCGCGGACGACATATGGTGGAATGCTGGGCGCGGTTGTGGGTGCGGACATTTCGGCGCTGATTGGTTCGGGTGCGATAGTTGTTGGAATTTTGTGTCTTTGCGGTTTCTTTATGATTGCGGGCATTTTGTTGCATATAAGTTTTGCCGATGTTATGCGAATTGTTAGAAATGTTATCGGTGCGGTTCGATGGGTTTTGACTGCGTTCCATTTGATGAAGCCCATAGAGACAGATGAAGAAGAAACAGAAGAGGAAGAAGACGTAGAAGAAGCGGAAGAGGAAGAAGAAAAACCGAAACCGCGCAGGAAACCTGTGCGCCGGCGTGCCGCTTTGAAAAGCACAGAAGTAATAGAATATGAATTGCCGGACCCCGAATTTTTAGAAAAGTCCAATTTTGGGAAAAGTGTTGTTACACCAGAATTAAAGCAAAATGCGCGCGCGATGGAAATTCATTTTGCCGAATATGGCGTCAATGGCCATGTTGTTGGAATTCGTCCAGGACCGATTGTAACGCTTTATGAATTCAAGCCCGATAGTGGTGTGCGCATGGTTGATATAAACAAAACGGTCAAAGATATGACGCGTGCGATGGCGACCGAAAATATTCGTATCGCGCACATTCCGCGCACAGACCTTATTGGTGTCGAAATGGTGAATTTGAATCGGCAAACTGTGCGATTCCAAGGTTTGGTTGCAGACGATGCGTTTGTGAATTCTAAATATAAAATTCCATTGGCGTTGGGTGTTGATATTGGTGGCAACCCGATGTATTTTGATTTGGCAAAGATGCCACATGTTTTGATTGCGGGGCGCACTGGGTCCGGTAAGTCCGTGTTTGTGCAATCTATTATTATGTCGGTGCTGTATCATTTTACGCCGGACAAGTGCAAACTTATGATTATTGACCCAAAGGGTGTTGATTTTGGTTTCTGGGACGACATACCGCACCTGATTACGCCGATTATAAAACTTGACCCAAATGCGGCGGTCAATGCACTTAAATGGTCGGTCCAAGAAATGGAGATTCGTTATAAACGTCTGCTTGATTTTGGTGTGCAAAATATAGAGGCATATAACGAGGCCGTTTCTGCAAAGCGCGCCGCGGGCGAAGTTGTGACCAAGCAAGTTGCCGTTGGAACAAACGAAGAAACCGGCGAATTAGAATACGAAACGCAAACGGTTGATTTATCTGATATGCCGTACCTTGTCATCGTGATTGACGAGGTCGCAGATTTGATGGGCGTCGCGCGCAAGGAAGTCGAGGCCTGTGTCCAGCGTTTGGCGCAAAAGGCGCGTGCCGCTGGAATCCACCTTGTGATGGCGACCCAGCGACCCGATGCGACGACGATTACCGGTGTCATCAAGGCGAATTTCCCAACACGTATTTCTTTCCAGGCGCGCAGTAACATTGACAGTATGACAACGCTTGGTGAAAAGGGTGCGGAAAACTTGCTTGCGTGCGGCGATATGTTGTTTAGCGAGGCCGGCCGTGTTCCGGTGCGCATACATGGTGCGTTTATAGAGCCGGCCGAAATGACGCGTGTGGCCGAGTTCTTGCGCGCCCAGGGCGAACCCGACTATGTTTCGGGTGTTGTTGATGGTGGCGACACGGGTGCGGCGCCGGCCGGTGGTGCGCCGGGTGTATCAAGTGGTGGCACGGGCGATAAAGATGCCGACCTGTATGCCCAGGCCAAAGAATATGTTATAAAAGATAAAAAGCCAACAATATCTTATATTCAACGCCGTTTAAGTGTTGGGTATAACAAGGCCGCCGGGTTTATGGAACGTATGGAACAAGAAGGTATCGTCAGCGCGCCGGACCCGAACGGCAAACGGCATATATTATGATTTTTGGTGGAATTATATAACAAAAAACTCAACCACATTGGAATCGAAAAAAAAACTAATTTGCTAACGCCACTGGCCGCATAAATCTGCGGTTTTTTTGTGTTTAGGGGTGGTATAAAAAAACCAAGGTTTAAAATCAACCACTTTTTTCAAAAAAATGAAATTTCATTTTCACAGTAAAAACAATAGATTACAAATTTCGCACTTTTCGCCGTGGTGGTGTAAAAAAAACCTTGGTTTTTGATACAGTTTTAACAACGGATTTGTATGCAGATAAATCAAAGGAAAAAAGGGGAGAACCATGCGAATTTCTGGGAAATTATGTGCATTTGCATTATGCGTATTTGTGGGCGGAATCGCATTTGCGGAACCAACGGAATTGGACAAGAAAACCGTGGCAAGTAAGGCCTATGTCGATACGAAACAGGATAAAATCACAACTGGAAACATTATATTTTATGATGATCCAGACGGAACCGAAGGTGACATATATGTGCCTGGATTAGTTGCGTATGACCCCCAAACAAGCACACTTTCCGGTAACAAAATCGGTATTTTGGACCAGGATACAATTTTAGATCATGAGGGGCTTTTGTATGTTTATGGTTATGGTGACTATGGTTCCGAAATGGATAATTTTGTTCCGACCGTCCGTGCCGTAGCAGAAGATTTGAGCAACTTATATGAAAAAAAACAAGATAACCTTCCTGCAGCATGGACAAGCATAACAGGCTATAGTAATATGGCCTCTACCGGTGGGCAAACAATTGAATTAAACACAGCCGGAAAAGTTAAACGTCGCTATATCACCGCGGGCGGGAATGCGCCACTTACCCGAAAAACCGGGGCGGATAATGTTATATTGTATATCAACGGAACAAAAACATTGGCAGAGTATCAAACGTCGAACTTTGGTGCGACCGGTAGTACCGCGACAACAAATCAAAACTATATCAAAAACGCACTGGTGTCATTGGAACTGTTAAAAGATGTGTATAATGCGTTACACAATGAAATTCAAAATGCCGCGCCCACCGGCACGCCGGGCAATGTCGCGATGTATGATACAAGCACCGGTGCGCTGGGCGATGGGGTTGCGACCGCAAATGCGCCAACGCATAATGCGACAACTGGCGAATTGGAAAACGGCGCAAATATCGCAACCATTGCCGCCGTCGACACCCGCCAGAAAAAACGCACCTGTGCCGGGTATGAAACCGGGCATGAAAATGATCCGGATTATTGTTGGCTTTGGGATTTTCCAGATGATTAATGAAAGTTAGTGTTAGTGTAAGTGTGCCGGGGCTTTGCCCAGGCTTGATGTTAGTGCGGCACAAATATACCCATAACCCCCCGGCGGTTCCGCCGGACCCCTCTGGCCAGAGGGAAACTTACACTTTCCACTTACACTAACACTGATATTGACTTTTCGATTCGGTTTGGGTATAATGCGTTCGTTATGAAACAGATTTTGTTTATTTTCACGACCACGACCACAACGACCCCCGCGGGGGTACGGTAATTTCATGTTGCGTTTTTTATGGCGCGTAATATAATCAAATAGCTAAAAAAATTTAACAAAAGTAATAGGGGATTTTATTATGTCTTATCCAATTGAATTGATTCGTCACTCACTGGCGCACGTGATGGCGGCGGCGGTACAGAAATTACATCCGGATGTCAAATTCGCGGGCGGTCCGGCGATTGAAAACGGTTTTTATTATGACTTTGATACAGATTATCGTTTTTCCGAAGAAGATTTTGAAAAAATCGAAAAGGAAATGCGTGAAATGATTAAATCAAATGGTCGTTTCGAACAACGCATTGTCGATTTGGACGAAGCGAAAAAAATCTTTGCGGACCAACCGTATAAAATGGAGTGGCTAAACGAATATGATGCGGCGGGCGAAAAGTTGTCGATTTATACTTTCCGCGATTTTACAGACCTGTGTCGTGGGCCGCATGTGGAATCATCAAAAGATTTGCCGCGCGATGGGTTCAAGATTCGGACCGTGGCCGGTGCGTACTGGAAGGGTGATTCGAAAAATAAAATGTTGCAACGCATTTATGTTGATGCGTTCGAATCCAAGGAAGCGTTAGACGCCCACCTGAAGATGATGGAAGAAGCGGCGGCGCGTGATAATCGTAAACTTGGTAAAGATATGGATTTGTTCCACTTTGAACCGGAATATGCGCCGGGCGCGGTGTTTTGGCACGACAAAGGTTTCAAAATGTATCGCAAACTTATTGAATATATCCGCGCGCGCCAAGAGAGGGCAGGGTACCAGGAAATTTCTACGCCGTCGGTTATGGACCGGTCTTTGTGGGAACGGTCCGGGCATTGGGCAAAATATGGTGCGCATAATTATTCGGGAACAACCCAGGATGGTAAAACTTTCTGTGTAAAGCCGATGTCTTGTCCGGGTGGCATGTTGGTGTTCGGTCAGGGTATAAAGTCGTATAAAGATTTACCAATGTATTTGGCAGAGTTTGGTAAAGTAAATCGGTACGAGGCCGCAGGCGGGCTTTCGGGAATTTTGCGCGTGCGTGAATTTACCCAAGATGATGCACATATTTTCTGTACCGAAGAACAATTGGAAAACGAGGTTGTGAAAATTTTGCGCTTTATCAAAGATATTTATGGCAAATTTGGATTTGATAAAATTACTATGAAATTGGCAACACGTCCGTTGTCAGAGTTTCGTATCGGGTCTGATGAAGTTTGGGACCGGGCCGAAGGTGCATTAAAACATGCGCTGGATGCGAACGGAATCGAATATGAAATCGCCGAAAATGATGCGGCGTTTTATGGACCAAAGATTGATAATTATCTGCGTGATTCCATGGGGCGCGTATGGCAATGCGGGACCGTGCAATTGGATATGAATTTGCCGGAACGATTCGATTTGTCCTATATTGGTGAAGATGGTGAACGTCATCGTCCGGTTATGTTGCATCGCGCAATGCTTGGGTCGATTGAACGGTTTATGGGAATATTGCTTGAATCGACCGGTGGTAATTTGCCGCTTTGGTTGTCGCCGGAACCGGTCGTCGTTGTACCTGTATCGGAAAAGTACAAGGACTATGCCGAATCGGTTGTAAATGAATTGCGCAATGCGGGTGTGTATTCGCGTGCCGATTTGCGTGACGAAAAAGTAAACTATAAGGTTCGCGATTTGTCGTTGGCGAAAACGCCGATTATCGCAGTGGTTGGTGAAAAAGAATCGAATGATAAAACCGTAACTTTGCGCAAATTGGGTGTGGAAAAACAAGAAGTCGTTTCGTTGGCCGATTTCGTTGCACAAATGCGTGACGCGGTGAAAATGCCACTTTAAGTGTTAGTGGTTAGTGCAAGTGTTAGTTTAGTGGTGTTCGGCGGCAAATGTCGCCGAACACAAGGAAATAAAGGAAAGGATATGAAAAAAATTATACTTGTTATTGTTATGCTGGTGCCGGTTGCGTTGGCGGCGTGTTCGCGTACTTGCGAAACCGAACCGATTGTAGAGCAAAATCATAAACTGATTGTGCCACCAAACTTTGGTGCGCGTCCCGCAAAATAATTTTTGTGATATCGTTTTTTTATGATATAATACCCTGTGTCAGAAGGGAGAAAATATCATGAGTGATACAGAAGAATTAGAACTTTTGGATTTGGATGATGCCGATGATACGGTTGGCGAAGGTTTGCCCGATGCGGCGCCTTTTGTAACGCCGCGGCCGCATAGACCGTGGTTGCTGTTGGCGATTGGTGTTGCAATAATTGTTTTGGCGGTGGTCATTATTGTTCGCGTGGTCAGCAATAATTCTTCGTCTTCGATAGAGGTTGACCTTGGCGCGCCGGTTATGGTAGAGGAACGTGAACCAGAGGTTATTATGCCAATGCCGCGCCCGATGCCACAGCCGATGCCGATGCAACAGGTTCAGCCCGGTCAGATGCAACCGCAAATGGGTCAACAAATGCCCCAGCCACAGTTTGTCCAGCCAGCGCCACAGCCAATGCCGCAACAGGCCCAGGTTGTTCAGCCGACACCGCAACCCGCACCACTGCCGGCACAGGTTGCACCGCAACCGAATCAGAATGTTCGGGTTATAGAAGATAGAAAAGATGTAACATTTAATCCGGAACGTGCAACGGTTACGCCGCGTCCGATTCCCGCGCCGGCACCGGCGGAGGTAAAAACACCGATCAAGCCGAAACCGGCACCAAAGCCCGCCGTGCAAAAGGTTGCAAATGGTGGTTGGTATGTGCAGTTTGGTTCGTATAGCACGCGCGCCGCCGCCGAAGCCGCCGAGAAAAAGATTCGTAACGGCCATCAGAGTTTATTTGCTGGTAAGCAGTTTGTGATACTTGCGGCGGTGTTGCCGAACGGTTCGACGACATATCGTTTGCGTATCGCGTTCGCGTCATCGGGTGATGCAAATGGATTCTGTCGTAATGCGAAGTCCGATGGGTTGGATTGCTATGTGGCAAAATAGTGTAAGTGTTAGTGGTTAGTGTTATCCGTCTCCGCAAAGCGGAGCCGCGACAAGGTGAAAGGAGTTTAGTATGTTTGGAAGATTAGGTTGGATGGAAATACTGGTTATCGTTTTATTGCTGGTCATTTTGTTTGGCCATGCGAAGATTCCGGGTATGATGAAAAACCTTGCCAATGGATTAAATGTTTTCAAAAAAGAAATGAAAACGGATAAGAAACCGGAAAAAGAAACGGCAAGTGCCGCACCGAAAAAGAAACCAGTGCGACGCAAGGTTCAAAAAAAGAAATAAGAAGAGCAGGCGGTGAAAACCGCCTGTTTTATTTTCTTATAATTTTTTTTATATTTTCTTTTTTTCGTGTTCTTCTTGTTCTTCGATTGTCATGGTGGCAAGTGGTCGTGCCAACATGCGCGACAAACCGATTTCATCGCCGGATATTACGCTATATCCAAATGTGCCATTTTCGATTCTTTCAAGTGCACTATTTATTTTCGCAAGCAAATTATTGTCGCGTTCCGCCATACGCAGTGTCATTGATGTTTCCTGTTCCGCGGTGGCGTTGTCGGATTCATCACCGGTAATAGAAGAATTTGCAACCGTTGATGCGGTAACGGAATTTAGTGCCGCCGCATTTTGTCGCATGATTTCTTCTTTCTGTGCTGTAAGCAATTGATAAAAATACGCCAAATGTTCCAGACACATATATGGTTCAGATTTTTTTGGTGTGTATTTCGGTGAAAGTTCAATTGTTTTGTAATTTGCCTTTGCCATTTTATTATCCTTTTAATTCCGCAATCCATGTGGAAAGTGTTTCTTCGTCCATAAGGCCACTGCGTGCCTCTACCAATTCGCCGTTTTTGAATGCAAGTACACTTGGGATTCCGCGAATGCCAAATTTCGCCGGTGTGCGTCTGTTTTCTTCGTTGACTTCGAACTTAACAAAATTCACATCAGGTATTTTTTCAGATGCAGATTCGAATATTGGACCAAACATACGGCATGGAGTACACCAAGGTGCCCAAAAATCAACAAGGGTTAATGCGCCACCGGTTAATTCGGTGAAATTATCATCGTTTGCGTGTTTTACCGACATATTTTTTCTCCTTTGCTGGTTGATATTTTGCACAAGTGTATTATAATTCGAACAAAATGCAAGGGAAAACGCAAAATGAATAAAATCATATACTTAGATGCCGCCGCGACCGCACAAAAACCCGATTGTGTCATTGATGCGGAAATGGATTTTTTGCGAAATTCGTACGCGAATGCGGGGCGTGGAATTTGTGCGCGTGCGGTCGCGGTTGACGATATGGTGGCCCGCGCGCGCGGTCGCGTGGCCGAATTTATAAATGCGAATCCAAATCAGGTTGTCTTTACATCGGGCGCAACGGACGGGTTGAATCGGGTTGTAAATATATTGTCGTGGCAAATGGGCTATTCCACAATGTCGAATTTTACTGTATCCGACATTGATCATCATTCGGCGCGCTTGCCGTGGCAAGAACTGATGTATCTTGGCAAAATTCGCAAGATGTTTATGTGTGAGCTGGATGAAAATCTTGATATCAATCCGAATTCGGTGCCGAAAACAGATTTCTTGGTTATAACCGCAATGTCAAATGTGCTGGGCCGGGCGCAGGATGTCGCGGCGATTATTGCCACCGCGCGCAGGAAAAATCCAAATGTCGTGACAATTGTTGATGCGTCGCAATATGTCGTGCATGAAAAGATAGATGTGAAAAAATGGGACTGTGATTTCTTGGTGTTTTCAGGGCATAAAATTGGTGCGGACACCGGGGTTGGAATTTTATATATTCGTGATTCGGAAACACTTTTCCCGGATAAATTCGGTGGTGGGATGGTTTTACATGTGGGCGATATAGATGTTGCACGCAAAGCATCATATGGTGCATATATTTATGAAAATGAACCAAGTGCGAGCATTGTTTTGAACCATGCGCCTGAAAAGTGGGAGGCGGGAACATTACCGCTGACCCAGATTGCGGGATTGGGGCCGGCGATTGATTATTTGGAAAAAAATCGACCGAATCTTTATTTAATAAAGCATGCGTATGATGAACTTTCGCAAATTCCAAGGATAAAAATATTGACCGGTCGCGATGCGGCGATGCTGTCTTTTGTGGTCGATGGTATGCATCCCTTGGATGTTGGTGCAATGATTGGGGCGAATAATATATGTGTGCGTGCGGGAAATATGTGTGCGTCTTGGATTCATATGCGGTTGGGTATTCCGGGGTCAATTCGGATTTCGGTTGGGCCGTGGAACACAATCGATGATATAAACAAAACAATTGATGTGATAAAAAAGATAGTGAAATAAAAATGGCGTGGACCAAAGATGATATTATCGGTGCACTTAAAACCGTATATGACCCGGAAATTCCGGTGAACATTTGGGATATGGGTTTGGTGTATGATATTGATATCGCAAAGGACGCGGTGAATATCAAAATGACCTTTACCAGTCCGACATGCCCGATGATGGAAGATATTTTGAATCAAGTAAAGACCGCCGTATCAAATGTTGTTGCGCCGATGCCGGTTAATGTCGAACTTGTTTGGGAACCGGCGTGGGATTTGTCGCGTATGTCTGATGCTGCGCGTATAGAATTGGATTTAACGAACAGTGGTTGGTAAAAAATGAAATTCGAACAAATAAAGAAAACTTTGGAATCTGTAACTGACCCAGTTGAAAAATTAGAATTCGTGATGGAATTGGGTAAAGAGTTGTCGCCCGTGCCGGCCAGGGCAGTGTGCAGTGAGATTGTTGGTTGCACGTCATTTGTTCAAATTTGTCGCACAGAAAATAATTTCTATGGCACGGCAGATTCCGCAATTGTGCGTGGAATTTTATTTATAATCTTGTCGATTGTTGATGGAAAAACACCGGATGAAATACGACAAATTGATTTGGAAAAAATGTTTGCTGAATTGAAACTAAACATTGGCGCGGCGCGGTTAAATGGTGTGAATTCTATGATTCGTTTTTTGAAAAATTTGTGATACAATAGACGCAAAGGATTATATTCGGGTGAAAATATGAACGAAGAAGAAAAAATGTTTCGGATTGGTTCGGCGATGCTGACATTGGTCGTTGCGTTGACGGTCGCGCTTCAGGTGTGTTATCGGACGCAAAATAACGAACGGCGGCATGTGCGCGAAAAGATTCGTGATGCCCAGCAAGATATCGCCTTGGCCCAGGCGGAATTTGCATCTTGGGTGCGGCCCGAAAGTTTGCGCAATTTAATCGATATAAGTGGACTTGCCCGGGTGGAACCGATAAGTTTTAATAAATCGGTTGAAATTCAAGATTTGCCAGATAGAATAGACACCAAGTAATGTTCGAAGTAGGAAAGGATATTTTTAAGCATGGGTTTACGGGCGCCGGTGGTAATGCATCCGGACATAGGCGTTTGCGTTTCGTTTATGGAATTTTCTTGATTGCTTTCGTTATTTTTGCGGGTCGAACATTTCAACTTGCAGGGAAAGGTTCGAACCGTGTGCGGCAAAGTATTGGCAAGGCAGATTGGATTGTCCGGCGTGCCGATATAATTGATAGAAACGGTGATATATTGGCGAAAAATTTAATGTCTTGTGATATATTCTTGACGCCGAAACAGGTAAAGAAAAAAGAAAAGGTCGCGGAATTTATTTATAAGTTATTACCAAATGAGTATTCAGAGCAAAATGTCTTTGATTTATTAAATGCCGCAAAGCGTGTGCGTATTAAAAAGATGGCCGATGAAACCATATGCAGAAAGGCGTTAAAGAATCGCTTTGATGGGCTAGAGGTTGTATCGGAACAACGGCGTATATATCCCAAACATCGGTTGTTTTCGCATATTGTTGGTTTTGTTGGGCGGTCAAGCAAAGATGATTTGTTGATGGGGCGTGCCGGTGTCGAAAAAGAATTTGAAGATTATTTGGCGAATAATACGGCACCGTTACAGGTGTCACTTGATTCGCGTATTCAATCTGTGTTTTATGAACAACTTGCGCGGGCCGTCGGGCTGTATCAGGCCAAGGGTGCGATGGGAATGCTTATGAATTCGCGGACCGGTGAAATGATTGCGATGGTGTCGTTACCGGATTTTGACCCGGAAAATTTATCAAAGGTTTCAATGTTCCCCCTCTTGGACGGCGTGTATGAATTTGGTTCGGTGTTCAAAGTGTTTAATACCGCGATGGCGATTGAAAATGGTATTACCAAAGAATATCTTGTGACTAAACCGTATCCGATAAAAGATAAATTTAATCGTGTTGTTTACAGTATCAAAGATGTTAAAACCTTTAAGCCACCGCGTCCATATTTGGGTGTTGATGAAATAATGTTGCATTCGTGCAATGTCGGCAGTGCGCAGATAGCACACGATTTGCCATATGGCGCACAACAAGAATTCATGCACAGAATTCATATGGATGAACCATTGCAACTTGATTTCGGACGTGCTGCAAAAACACTTATGCCGCGGCAATGGGGACCGACGGAACGCGCGACTGTTTCGATTGGACATGGAATTTCGGTTACGCCAATGCATGTTATGCTTGGGATAAATTCTATGACCAATGGTGGTATCTATATTTATCCGACCATACTTAAAAAAGAAATTGGTCCGATGATTGGTGAACGGGTTTTAGCGCCGGAAATATCAGAACGGTTGCGGACAATAATGTATCGTATTGCCGAAGAAACAACCGGACGTAATGCGCGTGTCCAAGGAATCAAAATTGGTGGGAAAACGGGGACCGCGGAAAAACATGTGAACGGCAGGATAGAAACATCAAAGAATATGACGACCTTTGTTGGAGTGTTTCCGATTGATGCGCCGCAATACATAATAATGGTTACTTTGGATGAACCGCAACGGGCGCCCGGTGATTGGGGGCGGACCGCGGCATATAATGCCGTGCCAACCGCGGGAAAAATTTTGGATGCGATACTGCCGTTGCTATTTGAATAAATTTAAGTTATAATACTCCTGATAATAAAAAAAGAGTATAAAGTTGAAAACCATAGTTGAAAAATCCATGCTGGGGCGGGCATGGGTTGCGTCTGATTGTAGTGATACAGTTGATACTGATAATTTGATGCGATGTGTGTTGCGCAATCGTGGCGTTGATGATGCGGATATGGAAAAATTCCTTAACCCGTCGATTCACGAATATATGCCAGACCCCTTTGTTTTGCGTGATTGTGAAAAGGCCGTCGATATTATTTCCGATGCAATTTTGAAAAATGAAAAAATTGCCGTGTATGGTGATTACGATGTCGACGGTGTTACATCAACCGCGATATTTATAAAATACCTGCGGGCGGTTGGTGCGGATGTTATTTGGCATTTGCCAACGCGTGAAGGCGAAGGGTATGGTCTGAATTCCGACGCGGTGCGCGATTTGTATGACCAAGGGGCCAAGGTTTTGATAACCGTTGACTGTGGAATTAGTGGCGGCACAGAGGTTGATGTTGCAAAATCACTTGGTATGCGTGTTGTTATAACCGACCACCATTCGCCCGATGCGGTTATTCCGGCGGCGGACGCGGTTGTAAATCCAAAGCGTGCGGATGATGATTCGGGTTTAACTTACCTTGCGGGGGTGGGGGTTGCGTTTTTGGTGTTGGTTGCATTGAACCGAAAATTGAAATCGGTTGGTTCGCCGGATTTGTTGGAAAAAATAAGTTCTGTGAATCTTATGGAATTTCTTGATTGTGTGGCACTTGGAACTATTTGTGATACGATGGCACTGGTTGGGCTAAATCGTGCATTTGTTGCAACTGGGTTAAAAGTTTTGTCTTTGCGACAAAATGTCGGGTTAAAGGCGTTGATGCAAATTGCCAAGGTTGACAAGGTTTCTGTATATACCGCCGGGTTTGTGTTGGGACCGCGATTGAATGCCGCCGGGCGATTGGATTCGGCGAATCCGGCGTTGGATTTGTTGCTGACCGATAATCCGTTGATTGCGCATGATTTGGCGATGAAACTTGATGGGTTAAATCAGGAAAGAATCGGAATTCAAAATGCCATTATGGACCAAGCAACCGAACTTGCAAACCAATGTTGCGCGCGCGGTCGGTGCAGTTTATTTATATGTGGTGATAACTGGCATGGTGGTGTTATGGGTATTATCGCCGGTCGCATAAAGGATAGGTATAATTTGCCGACTTGTGTTGCGACGCGTGTTGATGGGGTCATAAATGGCTCGGGTCGTTCGATTGCGACAATCAATTTGGGCGCGATTATTCACGATGCACTTTCGCGCGGTCTTGTTACCGAAGGTGGGGGGCATGCGGCGGCGGCGGGATTTTCTTTGCCGGTGGAACGCGAAGCCGAATTTTGTGAGTTTTTGGAACAATCTGTGTTGGAACAACTAAATGGGAAAAAACCGAATTGCGATGTGTTGGTTGATGCCGAAATGGACGCTGCGGGGGCAACAATGCAACTTGTTCGGAAATTGCAAAAACTTGAACCGTTTGGTCAGGGAAACCCAGAACCAATTTTGGCGTTGCGTGGTGCGGTTTTGAATTATGCAAGTGTTATGGGACGCGGCGGAACACATTTGCGTGGGTGCTTTCGAACATCGACCGGGGGGCGGCTTGATTTTGTGGGGTTTAATTTGGTTGGTACGCCGGTTGGTGATTTTTTACTGGACGATGCGAACATAAATACTAAAATAATGGTGTTGGGGCGACTTTGTGAGAATTCTTATAATGGTCGCATAAGTGCACAATTTGTATTGGAAGATATTGCGTTATGATAACACAAGAACAGTTAGATATTTTTGATGAAAAAATTCGCGGTGCGAATTCGATATTTTTATTTGCGCATAAAAATCCTGATGGTGATGCGATGTGTTCGGTGTTGTCACTTGCGCGGTTGATAGAATTGAACTATGGCAAAGATGTCACATGTGTTTATGATGGAAATATCCCGGATAACCTGGATGATGCGCCGTTGCGCAAACGGTTGCGGTTCTTTGAAAAGATTGAAGAAGACACGCCGGTTGATGTCGCGATTGTTATGGACTATGGCATTGCGCGTAACATTGGTGGACCGATGAAGTTTATGGAACGCGCAAAATTTGTTATTGAAATTGACCATCATCAAAGTCATGAAAAGGTCGGCGATTTGTGCATATATGATGCGGACGCCGCCGCCACCGCCGAAATTGTATATGAATTTATGAGGCGCGCGGGTTGGGAAATGGATTTTGTGATTGGGCGGTTGTTTATGACCGCGATTATCACTGATACCGGGTGTTTCAAATATGAAAAAAATGGTAACGCATTGCGTATTGCGGCGGATTTGGTTGATTCTGGGGTTGAAATACAGCGCATAATTAGTGGACTGAACAATAAACCGCGTAAAACAATTGTGACCGAGGCCGCGTCTGTCAGCGCGACTGAATTTTATTTCAAGAATCGGTTGGCACTTGCGATAATCGATAACAAACAATACAAAAATATCGATGGACGTGGCGAAACGGTTTTGAACTTGCTTGCCCAGATGCATGGTGTTGAATATATGGTTTTGCTAAAAGAACAAAAGCCCGACCAAATCGGAATTTCTTTGCGTGGACGCGGTCGCCCGGTGAATATGATTGCTGCGGCGCTTGGTGGCGGTGGACACGAATTTGCCGCGGGTGCTGTCGTGCATGACAGTTTGGAAAATGTTAAAAAGAAAGTTTTAGATTTGTTTGCCAAGGAGGTAAGAAAATGAAAAAAATTTTTCTGATGGTGTTGGTGTTGTTGCCGTTTAATGTTTTTGCGGCGGTTGATGCTGCGGTTGTTGCGCGTGCTGAAAAATATCTTAACGCGGTTACCGGTATTACGGGTGATTTTGTTCAGATGAATAATGGCAAGCAAGAGCAGGGGACTTTTTCATTATTACGGCCGGGGCGTGTTCGTCTTGATTACAAAAATTTGCCGATACAATTGATGGCAGATGGTTCGGATTTATATTTCTATGATGCGTCGTTGGACCAGATTACGACCGTTCCACTTGCCAGTACGCCCGCCGGAATTTTGGTGCGCAAAAAAATAGATTTGCAAAATGCCGATATTAATGTTGTGGATACTACCGAAGGTGCAAATACATTTGCATTGAAAATGAACCTGCGTGGCCAGGAAGGTTTGGGCAATATGACAATTGTGTTTGATAAAAAGCCGGCTGCATTGAATTCTTGGACGATTGTCGATGCGGTTGGAAACAAAACGGATGTGGTGTTTCAAAACCTGAAAACCAAGACAGATTTCGGTAAAAATTATTTTCAAATTCAACGCCATAAAACGGTTAGTACCAGTGGCGGTGATGATTTCTATGATTAAAAATGTTTGGAATAAGTTGGGCTGAATTTATCGTAATTTTGTTGGTTGCCATTTTGGTGATACCGGCGCGGTATTGGCCCGATGTTGCGCGTGCGTTGGCGCGTGTGGTAAAATTTATTCGCGGCATTATTTGGAAAATTACGGACGCATCTGAAAAAATCAAAGAACAAATTGAATTGGAACAACCGATAACCGATATTGTGAATACAACGACCAAGGATGTGTTGGATACCATTTCGGTAAAACGCAAAAAACGAAAGACGACCAAATGAAGAAAATGACAATCATGCAACATTTTGCCGAACTGCGTCGCCGCGTGTTGTGGACAGTGGCGTTTTTTGTTGCCGCCTTTGTCGGTGGTTGGTTTGTCGCGCCGTATGTGCAAAGTTTTTTAACCGCGCCATTGTTGGCGGTGTGGGATGATGCGCAAATGCTCTATACGGGAATAACCGACGGGTTGATGGTGCAACTTTCCGTTGCGTTGTTGGTTGCGATTATGGTAACGACACCATTTGCACTGTATCAAATATGGCGGTATGTCGCGCCGGGGTTACATAAAAATGAACGGCGATTTGTGATTTTTATTTTTGTGTTTTCGCCGTTGCTGTTTGTGATGGGTGTCGCGTTTGCGTTTTATATGCTGTTCCCATTTGTGTTTAGGTTTTTTATCGAACTAAACGAATCGGCGCCGGTGCCCGCGGTAATAATGCCGGCGGTGCGGGACTATATGACATTTGCAATTGGGTTATTAAAGGTTTTTGGAATCGCATTTCAATTACCACTTGTTTTGATTTTATTGAACAGGGCGGGCGTATTGCCGCGCGTGCGCGTTGTCGCAATGCGGCGATATGCTATAATCTTTATTGTGATTGCGGCGGCGATTTTAACACCGCCCGATATAGTTTCACAAATCTTGCTTGCCGTGCCAATGCTGGCATTGTTTGAAGTTAGTATTTTGTTTATGAAGAAATAAGTGTAAGTGGGTAGTGTAAGTGATTAGCGAAACGGCGCTTAATGCGCCGTTTTTTGCGACACCCCGCCCGCTTTCGGTACGCTACAGCGAGGCACCCCTCTAGCCAGAGGGGAACTTGATTCCAGAGTACGAAGTTCTCCTCTGGCCAGAGGAGTACGGCGAAGCCGGGAGGTGTCGCTTTTGTTCGCTTGCAACGGTTGTTGTTTTATGATAAAATGTGTATCGATATGGCGGGTTGCCATGTCTGGGCATAGAAACCCATGTCAAGCGTCCTGAGTTTTAGGGACGATAAAGAAAACCACCAACCAGAGGGTTGGGGTGTTGCGAATATATTGAATAAGCAACGCAATTCTTGACATTGTTTCTAAGCCCCAATCCACACTGTGGCATTTGTCATCGTGTGAATTTGAAACTGGGGAAAAAATGATTGTCATTGCGGGCCCCGACCCGCAATAGGGAAGACATGAAAGCCCTATGGCGGACCAAGCCCGCCATGACAAAAAAGAAATGGTTGTCATTCTGAACTTATTTCAGGACCGCCATGACAAAAAATTTGGGAAAAATGAAACGATATATTTTATTATTTTTAATACTTTTTATTCCGCAAATTGTGCGGGCGGATGATGTTGGTGTTAATGATGCCGATATGCAACGCGCGATGCAAATTTCAAAACTGAAACGTGAAATATCCGAATTGGAAATTCAATTATCGGAATGCAGGCGAAAAAATAAAAACTGGAAAACGGCGACATGGATTGGTGCGGCGGGAACCGTTGCAACCGGTACCGCGGCAATAGTGCAGGGCGTAAAGTTAAATAACCTTAAAAAAGAAAAATCAAAACCAACCGAAGGGACGAAAGATGAAAAGTAAAATAATACTTTTGGTTGGAATGTTTGCGTGCGTTTCCGCGTATGGTGAAACGGACTATATCGATATGCAAATACAGGAATTGGAACAACGTCGCGATGAATTGAAAAAGCAAATTGCGGAATGTGAACAAAACACGCGCGGTTACAAAATTGCGGGCATTGCAACACTTGGTGCGACCGGTGTTGGTGTTGTTGGGAATATCGCACTGCATAATGAAATAAAAAAAATCGAACAATCAAAATCCGGTGGTGGATACAGTGGCGGTGGTGCGGGCGGTGGTATGAAAGCGGAAGATACATGTGCATCTGACCCGATTTGTTCGTGGGAACGGCAGTGTGAAATGACGAACTATAAAGTAAAAAATTGTGATCATGATACGGATTGTTGTGCAGCGGACGGTTGTCCGTGCGAGAAGTAAAGTGTTTCGATAAACAAACAACAAAAACCAAAAGGAGAAAAAATGAAAAAAACTTTGTTGTCAGTTGTCGCCGGTTTGGCGGTTATAGGGAGTGCGGTTGCTGTTCCAAGTTTGGATAGGCAACGTGAAAATTGCGAAAGCGATAGTGGGTTTGTGTGGGTCGAAAGGACCAAAACTTGTGTGCCTGTCAATCCATGTGTTTCGGATGATCCTGAGATAAAGCGTGTATATTGTGATGATATTACTTTTGCAGATACCAGTCTTAGTTATGGTTCTGCTATTCAGGTTTTAGAAATCCCAAGTCTTTATGAGATGTGTTTAGGAAGTTATAGCGGTGGTGTCGCAACTATAAATGTAAAATATCCTTGGGCGTCGAAACCTAATTACTTGGCAAAACAAGATGTTGCAGAGGGTACTTATAAAGTGTACAAGTTCGCAGACGCATGGCTTGATAGGTCATCGGCTTTTGAATTCTTGAATGCAATTTGTAACGGAATTAGTGGTGCAGGTGGCACATGGGGAACGACATATTATAACAAAGATGGTTTTGCATCAATTACTTGTTCGTCAGATTGCCAGGGCGTTTATAAATTGCTCAAAGATACTACTGATTTTATGTTTGATTTTGATATAAATTATGAGAATAACAGTATTACGATTTCTTTCAAATCAGAGCAAGCATGTTATTCGTATGATGATTGTATAAAAAAATAATTTAATGTGCATTTGTTTTTCCCCACCTAATCGGGTGGGGTTTTGTTTTGGAATAGCATATTTTTTGTGATATAATTGTTGTATGAAAAGATTTATCCGGGTTATCGCGGTGTTTGCCTTTGGCGCGTTTATTGCGTCATGTGATTTACAGCCGAAAATTGTTGCGTTGCCCGATACGGTTGGTGAATTTATTTCCGCGCGGTATCCGACATTGCTTGCCGACCCAAAGGACGAGCCAGAGATTTATAATTCTGCGGTGTCGGACTATGGCGTGTATGCGTCGCCTGATTTGTATGGGTCGGGGGCGATTGATGAATATATAAATTATTCTGCGGTTGATGATTATGTTATGCCGGACCAAGTTGTTGAAATTTCCGAACCCGTTGATGAAACGGAACCGTCCGGGGATGAACCCGTTGAAGCACCCGAAGAAGTTGATGAGGTTACAGAGGCCGAAAAAACCGAATCGGATATTTTGGAAATCCCCGAATACGAACCAGGTGAAATTATTGTTCCCGCGCGTGCGGCGGCGGGGACCGTTGTTGTAAAGCGTGGCGATACGCTGTATGCGCTTTCGCGGGAACACGGTTTGACGGTTGATGAAATTGCAAAGCAAAATAATCTTTCTGCGCCGTACACGATTCGTGTGGGCCAAGTTTTGAAAATTGAAAAGCCGACGCCGGGTATCGAAACTAAGTCGGAACCGCAGAAAAAGATTGAAACAAAACCCGCACCGGTTGTAAAAGAAACGTCAAAAGAAACCGTAAAAGAAGCACCAAAGGAAACACCGAAAGAATCGCCGAAAAAGGTTGATGTGCGTGTACCCCTTAAAACGATAACGGTAGCAAAGGGCGACACGCTGTATTCAATTTCGCGCGCGTATGCGGTGCCGGTTAATGACTTGGCGGTGATGAATAATTTGTCTGCGCCGTTTGCGTTGCGTGTGGGTGATACTCTGCGTGTGCCAGATTTGGCGGAACGCGTGCCGGTGAAAACTGCGCAGGCGAAAACTGCACCAGTGAAAAAAGATGCGGCACCAAAAGTTGAACCGGTTAAAGCACAACCGAAAACCGAAACAAAAGTAAAAGAGCAACCGAAAACGCAAACAACAAAAACGTC
This sequence comes from Alphaproteobacteria bacterium, assembly GCA_017616785.1. Classification (GTDB taxonomy): domain Bacteria; phylum Pseudomonadota; class Alphaproteobacteria; order Rs-D84; family Rs-D84; genus Enterousia. The sequence goes on from JAFZXK010000022.1 coordinate 42,615, forward strand.
CACAAAAACAACCGAAAAAACGAATCAGAAAAAAGTAACAGAAAAAACAACAGAGAAAAAAGCAGGAACGAAAAAGACAGAAACCAAAAAAACGGAAACACCAAAAATTGCAGCGCGTTCGTCCAGTAAGTTTTCTTGGCCGGTGCGTGGAAAAATTTTGTCGGCGTTCGGCGCAAAAAATGGCGGACTGTATAACGACGGAATCAATATATCGGCCGCGTTTGATTCGACCGTTGTCGCCGCGGAAAATGGTGTTGTTGCGTATGCGGGTAACGAAGTGCGCGGCATGGGAAATTTGATAATTATTCAACACAGTGATGGATGGATGACGGTCTATGCGCATTTGAATTCTATGTCTGTGCGGCGTGGCGCGCGGGTTAGCGTTGGTCAGAAAATTGGAACGGTGGGTCAGACCGGCAAGGTTACATCACCACAGTTGCACTTTGAAATACGCAACGGAACCAAGGCGCACAATCCGATAAATTATTTGAAAAAATAAAAACCGCCGAATGGCGGTTTGGCTTTTTATGTCGTAATCCACAATCTTTTTATTTTTGTGTGTTCGGTTCTATGCGTCCCCATGATGCTTTGTATCCGCCGTCACGCGTCAAAACAACCTTTGCGTTTTTAAGTTCGGAACAATCAACGCCGCGGATTTTATATGTCTTGGTTAAACGGCCCGGTTCATCAATTGACAATGTCGGCAATTTGACGTCCATGCTTTTTGAATCACAGCAACTGTAATCGCCACAATTTCCGCAAGGATAAATTTTCATTGTGTAATCTTTGTCCGGACGCAGGTCTGTTACATCGACCGTCATTTTAACACAATCATCGCCTTGTTTGAATTTGATGTATCCCATTGGCGAAGTGCCTCCGCGGCCGTTACGGGTATGCATTTGTGCCTTCATGCCGGCGGGGCGTGCCATTGGTTGCATTTCCATAACTTCGACTTCTTCGGCTTCATAGACCATCATCGTTTGCGGTGCGCCGTGTTGCTTGTGGTGCGTTTTTTCCATACGATGATGTTGGCCACATGTGGTTGTACACGCGGCCAGTAATGCGGTTGCGCTAATCGCCATTGTCAAAGTTGAAACTTTTTTAATAGTGTTTTTCATTTTTTTCTCCCTTTGGTTGTTACGCGGACATTATATTTTATTTTGTTTTATTTTTCGTCAGGTATGATTCCCTAAAATAAAATTCCCCGCGGGGGCGGGGAATATGGATGCCGTTATGAACAACAAACAATTTACTTAGAACATGTAACGCAGACCAATGTCGCCGGCAAAGTTATGAAGCCCGGAATTGATATCTGCATAGGTATAGCGGAACGCCATATCGACCGCAAAGTGCCGCCAATCAAATGTTACACCGAGTGAACCCATCGCGGCAAAGCGCGTAAGGTCTTGGTTGTGCCGTCCAAGGCCCGCAACTTCACGCGTTTGGTCGCTGAACGCGACACCGGCGCCAAGACCAAAGAACGGACGGACAATCGAATAATCGCCAAAGTCCATATACGCGTTCATCAACAATGTGTTCAACTTTGTGTTGACTTGGACACGCGTATCACCGAAGTCGGCATCATCTTTGATTTTTGTGAACATAGACCATTCGAGTTCTGTCCGCGCCTTGTGGCACCACATTGCTAAACCGAGTGCGGCACGCGCGTGCATTTCTTGGTCGGTTAAGGATTCTTTGTATCTGTTATAACTGTAATTCAGATTAGAATATCCGGCGCCCAGATGCAATGATATGTACGGGTCGATTGTATCCCACCATGATTCGTTATGATATTGGCTCGCCATAGCAGGGCAAGCTATAATTGCTGCTAGTACAGGAATTGCGACTTTTTTCATTTTTTCTCCTTTTTGTTTTTATTTTGGGTGCGTTTTACACCCGCTGACATTTCTAATGATAACATGTGTTTTTGCTGGTTTATATAGGTATGGATACCTTTGTGCAGTTTGGTCTTTGTTATAAAAACTTGCATTTTTGTAAAAACAGTATATAATTTGCGGGTCATAAAGGTTTCGACCCATGGGTGCATAGCTCAGTTGGTAGAGCAACTGACTCTTAATCAGTGGGTCTGGGGTTCGAGTCCCCATGCGCCCACCAAAATTTAATCCGGCCAAAGGCCGGTTTTAATTTTGGTATGAAAATGTAAAACATTATGTTTTCACTTTAAGAATTTTGTCCTGTGTGGTAAAATATATGTTATGAAAACCTTTCTTAAACTTTTTTGTTTTTTCATGTTTGTTTTTTGGGTTATGGATGCCATGGCGGTTCGTGTTATTGGAATCGACGAGGAATTGAATTTGAATATAGATGAAAATACCGATTTGGAAGATTTGAACATTGTAAACTATGGAACAATTACAGGAATAACTGTTGACCCTGGCGTTAACATCACAATTCAAAACTATGGAGAAATAAGTGGCGATATAAATCTGTTGTGTAACAATGAATCGTGTGCACAAGTAAATCAGATTATTACTGGTGTTGTTGATACGGATTCAGGGTTGAATGATATGAATCTGATTACGGGTTTGTCGGGGCATACGGTTATTGTTGCAAATCAAGCCGCCGAAATAAGTTTGGCGGATATTATTGCGGCCGCGGGTAATGCGGCCCAGGTTGTCTTGACCGGGCCAAATGTTGTTGTTGATGTATGTGCCATTGGTGATCACCCGGGGATATCACTTAATCCGGGCGCAATAGCGGAATTTGTCGGCGGAACAAATATAAATCCAGAAACTGGTGAAACCATAACATCGGTAAGTTTCAGTGTTTATGGTGTAACCGAAAATTGGGACGAAACGAAACCATTTTTGACCGGTATAGAAGATTTTGCAAATTTTGCCGGCGCAACATTTAACGGTGTGGATTCTATGTTTGATCCTTTTGCGTGGCACGATGGTGATAGTTTGTATGTTACACTTAAACGGCAAACGAATTATGGTATTGTTTTTGAAAATGAATTGGGCGATTGGTTGGACGATTTAAGAATTGAAAATCCAGACGATGAATTATTGGACGCGTTGGATGCCGCACGCACCAGGGCGGGATTGCGTGGTGTTTTGTCGCGGTCTGTGCGGACAAATCCGATAAAGTTGATGGACCCAGTGCGGTCGTTTAATACTTTTGTTTTAGGTGAACATATTCATGATTTGGCGTTCGGAATTGTTGCGGAACCGTTTTATATTTATTCGTCAGATTTTTCTGTGATTGGTGGTGGTGCCGGCGTTTCGGGTCGAATTGCGAAAAATCTTGTTGCAAAGTTTGGTGCGTATGCCGGCAAAATGGATTATGACAGTGATTTAGATAATTTTAGCGGAATGATATACGGTGCAAATTTTGGCGCAATGTATAAAGATTCTGATTTGTATGCGCGGGCGATTGGAACATTGTCGTCGACGCAGTTTAGGGATATAGAGGTTTTTGATGGCACGCGTGGCGTTCAGAATCCAAATGGAATTTCGGGCGCGGGTGCAATTGATGGTGGTTTGGTATTTCGGCTTTTTGATGAATTTGATTTGATACCTTTTATTGGTGCGCGGTTTGATTATGCACATGTTTTGAATTTTACCGATACAGATGTAAATCTGCGATTCGGTTTGAACATTGATAAGGAAACAGTTGTCGATGGGAATCGTTATGCGTTTGGTGCAGGCATTGTTGGCCAAACAAACGGCGAAATTTATGGCGCGGTTTATACCGATATTATGTCGGTTGTTGACGGTGTTGGTGGTCGTTTAAGTTTTGGAATTTTGAACGATGATTTTGGAATGTCGTATAAAATTTCAATTGATGCAAAGTTTGCGTTTTAATCAACAATTTTTCCACGCAGTGATGCGCGATTTGCCGCGGTGATTTCTATGTTCGCCATTTGCGATGGCGTGTCAGTATATGGCACAATGCATTGTTGCATGTATGGTGTGCGATAGAGCAAATGTTTTCCCGTTTTGTCGGCGCCTTCGTACAGGCAGGTCAGTGTTTTGCCAACACATGTTTCATTAAATTCGCGTTGAATTTCGTTTAGCGCGTTGTCCAAAATGCCAAGACGTTCGCGCTTTATGTTTTCGGGAATCTGGTTCGGCATCTGTGCCGCCGCCGTATGCGGGCGGGGCGAATATTTGAATGAATAAGAATTTATATAACGAACGCGGCGTGCGATTTCCAATGTTTGTTCGAAATCAGAATCTGTTTCGCCGGGGAACCCAACAATAAAATCACTTGAAATCTGGATGTCCGCGCGGGCGGCGTGCAATTTATTTATGATGTCCATGTATGAATCTAAACTGTACGGGCGATTCATACGGCGCAACACATCGGGTGAACCACTTTGAATCGGCATATTCAAAAACGGTAACAGTTTTGATTCGGTCGCAAACATTTGAATCAAATCGTCCGTCATTTCGGTTGGGTAACTGGATGTAAAGCGTATACGGCGGATTTCTGGGATTTTTGCGGTTTCGCGAATCAAATCAGAAAGTCGAAAAACTTTTCCGTTTTCATCGGTATATTTATATCCGTTCACATTTTGCCCAAGGAAACAAATTTCCACCGCGCCGGTTTTTGCCGCATGCAACGTATCACGCATAACATCATCGAATGCGCGTGAAATTTCGCGCCCGCGTGTGTACGGCACAATGCAATATGTACAACAATGATTGCAACCTTCCTGAATCGGAATATAAGATACGGTTGGCGCGGTTGTCATCGGTGGTAATTCATCAAACTTTTCAAGTCCGGTTAAATCAATGTTCAAAAGTTTGGTGTCTGGGTCGGACAAAATCTCTGGCAAGCGATGATAACTTTGCGGACCCAAAACAAAGTTTAATTCCGGAATGCGATGAAATGCGTTTGCGCCAACCTCACGCGCGACACAGCCAACAATGCCGAAAATTGCGTCCGGTTTTTTTGCATCGCGCACGCGCCCCAGTTCGGAAAATACTTTATTTGTCGCCTTTTCGCGAACGGAACAAGTGTTCAATATTATTATGTCCGCGTCGGCAACAGAATTGGTCGCCGTCATTCCACGCGCGTCAAGCATGGCGGCAATGCGCCAACTGTCGTACACGTTCATTTGACAACCAAAAGTTTTAATAAAGTATTTTTTCATTTTTGTTTTTTATTTGTAAGCCATATTTGTAAAGCGGGGGTATTCAGCGGAATAACCGGTTGTAGTTCTATTTGTGGTATCTGCACAGACACAGCGGATTCAAAATTTATATTTTTTAACATATCTTTTTGTTTGCGTTGTTTATTGCGTTCGGTTTGAATTGCGCGTCCCTTATTTGCGCGCCGTTGGTTTAATGCTAAAATAGATTTAGAATCTATATAACTATCGTTAACATTGACCGATGGTGTAGTATTTTTTGTGGCGCGTTCGTGTTTTGTTGCAATTTTATTGTGTTTATGCGATGTGTCTTTTGCACCGTCCAAACGAAGTAAAATATTCGTTTGTGGTTCAGATTCAGTTTCTTGTGGCATAGGAATTATTTTACTATTGATGGGCCGGACAATCGGTTCGCCATTCCTATCAGTTAAAGTATAGCCTGTGCCAGTGGCTGGGCTATAGTGAAATTTAATGGTTTGTATTCTTTGTTTTGTCATTTTTTCCTCTTTTTTTTTTAGTTTAATTTGTTTTTCAAAATTTCATTGACGACGGCTGGGTTGGCTTTGCCGGCGGATGCCTTCATAACATTGCCGACAAAGAACCCAAGAAGTCCCGTCTTGCCAGATCTATATTGTTCAACCTGGGGCGCGTTTGCGGCGATAACTTCGTCGATAATTTTTTCGATTGCGGACGTGTCGGTGATTTGCTTCATGCCGAATTTGTCGGCGATTTCGCGTGGTGTGCCGTTTTCCCCATCAAGCATTTTTATAAATATGTCCTTGGCCTGTTTGCCGTTGATTTCGTTTGCCGCCACCATATCAACCAGTTCTGCCAGGTCGGTTGGTGTGATAATGCGCATGCCGTCAACCACGCCGGATTTTTCATTTGTTATATCATAGTTTTCCGGGTGCGCAAACAGTTCGGAAATCATCCAATTCGCAACGCCTTTGGCGCGTTCGGTTTTGCCACCAACCGCCGTATCATACCAATGTGAAATATCAACCGACTCTGTCAGGCGTGCGGCATCGTATTCCGAAAGACCGAACTTTTCAATATACCGCGTGCGGGTCGCCGCCGGCAATTCCGGCATAGTGCGCCGAATGCGTTCGATTTGTTCATCGGTTATAATCAACGGCAATAAATCCGGGTCCGGGAAATAACGGTAATCGAGTGCATCTTCTTTGCTGCGCATGACGGTTGTAATGCCTTCATCTGGGTGATAGCGCATTGTGCAACGATCAATTTTGCCACCGTTTTCAAGAATTTCAATTTGTCGTTTTGCTTCGTATTCAATTGCCGATTTTATAAATTTGAACGATACCATATTTTTGATTTCGCAACGTTCATTAAAGTATGTCGCACCAACGGGGCGAACCGATACATTGACATCGGCGCGCATGGAACCTTCCTCCATATTCGCGTGCGACACGCCAAGTGCGCGGGCAATTTCACGAATTTGCCGCAGGTATTTTTCGGCTTCGTCGGGTGATGTTATATAAGAATTGTTTTCCGGATTTTTTACATCCAAAAATGTAACAATTTCAAGTAACGCAACACCCGTGCGGTTATAATCTGCAAAAGATTTTGTTGGGTGAACATCGTGTTTTAGTTTTCCCGCGTCTTGTTCCAAATGTGCGCGTTCGATAAGAATCTTTTTCTGTTTCCCGTCGTCGCCCATAATTTCGATATAGCCGCGACCGACGACCGGTGGTTCTTCGGCCGGTTGCGAAATCTGATATCCCTGGGGCAGGTCGGGATAGAAATATTGTTTACGGGCAAAACGACTGCTGTGCGAAATTTCCGCGTTTATGCCAAGACCGAATTTAATCGCCTGGTCCACACAGTATTCGTTCAAAACTGGCAACATGCCCGGCATGGCGACATCAACCATGGAAACCTGGGTGTTGGGGGCGACGGTCGGGTTATAGTCCGCCGATGCGCCACTGAACAGTTTTGATTTAGAAAGGACCTCTATATGTGTTTCAAGTCCGATTACCACTTCCCATTCGCCCGTTTTACCTTTTATCGTGAACATTGTTTTTTCCTTGCTTTTTGTTTTTTTGTATTTTATTATGTGTCCCACGGATGGCCAGATAGCTCAGTTGGTAGAGCAAGGGACTGAAAATCCCTGTGTCAGTGGTTCGATTCCACTTCTGGCCACCATTTTTTATTTTGTTTGTTTTGTCACATTCGCTATTCCTTGTTGCCTTATGTATAGTATGTTTAGTTTTGTTAACTCTGTTGCATTGTTTTGTTCCAATAAATTTTTTTCTATTTCTTTATTTCGTTTTTGTGCCAAATCGAACATATAAGACATATCTGTACTTGGATGGAATTCGGGTAATTTGGTGAGCAAACCGTCATTGAGCATGACATAATAATGATGAAAATTTCCGTTTGGCAGAATGTCTTCAATTTTCAAGAAACCTGCGTTTTGATGCTGGGCAAGATAGTAATACAATATGTTTTGCCAACGAAACATATGTTGGAATGAGCGCGAATTTCCATGATTATATGGATGCATAGCGTATTTTTTGTCTGTATGTGGGGCCCGATCAATTCGTCTTTCGATAATGTCTTTTAAATCGTTATTGTAAAGAATTGTATGAGAACATGTGTCCAACAATATGTTATAGACTTCGTTCATCATAAAACGGCCAAGTTTTTCGTATGTGTTTATTTTATCTGTCATTTTTTATTTCCCCATTATCTTTGTTGGTCGGTTGTCGATGTTTGCAAATTGTTCAATGTGTTTGGCAAGTTGCAGAACGCGAACATCGTCGAACATTTTGCCCACAACCTGAATCCCCAGTGGTAAATTGTTCGATGCCAAACCCGCCGGCACAGACACCGCCGGCACGCCGGCCAAATTCATTGCGACCGTGAACAAATCCAACGCATAGTATTCAAGTGGCGTCATATCTGATGAAAGTGGCATTGCGGTATTCGCACCCGACGGACACACAATCAAATCGCAACTTTCGAAAGCATTATTAAATGCATTGGCAATCATGCGGCGAACGCGTGCGGCCTGCATAAAATAAACTTCGTATGATTCAGACGATAGAACCGCCGTGCCAATAATCATACGGCGTTTAACCTCGTCACCGAAACCGGCGGCGCGTGTCTTTTTATATGTGTCGTTCAGGTCGGATCCTTCGACACGCAATCCATAACGCATACCGTCATACCGCGCAAGGTTCGATGATGCCTCGGCCGGGGCGATAATATAATACGCGGCCAGTGCATCGAGTATATTCGGAATCGAAACTTCGACAATTTCCGCACCGATTGATTTCAAATCCGCAACACGTTTTTCAAACAGGTTTCTCATATCGTCGGAAATTTTGACATCGCCGAATTCGCGGATAACACCAACACGCAATTTCTTCCCATCGCCCAAAATTGGTTTTAATGGTGTTTCTAAATTTAATTTGAAATCCGCGCTGGTTGAATCCTTTGGGTCATGGCCGGCCATTGCGGACAGCAACAATGCCACATCGTCAACCGTCCTTGCGATTGGACCCGGTGTGTCCAGCGACGACGCAAACGCGACGCATCCCCACCGCGAAGACAAACCATATGTCGGTTTCATCCCAACAAGGCCAGTAATAGAGCAGGGGAAACGTATCGAACCGCCCGTATCGGTGCCGGTTGCGCCCATCGCCATACCCGATGCGACCGCGGATGTTGAACCGCCCGATGAACCACCGGCGGTAAGTTTTTGTGCGCGGTTCCATGGGTTGATTGGTGCGCCGAAATACGAAGTTTTCGAAAATGTGCCCATTGCGAATTCATCAAGGTTTGCCTTGCCCAACAAAACCGTTCCGGCATCGATAAATTTCTGTGATACGGTAGATTCATATTCCGGCACAAAGTTTTCCAGCATGCGTGATGCCGCCGTTGTGCGAATGCCACGTGTTGCAAATAAATCCTTCATCGCAATCGGAATTCCGTCCAGTGCGCGTGCATTCCCGCCGCGAATCCGTTCGTCCGTGGCATGCGCATCCGCCAGTGCGCGTTCGGCGGTAACCGTAATGTACGCGTTTAATTCGGAATTATACTTTTCAATGCGTTCAATATGCGCGCGCGCAAGTTCGGTTGCAGATATTTCACGCGATTGTAATTTCTTTAATGCTTCGGTAATGGTAAAGTTTATCATGGTCTAGTCTCTTAATTTGAATATTGTCTTGAAAAAAGTATTTTGCCAAATATTTCGTTTACGAATTTGTCTGTACATTTACCTGTGACGATTGCATTGATGCAATTTTGTGATAATTTGCATTTGCATTCTGGATTATGCTTTATAATCACACGCAAGAAATTGCCATTGTTTAAAATGGTATGTCGTGTGCCAAAAGTCGTATCTGATAACCAGCTGTTATTTTCATATCGTTCAATGTCACAATGACCGCAACCAAATGGCTCACCAATATAGTTATCTAGATGTTCTTTTAAATTTTCTATTTTTGATGACTTAATCGATTGTGTGTATTCAATCGATGTTCCGGGCCATATCATCATGTAAAAATTGATTTCGTTTTGGCTGGTCATTTTTCTCTCTATCTTTGTTTTTTATATTTTTCGGGAAACAAAATTTCGCCAATGTATTTTTGGACAAATGGTGATGTGCATTGGCCGTCCTTTATACATAGTGGACAAACGGCCGGACATACAGGCCAACATTCACGATTTTCTTCGTCTGTGATAACTTCGATAATCAATTCGTTTGATTTGTTGCGCGAATTGTGCGGGACAAATTCCGTTGGTTTTTTGGTTGAACAACAATGAATCAATGAATTGTCATAATGTACGTTAAAAGCGCAATTATCAACGACCAAACCTTCGGGTGGAAGGTATCCTTGGACATGGTTTATAAATTCTTGTTTTTGTTCGTCCGTTAATTTATTTGATTTTAATTTTGTTGGTGTCCGTCCATCAACAGGATAACTTGTAAGAATTACAGTTGTATTTTTTTTATTTGCCATTTTTATCTCCCTTGATATTTATCGGCGAATAATTTTTTGCCGATATGGTCTATTACAAATTTGTCCGTGCATTTGCCTTTTTTGATGTGTGTTGTGCATTGCCTATAATCATCTATCTTGCATGTTTTCGCCACAGGCCACACAGAAATAATCAAACGTTCGGTGGTTGTTTTTTCTCTTTTGTCGATAGAATCGGTTTGTTCAAAATGTGTGGACAACTCATGTATACACGATGATGCCGGAATTTCAGCATTTTTTAAATTTTCTAAAAGTTTATGTAAATCGTCAGGTTTCATAAAGCCGCAGTGTTTACAGCCAGACAAACCATAGAGATTATACGCAGAACTTAAAAATATATTCGATTTTTTCTTTGACATTTTAATCCCCGTCCATGACCTTTGGCACCGCAAAGTAGCCGCGGGATGCGCCCGCCCGGTCCGGTGCGTTCGCCATAACCGCATCGCGAATTCCGCCGTCGGTGACGACATCCGCCCGCCGGGGCAGGGCGTGCGATGCCGGCGACAGCATTGGTTCAACGCCGCGTGTGTCAATCTGTTTCAATTTATCAATCCATTCAATAACGGAATCGATGTTCATCTTTTCCAATTGTTCATCCGAAATATCGATTTTTATTAAATCGGCGAATTTTTGTAATTGTTGCTTGCTAAATGCCATATCTAATCCTATATTGAGTTGCAGAGGTGATTATACAATGATTTTGTCAGATTTCAAGGTTTTAGAGAAAAAAGGTCGCTTGCTGGGCATCGATTGGGGCGCGCGCCGGACGGGGATTGCCGTTTCGGATGAAACCAAAGAATTTGTCTTTGCACGCGAACCCATTTTGGCGGAAAATATTGATGACCAGGTTCATAAAATCCTGGGGTTATTAGGTTCGGAAAAAATTGTCGGGATTGTTTTGGGGTTGCCTTTGCGTATGGATGGCGGGGATTCAGATACGACAACCGCGGTTCGCGCCTTTGCGCAAAAATTGTCGGAAAAGACGGATGTGCCGATTGTGTTTTTGGATGAAACATTGTCTTCGGCCGAGGCCCAAGGTCAAATGGGTCGTGTGCGGCGAAATGAAATCAAGGAAAAATTGGATTCCCAAGCGGCGCGTGTAATACTGGAAAACGCAATTGCGATTGTCAAAAGGGGATGCTAAAAATCCCCTTTCCTACGGAAAGGGGTGGCATACGAAGTATGACAGGGTATGGGGCCGTCTCCGTTTTGCTCCGTCGCGCCAAGAATTACCCCACCGCGTCCCGCGGTCCCCCCCCTTCTTGAAAAGAAGGGGATTATTCTTCATTTTTATCTGGGATTTCGCCGTCAGACGACAGCAATATCGCAATCCAACGCGTTGAATCAAACTGTGCTGTGATGATGAACGCCGCAACGAGCAGGGGAACGCTGAAAAACATACCGGCAACGCCCCATATCAATCCCCAAAATACCAGGTTGATTAAGATTGCAAGTGTTGAAAGGTTTAATGTCTTTCCCGTAAGTTTTGGTTCGATGATGTTACCGAATACAATCTGTAATCCAATTAGGCCCAACGCAAGCAAAATAACTTCGTTTAATGTTGCGCCCGATATTGCTCCAAAAAGTATAGGCAAACCGCATCCGATAATTGCACCGATTGTTGGGATATAACTTAAAATAAATATCGCAAATGCCCACACGCCCGCGAATTCAAGGCCCAGTATCGACATCCATGCGAAAGACACCAGTCCCGTAATTCCAGAAACGAGTGTTTTCATAAACAAATACTTTTTCATATTTTCATCAATGCTTTTAATAATATAGCGGATTTTTTTTGTGTGGCTTTTGTTCGGGAAAAGTTCCGCAAATTTTTTGTGAAATGTGCTTTGTTCGACAAACATAAATATCATATAGACAATAACCATACCAAAAGATGTTGCAATTTTTGCGACCGATGAACCGATGCTTGATATAATCGATGTGATGTTTGGAATCACGATGCTTGTTATATCGATGTCCAATGTATATGATATGTAATTCCAAAGGTTATTAAGGTTCGCCTGAATTTCCGGCATCGCGACCAAAAGTCCACTGAACATTGGGCGAATGCGCGTGATGAAAAAGTATATTAAACCAACAAATGTCGCGATGGATAAAAGTGTTGATAGCAAATTGAACAATCGCCGTGGAATGGCACACCTGTCTTCTTCGCAGGCGGGAAATAATTTTCGATAATATGTCGCCGTTGCATTTACCAAATACCATAAAAAAGTCGCGACAAGTAACGGAATAAATATCGAACTGCCTATCCAGAGTATGAATATAAATGCGGTAAATAAAATCAGTCCGTTCATGGGCGACACCTTTTCCTTTTGATATTATTCTATCACAATTTTGCCATTTGATAAAGTGGTTGTGTGTGTTGGGTGTATTAAATCTGTGAAATTTTGTTGGTGGCTTATGAAAATAAATGTTGTGTCCGGTATAGATTTTATTACTTCCGCGATTTGCATCTGTGTTTCGGCGTCCGCGCCGGAATCCGGTTCGTCTAAAATTGCAAGTTTTGGATTTGTTAAAATCAGTCGCAGTAACATTATGCGTTTTCTTTCACCACCGGAAAAACCAACATTTATTGAACGGTTCAACCATTCGCGTGGTATGTTTAATATATCGCGCGCTTCTTCTAATCTTTCAATGAATTCGGCCATTGGTAAATCGCGACCGGTTTGAAAATGATAATGCGCCGCCGCCGAATGTTTAAGAAAACTCGTGATTGTAAGGCCCGGAATTTCAGGGACATTTTGTGCGCCGGTGAATATGCCCGATAGTGCACGCGCGGTTGCGTTTTCATGTGTTATGCTGCGACCGTCAAATATGATTTCACCATTATCTATTGTATATGTTGGGTCGCCGGATATCGCGCCAACCAATGTAGATTTGCCCGAACCATTGTGGCCACGAATTAAATGTCGTGCGCCGTATTCAACATCCAGATTTACGTTAGATAATAATTTTTTGCCGTCAAAGGACACACTAAGATTTTTTATTTCAAGTATCATTTTATTCCCCCGTTGGTATTCGAAAGCGCCATTTGGATAAGTTGCCTTGATTCAACCAAAAATTCCATTGGCAATCGCGACAATATCGGTGTCGCCATGGAACCGATAATAAGCGCCGTTGCGGTGTCTGTATCAATTCCCGCCATATTCAAATAGTTTAACTGTGTGGCATCGATTGAACCGGTTGATGCTTCGTGCGTTTGAACATTATCTGTGTTTTCATACACGATATTTGGAAGCGCATTTGTTGTTGCGTCGTTGCCAACAATTCGTGTGTCGCACTTTGACACATTTTTTCCACTGTGTCCCGAAAAACTTACCAAACTGCGAAATGTTTGTCGCGACCAATCAAGTGCCACACCGTATGACAATATATTAGATGTAGTGTTATCGCCAATGTGCAACATCTTTGTTCCGGTATCTGATTGTTGCCCCCCGCGTGTTATGGTCAGTGAATAAAAATCACTTGCGGAACCATCACCATATAAAATTGTTGATGGATATTTCCATGTCATGGCGGAACCAACTTCGAATTGTGTCCAATCAAGTCGCGCGTTGTCGTAGCATTTTCCGCGCTTGGTTACAAAATTTAGTATTCCGGTGTTGTTGTATGTGCCGCGTCTTGGGGCGTCGCCCGCGTGCCAGTTTTGAACGGTTGCATATTTTACATGCGCATTGTCATGGACGATTATTTCAACAACGCCACTGTGTAATTGGTGATTGGGGCGTCGCGGGGCGCTGCAGCCCTCCATATAACTAAGTTTTGAATCTTTGTCCGCGATAATAAGTGTGCGTTCGAATTGACCGATTTTTGCAGTTTCAATTCTGAAATAACTTGCCAAATCAATCGGGCATTCGGTGTGTGGCGGAATATACACAAATGTTCCGTCGGAAAAGACCGCTGAATTTAATGCCGCAAAAAAATTGTCAGATGGTGGAACAACTGTGCCAAGGTATTTTCTGACTAAATCAGGGTATTCCAAAACCGCGCGCGAAAATGGCAAGAAAATAATTCCGCGCGATGCAAGTTCCGTCGTATATGATGTGTGGACAGATTCACTGTCGATGACCGTGTCGGTTGCCATGCCAAGCAGTGCACGCTGTTCATTTTCGGGTAACCCCATTTTGTCGTATGTTGATTTTAGGTCGCTGTTGTCAATCGGTGTTTGGGAATTATAATAATTTAATGTGTCGTAATTTATTGGTGCGTAATCTATTTCGCCCCAATGTGGTTCGGGCATTTTTTGCCATAAATCTAATGCCGCCAATCGCCAATCGGTTAGCCACCTTGGTTCATTGCGGTGGCGCGATATATCGCAAACAAGTTCCGGGGAAAGTTTCGTCATTTAATATCTTCGTCCGCGGTTGCAAGTTGATATGCCTGGGTGAAAAAGGTTAGCGATTGCCCAAGCAAGCCGTTTAGGAAAGTTGTTGCCAAAATTCCATCTGGTTCGGTCGCATTCAAATTATCAAGCAAACTTTCCGCACGCGACATATAATTCGACACATTGCGTTTAACATTCGCGTCAAGTTTTATTGCGCGCCGTAACTTTTCCATAACAAACGGGTTTGCGGCATATTCGTCCAAAAGTCCGCCAAGTGTTCGCCACAATGGATGTTCCGATGTGTTGCGTGGCATAATGTCCAATGCGGCCAATATGGGGATAAGGTTTTGTAACAAATCTTGGTATATCATTTCGGCGTGTTCCGCCACCGCGTTTGTTGCGGATTTATTCCTTAGCGTGTTTTGCATCTTTATAATCGTGTCTTGGACATACGAAACATTTTTTTCAAGTGTCGCAATATGTCGATTTGTAACAATAATCATTGCTACGATTACAAGACAAATAACGGTTATAATTCCAAAATATATTGATATTAATGTAAAATCCATTTCTTTTCCTTTGTTTCAATACATAAAGTATAACACACTTTTTCCGATTCGCGCGCATTGATATAAAATAAATTTAAAAACCTTGCCTAAATGTGTTTTTAGGTCTTGCACAGATTCGGTCAAATTGTTATAATGCACAATAGAAGAAAGGAATTTTTGAAGGAAAGGAAGGTTTATGTTTCGCAAAATTTTAATTGCTGCTATGCTTGCAACCGCCGCTGGCTATTGCTTTGCGGCGATTGCGCTGGAACAGGTTGTTACGTCAGAGGTGTTTTATAAGGAGGACCGCGACGAAAGTGAAAATTACGCAGAGCAAAATAATGATTATTATGCGACGCAGTATCAACAACCGTATCAGGTTCAATATCAACCGGTTTATCAAGAACCGTATCAAGAACAAACATATGAATATCAACAGGTTGAATATCAACCCGTTATGCCGATGCAACCGGTTGTTGTGCCGGCGTGGCCCATCGGGTCAGAGGCGGATACCACTGTTTCTTGCGCCGAAGGTGTTTGTTCCAAGCGGGCACAATCGGATAATATAAAAATTGTGTCCAAGGTTGGGTCTGATTTGGTTGTGGAAAATAATTTCAATATGGGCGTTCGTGGTGCGCGCGATGGTTCGGGTTGGTCCGGTGGTGCGGATATGTTGCATGGAATGCCGATACCAACCGGTTTCGATAGCGAATGCGTAAATGGCGCGGAAATGCCACTTTTGCAACGTGAAGTTTTGGAAGATGATGGCGGAAATGTTTTGGCGGTGTCGCGCAGTGGGCGTAAAAAATGTGTTCGCTATGCCGATGGGTATGACGCATACCTTGCGCGGAATGGTTTGGTTGAAACAACCGTCAATGGTGGCGTTGTAACCGGTGGTGGTGTTATAACCGTGGATAGTGATGGCGTGGTCCATGTTGTGAACGATATAACCCCGGGCCAAGATACAATGATTGTTTCCGGCAATTCGGAAATTTCGGTCGATTTGTCGGCGGATGCGGAACCGTCGGTCGCATTACAAGACCAGGTTCGTTCTTGGGTCGTGGCAAATGGTCAGACACTGCGTGAAGTGTTGCAATCGTGGTGCGACAAAGAAGGTTGGGATTTGGTTTGGACAACTTCGCGTGAATATCCGATAGAGGCAAGTGCCGTGTTCAAAGGTCGCTTTGTTGATGTTGCGTCCGCGGTGGTGCGTAACTTTGGTCGCGCAATACCGGTGCCATATGCCAAGTTTTACAAGGGGAATCGTGTTTTGGTAATATCCACAACCGAAGATTAAATATAAATTGTAGGGAGATACACAATGTTAAAGGCGTTTAAATTTTTTGTTGCACTTTTGATTTTTGTCGTCGTGGCGGGTTGCGCAATGCAAAATTCGGCAAAGGTCGCATCGACCGTGGACAAGGATTTTGTAAATGTTTACGACGCCTTTGAAATGGCGAAAAATCCGCGCGCCAAGGTTACAAGTGGCGATACCGTTTCCATGTCCGAAGGGGTATGGCTTGGCGGAAAATCAACATTGGTGGAACATAAGAACGATTTGCCGAAACAGTTTGAAACCGATACGGGTGTTACAATTTTGCTGAACGAACCCGTAACGTTACAGGTCTTGGCGAACAATATAAATTCTATTACGCGTATCCCGGTAAAGATTGATAGTCAGATTGCGTCTGATAAGTTGAAAAGAACGATGAATGTTGCGTATACCGGAAAATTGTCGGGCTTGCTGTCCCAGGTTGCGACCGATTTAGATTTGCTTTGGTATTACGACAAGACCGCGATTGTTTTCTATGAAACGGAAACCAAGACATTTACATTGTATGCATTGGGGACCGATGTGTCGTATCAATCTTCGGTTCAAACGGATGACGGAAATCAGGTTTACTTGGAAACAACATTAAAAGAATGGGACGAAGTTGAAAGTACAATATCATCTATTATTGGCAAAGCGGAAAACGCGAACTTTACCGTATCGCGCAGTTTGGGAACGATAACCGTTACCGCGCCGCCGTCGGTGCTGTCGCGTGTTGGTGATTATATCGCGCGGCAAAATAGACGCCTGTCGCAATTGGTTACGATTGATGTAAAGGTGTTGCAAGTTTCGATTTCGAATGATTCCGCGTTCGGGTTGAATTTGGCGGCGGCGATAAATTCGGCAACGGGCCTTAACATTGTCGCAAATCCAAAGAATAATCTTGCGGTCCCAGAGGCCAGTGCGATAAACATTGCGGTTTTGTCTAATGAATTGTCGGGTATGACGGGCGCAACGCATTTGGAAAATGGTTCGACCGTTTCGGGTGCATATACCAATGACCAAATAAATAATGGTTCACTTGCCGGAATCGCGGGCAGTACGGCATTGATTCAGGCACTTGCAAAGCAGGGTAAAGTGTCGTTGGTTACCAATGTTGGTGTAACGACCCGTAATAACCGTGTTGCGCCGGTGAATAATACCAAGAGTACCGGTTATATTAAACGATTCGAATCGCGTAACTTTACAACCGTTGAATCAAGTACCGTTGACCAAGACAGTTTGGAAACCGGATTTTCAATGCAGTTGTTACCGAACATTTTGGAAAATGGGAAAATCTTGCTCTTGTTCCGTATGTCTGTTCGCGAATTGTTAAAGATGTCAAGCCAAACGATTGGTGAGGTTACATTGCAATTGCCAGAGGTTGAAGAACGCAGTTTTATGCAAGAAGTTATTATGGAATCTGGGCAGATGTTGGTTGTGTCCGGCTTTGAAAAACAGGCGAACAATGACACGCGTTATGGTTTGGGTGACCCGGACTTTATGCTGCTGTCGGGGTCGCGTGAAACCGCATCAACGCGTGATGTGTTGGTTGTGATTTTGACACCGCAAGTTTTGGTTAGCCCGATGGATGCGGAACGCACGATACAGCAACACTGGGGTGCACCATTGAATTAAAAGTAAACAGACCACCGATTGGGGGTCTTTTCATATGATTAAAGGAGAGTGTAAATGAAAAAAGTATGCCTTTTGGCTTTGTTTGTCACATTTGGTGCATGGGCGATTGGTAATAATGTGATTTCTAAGTTGGCACCCTATGCGGATTATTCTTGGTTGAAAAACGAAGAATTATCATTTTCAGAAAAAGAACAAGAGTTAGATATAAGGTCTATGGATTGTACGAATAAAGATTTATCAAAATATACAGCGGAACAAATATCTTTTGACAATGGAACAGTGTTTCCGAAGAATGCTTCAAAATTACCTGCTGATTTTAATGCAAATGCTATAATGGAAAAACATAAAAACCCTGGTTTAAACTTGCATAAATTACACGAACAAGGAATTGATGGAAGTGGTGTATCTATGGCTATTATAGACCAACCACTATCACCACATAATGAATACAATGACAATCTGGCTCATTATGAAGAGTTTTTAGTTTATAAAGGACAATCCGGTTCAATGCATGGGGCCGCTGTTTCTTCAATAGCGGTTGGGAAAACTGTAGGTGTTGCACCAAAAGCAAAGTTATATTATTTTGCTGCTGATATCACAGATGGACAATTTCAAAATGATGAAATAAAACGAAAAATATCTAAATATTATGCGGCTGCGTTGGATAAGATTGTGGAAATAAATGAAACATTACCAGATAATGAAAAGATTGTTGCTGTATCTGTATCTGCATCCCCGGCTTTATCTCGTGACCCGGAAATATGGGAAAAAGCACTAGAAAAAGCGAAACAAGCAGGAATTTTTGTGACAACAACACATATTGAAAAAGAATACGGATTTCGTGATAATGGTGTTTACAGATTTGTTTCGCAAGAACCTGATGATTTTGAATCTTATAGACAGACAAATTGGCAAATTGGTTATGATATGCCTGTTGATATTCAAAAAAATACATTATGTTTCCCGATGGACCACAGAACGACTGCGGCGCCAAATGGTATTAACGATTATGTTCATTATGCAAATGGTGGTTTTTCTTGGATGAAACCGTTTGAGGCGAGTGTATATGTATTAGCAAAACAAGTAAAACGAGATATTACACCAGAAGAGTTTTTCAAAGTCGGTTTAGAAACAGGGGATTACAGTGAAAAAGCAAAATGTGTTATTGTGAATCCTGTTGCATTGATTGATTATCTTCGTAAATAGTTTAACGGTTTTTATTGCGAACAAACGGCGTGCAGAATTGCACGCCTGAAACTACCCCGTCTGGCTTCGCCATCCACCCCTTCACACGGTGAAGGGGACTATGACAGTTTTGCGGCGGCACGTGTAAGGCGTGAAACCTTGCGCGATGCGCGTTTTTTAGGCATTGTTTTGCCCGCGGCCTTCATCATTTTGCTTTCGGCACTGCGCACCGCGGCGACCGCGGCGGCTTTGTCCCCGGCGGCAATCGCCGCGACGGCCTTTTTATTTTCGGTTTTAACGGCACTGCGGCGCGCGGTATTTACCGCGTTTTTCTTTGCAGTAACCAGGACTCTTTTTTTAGATGATTTGTGGTTTGCCACTTTATTTTCCTTTTATTTATTTCGGTTTTCTGGTATATTTTATAGAAAACAAAGATAAAATCAAGGAAAAATAACAATGTTATATATTATTGGAATTTTGGTCGCCTATGCATTGGGCAGTATTCCGTGTGGATTGGTCCTGTCGCGGATTTTTGGGTATGGCGATTTGCGCAAGATTGGCAGTGGTAACACCGGTGCCACAAATGCGTTGCGGGCGGGCGGGTTGCGCCTTGCCATCTTGGTTTGGATATTTGATATGGCCAAAGCGGTGGCGGCGGTTTTAATTGGAAATTGGATTGGCGGCGCGGCGTTTGGTGCGTGGTGCGGGTTTGCCGCTATGGTTGGGCATTGTTTTCCGGTATGGCTTCGTTTCCATGGGGGCAAGGGGGTTTCGTGCCTGTTTGGAATTTTGATTGCGGTCAATCCGATATTGTTTGTGATTTGCGGAATTGAATGGTTGATTGTCGCGTTGGGGTTCGGCTATTCATCGTTGGGCGCGGTGGTTGTATTTTGCCTTGCGCCGGTGTTGGGGTTTGCGATTTCGTCGGGTGTTGGATTGGCGTTTTTGGCGATGGGGTTGCTCTGTTTATATCGGCATTTGGAAAATATTGGGCGCCTGGTCGGTGGAACAGAATCAAAAATTGTTTGGCGTTGGAAGAAATAAAACTATTTGCGCTTTATTTTTGACCGTTTTTGTGGTATAATACCCTATAGTAAAAGAGGGAGATTTTGCAAATGAAGAATTTGTTCATTGTGTCGCTTTTGGCGTTGCCGACACTGGCAATGGCGGATTTGCGCGATCCGCGTGTGGGTGCAACCAGTATGGTGGCAAGTCGTCTTGCCCCCGCGCAGGGGCGTGCGATTGTCGCAAGCAAAAATCAGATTACTATGCCAGATGTTTCGATTAGTACCGACCGTTCGCCGAGTATCAAGGATGACGATATAAAACCTTCTTTCCCACCGGCGGACGCGGAAAAGGACAATCGCGATGCCGAACGTGCCGCGTGTTTGAACAATAATATCGGAATCGGAAATACTTTTGTTTGGGCGTCGAAGTATAGCAACACGAACAGTTATGCATCAATGCAGGAAGATGTCGAAAATCCTGAAAATAATGTGTGCTTTGTAAAGGTCGATTTGAAGTCGGCGGATGGGCGCGTGGATATGTCTGGGTTCCCAAGCAAATATTTTCAATGGGGATATAATATAAACTGTGGTTCGTGGGTCGACGAAGAATTATTGCAACAACGCATTTTGGATGCGAAAAAGACCGGGCGGACTTTGGCGACCGTTGGTGGTGCGGTTGGTGGTGCCGCGGTTGGTGTAGGTGCGATGGAACTGTTTGGAAATAAACTTATTGGCGGTAAAGTCGAAGGACAGAAGAATAAAAAGTTATCCCAGACGCAATTGCTCCGGTCGCAGTTGCTGACGCTTAAAGATAAGAAAGATTCGCGGTATGAATCTTTTATGACCGAATTGCGCAATTTCAAAAAGGTGTGCGACGAATATAAATCGAAAACCAATAGTACGTATAGCAAGTGCGATGAATTTGACTATGACCAATTGCTTGCAATATAGCGTTGCGTGTCATATATACGTGTCATATATAAATGTATAAAACATCCAATCGGGTGTTTTTTCTTTTGATTTGTGACAAAATGTTTTTATAGTATGGGCAATGGAAAACTTATTCGAACATCTTTTAATTCTGCGGTCGCCGGGAATCGGGCCGGTGGCGTATGAAAAATTATTGCGCCGATTCGGGTCGGTGGGGGCGGTCGTTGAATCTTTGAATCCGTCGGATGATTTGCGCGATTCGGTTATGCGCGAAATTGATGCGGCGGTGCGTATGGATATAAAGTTCGTCTTTGACACGGATGAATATTATCCGGTGGGATTGCGGCGTGTAAAAAATCATCCGCCAATTTTGACGGTGCGCGGAAATGTGGAAACTTTGCGGCGCGAATCGGTTGCGATGGTTGGAACGCGGCATGCGACCGCAACAGGGATGGAATTTGTTGCGAATATGGCGACGGCGTTTGCGGAGAATAATATATGTGTAACATCCGGTATGGCAATTGGAACCGATTCGGCCGCGCATATTGGGGCGCTGCGTGCGGTTGGGAATATGAATACTGTGGCGGTGTTGGCCGGTGGGGTCGATTATATTTGGCCACTTGAAAATGAATCGTTGTATTACGAGATTTTGGAACGTGGTGCGGTGATAAGTGATATGCCAATTGGATTTGTCCCAAAGGGAACAAATTTTGTGCAGCGAAATAGGATTATTGCCGGAATTGGTGAAAAACTTATATTGTCAGAGGCCGATTTGAAATCTGGCAGTATGAAAACCGCGGAATTTGCACTTGAATATGGGCGAACAGTTTATGCGGTGCCGTCCCATCCGGCGGATTCACGGGCCACCGGGCCAAATTCACTGATTCGGTCGGGACACGCAATTTTATGCCAAGGGGTATCAGATTTCTTTGGCGATGATAAGGCAGAGGAAAAAAATATCAAAAAACCCGAATCGGAAAATGCGATTTTGGATAAAATTGGAACCGTTCCGCTATCGGAATCTGTATTGGCAGAAATTGTCGGAAAAAGTATTTCGGAAATTAAACGAGGGTTGGTAATTTTGGAATTGCAAGGTCTGATTGAAAAACAAGATAATGGCTATGTTCGGTTATAAGAAATGTTGTGTCTATACAGTGTATATACAAAGCGCGGAAAACAGGCAAAAAAACGAATCGTGTCAAAAAATAAATTTGAAAAAATTTGGTAAGATTTGGTTGCAAACAGAAATCAATCTTATACATTATCAGCCATAGAAAGGTTGGTTTAGGTTTTTAGTTAACAGCATAGAGAGAGTGAGTGTAGGTAACATAAGGAAACGTTGAATTCAAATTGGTTGATGGAATTTGACGTTTTTATGCGGGTGGCTTTTGCATACTTCGCGCGGGACTTTGCAGGAAACTCTTTTGAAAGGAAGGAAAGGAGAAACGGCATGCAGGTGGCAATCTTGGACAAACAGGTTTCTTTGGATGCAATAAAAAATGATATTGCGACCAAAATGGATGCGGCCTGTTTTACTGCTTGGATTGCGCCACTTAGTATAACTGTGTCGGATTCTGAATTGGTGTTTAATGCGCCTAATCAATTTACTGCGGATTTTGTTGGTGCGACATATTCAAATATATTAAATGCGGTTGCGGACGCATATGGTTTAACTGTGCGCATTTCGGTTAAATCGATTGCACCGCGCATGGTTAAAACCGCAAATGATAATAATTCACAGACATATACCGCGCCGGCCGTTGCAAAAGATGCCGGCGATTTTGATTCATTTGTTTCATCCGAAGAAAATTCGTTTGTTGTGTCGGCATGTAAAAAAATGGCGGCGGGGACGGCAACGTTTTCACCGCTGTTTATTTACGGGCCGGCGGGTTGTGGCAAAAGTTTACTTGCGCGGTGCATAAATTCGGCGGCGCATGGAAAGACGGTTATGATGTCTGGGGCACAGTTTGTTTCTGAATTTGCGCGCGCGTTGCATGACCGGACAATTTTTGCGTTCAAAGATTATTGTCGTAATTGTGATACATTTATTTTGGATGATGTTCAGGTTTTATCCGGCAAGCGTGCGACATGTGACGAATTCTTGCAATTGGTTGTTGACCTGCGTAATGCCGGAAAAAATATCGTTTTGGTTGCGGATGCGGCGCCAAGTAATTTGACCGGGTTTGACCATCGTGCACAATCACTTTTGGCGTCGGGTTTGGTTGCGGATGTTGCGGCGCCAACGCGCGCGGTGCGGTGTAAAATGTTTGAACGTGCCGGGGTGGGTGCAACGGTCGCAAATATGATTGCGGGTCGCATTTTGTCGGACGGTCATGTGATTGCGGGCGTGCTGAATAAAATAAACGCTTATCGTGAAATTATGGGTCAATCGATTGATGAAAATGTTGCGGAAAGGTTGCTTGCCGATACACTTAAAAAATCGCGTTCGCCAATTGCAATTGTGAAATCGATGTGTGAAAAGTTGGGCGTGTCGTATGACGCGGTTTGCGGAACGGGTCGTGCGCGTGCGTTGGTTTTGGCGCGGCAAATGATGATGGTCGTGCTTAAAAACGCAACGGGGTTATCACTTGCGGAAATCGGGCAATACGTCGGCGGTCGCGACCATGCAACGGTTATGTACGGAATTGATAGAATCGAAAAGTTGAAATTAAATGATTTGGTTTTGTCCGCGCAACTTACACAAATGATTGATGAGTATAAGTAATTTTGAATGGGCGACACCCCGCCCGCTTTCGCTAGCTATCACCCACAAATTTTTTCAAATTTTGTGGGGCCTGATGCTACAGCGAGGCACCCCTCTAGCCAGAGGGGAATTAGGGGATTAAAATAATCATTTTGTCTTTCGGGATTTTTGTGGTAAAATATAGGGAAAATAGGAGCGAGAGATATGAAAAAACTTCTTGTGTTTTTTATGGTTTTATTTGGAATAAGTTTGGGCGCGATGGCAACGCCAAAGGATTATAAGGCGGCTGATGGTTTTATTTGTGCCAAGGTTGATAGTGAGGTAAAATCTGACGGGACTCCAGTAAATGCGTTGAAAGGGCAAAATGCAAAGATTCAGTTGTTTTTTGATACAGGTAGTAAAACCAGTATAGGTTTGCATGATGGTTGCGAAGCGTTGTATAAAGAGATATATGCCGATGTGCAGAAAGTAGCGGATGATATAGAGGAGTTGGTTTATGTTGGTTCCGCAGATCAACAAAATAGAAGTGGAAACTCTGATCTTAATCGTGATTTGGCGAAACGTCGCGCAAATTATGCGTATAAAGTGCTTGGTGGCGGAATTGGTTGGAGAATACATGTCGCTGGTGATGAAGATGCCAAAACGTATTCACCGACGGTTGATAATCAGGTTTTTCGTTCAGTGAGTGTTTATGTTATTTGGCGGTTGGCACAGTGTCCGGAAAAGTTTGTTGAAAAATTGTCTGCGTATGAAAAAGAATTGACGGATGCGTTGAGTAAATATCCAAAGGACAAAAATAAAATAGAAAATGCACTTGCGGGTGTTAAGAAAGCAAAGGAACTTTGTGCACCGGGTAAGACATTGACGGCGGGTGAAGTTGAACAATTGTTGGATGAAGTATATGGAATGTTAATAATTGCCGGTGATGTTGTAACATCCGTTCAGGTTATAAATACAGAAATTGGCATCGATGTTTCATACCAAGAAAATTCGATTGATTTGCAATATTCAAAACTTGATAGTTTACGGCGTGGGCTTGGCCTTTCGGTTTGGCGGGATGAAGAGGGCAAGTTTAATACTGCGCGTTTGATTTCCGATTCGGTTGCTGGTGTTGTGTTGGGAACGGTTGGCGGAATTGTTACAAGTAAATTAGTAAAGAAAAATCAATTGAAAAAAGGTTTCGAAGATTTGTATTGCGCCATCGGTGGTCAGACGGTCGCAGAATACGGTGACGATTTTACGGTTGGATTAAGATAAAAAAAATGGTCGCATTTGCGACCGTTTTTTTTATTTAGAATTCCTTACCTTTTGCATCCATGTGTTCCGCAATTTTAACTGTTGCTGTAAATCTGCGTATGTGGCGGCGTTCATGTCAGAGTCCAGTTTTTCAGAACATGTGCAAATGCGGCCAGTTGGATACAACCATGCCACCGGTCTTTCATTTTCGCTGTCCCAATATTCAAGAACCATATTTGCAAATTTTTTATCTTTTACCACATTGGAAAGTTCCGAATAATGTGCAACCAGACCGTTTATTCCGCGTCCAGGGAACATGTGAAAAGTTGGTTGTTTTGATGAATTGCTTACATCCACAATCGGTAACATATCGCCGGCAAGTTTGAAATGAAACAGAGTTTGTGGCGTTACGAGTTCCATATTTATGGAATATTCTTTTCTAAAAATTTGCCCGGCTTCGGCCATGTTTATCCCCCTTTGGTTTTTATTCGCAAACGTGTGAAAGTATAATGCAAAAAAATCCGGTGTCAACAGGTTACACAAATAAATCTTTTACAAATTGGGCGTGTTCGGTTATAAAGCGGAAACGAAATTCCGGTTTTTTGCCCATAAGTTCCGAAACAATCGTGCGGGTTTTTTCCGTGTCTTCGGCGCCTTCGTCCGTGCGCGGGGGCAAATCAACCCGAACAAGACGGCGCGTTTTCGGCGACATTGTTGTTTCCTTTAACTGGTTCGGCATCATTTCGCCAAGTCCCTTGAATCGTGATATTTCGACCTTTTTATTTTTGTACTTGCCGGATGTCAATTTTTCAAGTTCTTCGTCAGAATCAATATAGAACGATTCGGTTCCGCATGTGAATTTATAAAGCGGCGGGCAAGATAAATACAAATGCCCCCCGTATATCAATTGTGGCATAAATTGATAGAAAAAGGTCATCAGCAATGATGCAATATGACTTCCGTCGACATCGGCATCGGTCATGATGATTATTTTTTCATAACGCAGTTTTGAATCGTCCCAATTCTTTGCGGTGCCGGCGCCGATGATATCGATTAAATCGTTAAGTTCGCGGTTGTTGCCGAATTTTTCGTCCGAATTTGATACGACATTTAACACCTTGCCGCGCAGGGGCATAATTGCCTGGGTCGCGCGGTCGCGTGCCTGTTTTGCGGTGCCGCCGGCGGATTCCCCCTCTACAATAAACAATTCTGTTCCGGCGACGCCATGTTTGGAGCAATCGGCAAGTTTCGCCGGCATGCGAATTCGTTTGGTTGGGGTTTTGCGTGCAACCTCTTTGACCTGTTTCACGCGGATGCGCGCGTTGGCAAGGTTTATGACAAATTCCAGCAACGCGTTTGCCGTTTTTGGGTCGGACGCCAAAAACATTTCCCACGGGTCGCGCAACGCGTTTTCAGTATATTTTGCAATTTCAGGGTTCGAAAGTTTTTCCTTGGTCTGACCCAAAAATTGTGGCGTTTTATAGAACACAGATACAATTGCCGCGACCGAATCGAACACATCTTCGCCGATTATGTTTGCGGCCGATTTATTATTTACCTTTTCCCCGTACGCCTTTATCCCGCGGGTTATCGCAGATTTGAAACCGGTTTCATGTGTGCCACCGTCAATTGTCGCAATTGTGTTACAATAAGACGCAAAAAATCCATCATCCGAGGCGGCGCCGTTTTCATCGGTTAAAAAGGTTAGCGCCCATTCCACGCGACCGGAATCGTCCGGAAAGTCAATCGCACCGGAAAAAAGTTTCGGTAAAATTTTCGGTTTGTCGCGTGTCTTTTCATCCAAGAAATCCGCAACACCGTTCGGATAGTAAAACGTTGTGTCCGCTGGAATTTCCATATCGGCGGTTAGCAGTTCGGGCGCACAGTGCCAATCGATTTTAACGCCACGCGAAAGAAACGCCTTGGCCCGTGCCATACGATATATTTTAATAGGTTTGAATACCGCTGCCGCGCCAAAAATTTCGTCATCAATCGTAAAGCGGATACATGTACCATGCGCCTTGGACTGGTTGCCACGTGTCATTTTTGTTGTTGGTTTGCCCCGCGAAAACGACTGATGCCATTCGTAACCGTCGCGGTAAATTGTTACAATCATTTCGGACGAAAGGGCGTTGACAACCGCACTGCCCACGCCGTGCAGACCGCCACTGGTCTTATAAACATTATTATTGAATTTACCCCCAGAATGCAGGGTGGTAAGAATAACCTCTAATGCCGATTTACCGGGATATTTCGGGTGTTCATCGACCGGAATTCCGCGGCCGTCATCAGTAATTTCAATCGTTTTTGAATCTATCAAGCGCACAGTAATTTTCTTGGCAAAACCGG
Organism: Alphaproteobacteria bacterium; assembly: GCA_017616785.1. Classification (GTDB taxonomy): domain Bacteria; phylum Pseudomonadota; class Alphaproteobacteria; order Rs-D84; family Rs-D84; genus Enterousia. The sequence goes on from JAFZXK010000022.1 coordinate 69,991, forward strand.
CGACCGCTTCGTCAATCGAATTGTCCATAATTTCAATCGGCAAATGGTGCCACGCCTTTTCATCCGTGCCACCGATATACATTCCGGGCCGCAAGCGGACCGGTTCCAGGCCCTCTAGTACCTGGATATCTGATGCGTCATAAGAGTGCAAATTCTGTTCTGCCATATCCTTATTATTATAACATAATTTCGCCGGGCGCAAGCCCATAATAAGAATTTTAGGGGCTTGATTTTGTTAAAAGGTGGACTATATTTTGTGTAAATAAAAGTACGGACCGTAAAAATGAATAAAAATCCTTATGAAGTTTTGGGTGTCGCGCGCGATGCGTCGGATGCCGATATTAAAAAGGCATATCATAAATTGGTGCTGAAATACCACCCTGATAAAAATCCGGGGGATAAATCGGCCGAGGAAAAATTCAAAGAAGTCAATAATGCGTTTGATATACTGCGCGACCCGCAAAAGCGTGCCGCGTATGACCGCTTTGGTGATGCGGCGTTCGCGGGCGGAAATGGTGCGTCGGCGGGCATGGGTGGAAATCCGTTCGGTAATGGTGCGTTTCACTTTGATATGGGTGGTGGCGCGGGTATGGAAGATATCTTGCGCGAAGCGATGCGCGGATTTGGTTTCGGTGGCTTTGACGCCGGTGGACGTGGCGGTCAAAGCGCACAGAGTCGCGGACGTGATTTGTTGGACGAGGTTGTAATTAGTTTGCGTGACGCGTATTTCGGAAAAACGCATACTGTGAAATTTGCAAGTAATGTAAAATGTGAAAAGTGTAATGGGTATGGAACGGCGGATGGCAAGCCGGCACCGACCTGTCCACGGTGTCATGGAACGGGATATGTAAACATGCAACGCGGTTTTTTTGCAATGCAAACGCCATGCCCGGAATGTAATGGGTTGGGACATAAAATCGATAAAAAATGTTCTGAATGCGATGGCACGGGTGCGGTTCATAAAAATCGAACAATTGATGTAAAAATTCCGGCGGGAATCGAAGACGGCGCGCGCCTGCGCCTGAGCGGCCAGGGTGAGGCTGGTTCAAATGGTGGCCCGGCGGGCGATTTCTATTTGGATGTGCGTGTAAAGCCGGATGCGCGGTTTGAACGTGATGGTGCAAATCTGATAATGCATGTTGATTTGCCGTTTACGACATTGGCGTTGGGCGATGAAATTGAAATTGAAACAATTGATGATAAAAAATTGTCGGTAAAGGTTCCGGCGGGAACACAGGTTGGTGAAAAACTGCGTGTGCGGGGACATGGTATGCCAACGGGCCGCGGTTCGTCTTTTGGTGATTTGTATATTAGTATTGGTGTTGTGATTCCAACAAAACTTACCGAAAAGCAAAAGAAAATTTTGACTGAATTTGCCGAAACAAAAGGCGCAAAGAAAGGTTGGTTCTAAAAACGCCTATACGCCGGATTCCGGCGTATAGATAAAAAACGGGCGCCGAAAAATCGGCGCCGTTTTTTGCACAGTTTTTTACTTTATCTTTTTTAACTTTTGGACAAAGTCGCGGGTGTATGAAACCGCCGACCAAATACTTGCCGCCAATGCAAACCATAACGCAAATATCCCGATGTTTGGCAATGCATAAATTGCGTAAACCAATGCCGTGCCGTCCGATGCGCCGGTTACCGACGCGCCCAATGCGAACAGTGCCAAAAATGCGGTTATTGAAATCATTTGCATTGCGGTTTTAATCTTGCCCATTGAAAAACGTGCGTGTGGAACCGGCATAGGAATTTTCTGTGTGCCCAAAAATTCGCGCAGGCCACTGATATATAATTCGCGCGCAATCATTATGATAATTGGAATTACCGTGAACCAAATTGGCATCATAATACACAATAATACAAATGTGTTCACGACTAATAATTTATCGCCGATGTGGTCCATAACGCCGCCAAGTTTCGTACATACATCATATTTCCGGGCAAGGTATCCATCAAAAAAATCCGTTAGTGCCGCGATTAAGAATAATATAAGTGTTGTTATATACATTCCGGACATCAATGTTCCAATAATTGCGAATGATGCAAAAATTCGAAAGCCCGATAAAAAGTTTACGAAAAATTTCATTTTATTCTCCCTTGGTTTTTTCGTGTTTTATTATAACATATCTTAATGGAAATGTTCGTATATTTTTTTTGCCGCCGAATCGCCAAGGCCTGGAACGCGTTTTAATGTCTGTATATCCGCGTCCATAATTGCGCGAACCGAACCAAAGTGATGAAGTAATAATTTTTTTCGCGCCGGCCCAATTCCATCAATTTCATCAAGACATGAACCCGTCATTGTCTTGGCACGTGTGGTGCGGTGATATGTTATCACAAACCGGTGCGCTTCGTCACGAACGCGTCGAAGAAGCAAAAATAATTTTGAATCCTTGGCCATGTCGCGATATTCGGTGCCGTCCGGCATTATAAAATGTTCGTCACCGTTGCGGACCGCGCCTTTGGTTACGCCAAGTACGGGAATATTTGGTGCGGTTTTATGCGCGATGTTCCATTGCGCGCGACCACCATCAACAATGATTAAATCAATTTCGGGGCTGTTTTGTACGGCGCGTTCGACAAATTCCGCCATCATTGCAATGTCGTTTCCGGCGCGTGCGCGGTCGCGTAATTTGAAATGTCGGTAGCCGGATTTTATAAATCCATCGTGTCCAAATGTTATCATTGCGCCAACCGGATTTGTTCCAAACAAATGTGAATTATCAAATACACCGGCATAGGTTATTTTTTTCCCAATCCATTTTTCCATTTCATTTATTGTTGTGTTCCAATCGTTTTCTTTAATTTCGCTATACGCCGGATACGTGCGTATACCGTGAATTGATGTTTTTGTCATCGCGGCAATTTTATCACGCAAAATTGCGGCATTTTCAAAGTCCATTGTCACCGAACATCTTTTCATTTGTTCGGATAATTCGTTTATGATTGGTTCACTGTCGCCGGTTAAAATTCGGCGTGCAAGTTTTACATTTTCGTCGTAATCTGGAACATCTTGGACGCATGGTGCGCTGCATCGGCCGATTTGATAAAGCAGGCATGGACGTGCGCGATTTTTCATAAATGTATCGGTACATGTGCGCAGGCGACATACCTTTTGAATCATTTTTATTGTTTCGTTTAACGCGTGAACCGACGGATATGGACCGTATACATCGCGTCGCTGGGAAATTTTTCCACGGAATTTTAACAGACGCGGATATTTATGATTGGTCAATGCCAACATAGGATACATTTTCCCATCGGTCAGCATGATGTTATATTTCGGCTTTTCCGTTTTGATAATTTTTTCTTCGAGTATAAGTGCATCTGATTCCGTAGGTGTGATTTCCCATTCAACGCGTGCGACCATTGTGCGCATAACTTGCTTATGCATTTCAAGTTTCGAAATATCCACATATTGATGCAATCGATTCGATAAATTTTTTGCTTTGCCAACATAAAGCAAGTTCCCATCCGCGTCATACATGCGGTAAATGCCGGGTGAGCCCGGTGCGTTTTCAATTAAATCACAGAATTGAATCTTCATATTTTTTATGATAAAATAAAAGAAATTAAATAGCAAATAAAGGATTAAAAAATGAAAATGGAATCTGGACGTTCAATGATAGAAATGCTTGGTGTGCTTGCCATTATGGGTGTGTTGACCGTTGGTGCAATCGGTCTTATATCGACGGCGATGCGGACGCAAAAGCGCAACACGGTGAACGAAGAAGTGCTGCAAATGGTAACCGGGGTGCGGCAATTGCTTGGCGAATATGACGATTTTTCGCACATAGATAACACGACTATATTCGGTGCAATTGGAATGTCGGCGAAAAATCCGTATGGTGGAACATATGAATTGGCTGTTGACCCGGCAAACAGTCGGCAATTTATTGTAACGATAAATGGGCTTTCACAGGGCGATTGCGAATATTTTATAACCAAGGCGTGGTCTGATTCGGTTGGGTATTTGGCGTCTGATGGCAAGCAGAGCGGTGCAAGCGGAAATTGTCGTTTAGAAGACGGTAAAAATGTTATCAAAATAACTTATGGCGAATAGTTGTATGGCGGATTCCGTAACTGTTTCGGCGGTCGAAGATGGAACAAGGATTCTGCGGTGGTTTGGTCGAAACTTTCCATCTATGCCGCATCGCGAATTTTATCGACTTTGTCGTGGTGGGCAAATACGTGTGAATTCATCGCGCTGTCGCGGAACAGAAGTGTTGCATGCGGGTGATGTCATACGCATTCCACCAACAATTCGTGAATTTGCCGAAGTGCCCAAAAAGACGGAATCAGGCGAACAATTTTCTTTATCAGATTTGGAAAAATTGCGGCATACGATAATCTATAACGATGACGATATTGTTGTTTTTAACAAGCCCGCAGGCCTTGCAGTGCAGGGTGGAAGCGGCATAAGAAAATCAATTGATAAAATGGCGGCCGCGCTTTTCCCGTACTATAAAATTTCGCTTGTTCATCGTTTGGATAGGGAAACAAGTGGTTTGTTGGTCGTTGCAAAAAATCAAAAGGCGGCGCAGGTTTTATCGCGGGCTTTTCAAAGTAAAACCGCAAAAAAAGAATATGTCGCGTTGCTAAACGGTGATGTGAAAAATTCGCGTGGCGTCATAGATGATTATTTGTTAAAGGGGCGCGTGTTCGATTCGCCGGAACGGGAAAACGGAACGGGCGCGCGTCCGGCGCATGCGATTACGGAATATCGTGTTTTGTCCCGCGTGCCGGGTGCGCTTTCTTGGGTTGCTTTTTCGCCAAGGACGGGGCGTACGCATCAATTGCGTTTACATAGTGCGTATGTGTTAAATGCGCCGATTGTTGGTGATGATTTATATGGCCGTAATAAGAAAATTGCCGACGGATTGAAATCTATGTTTGCCACAAACAATTTGTTTTTGTTTGCGTATAAACTTACATTTCAACATCCATCGACGGGGTGTATGGTAACTTTTCGTGCGCCGGTGCCGGATTTTATGGCGGCGGTGATGAAGTTGTTGGAATTTGAATTACCATAAGGGCAAGATTAAAAATATGACAAAGAGAAAAAGAAAATTTTTTGTATTCGCACGCGCAATATTTTTATTCTTTGCGGTGTTGGTTGTCGCGATTGTTGCCGCGCTGTCAAAGATGGATATGAATGTTTTGCGGAAAAATTTACTTGATGTGTTGCGTGCGTCAACGGGGTTGCAAATTGAAATTATGGGTGATGTTTCGTGGAAACTTTCGTTGCGGCCGCGTGTAACGATGCGTCAAGTTACCGTTCCAAATGCGGCCGGTGCGAAACATAAAAATTTATTAGAGGCCGAAACAATAGAAGTTAGTTTGGATTTAATTTCTTTGTTTTCAAGCCGACCAACAATTCAACGTGTTCGTGTAAATGATGCGAAAGTATATATTGATAAAAATGCCAAAGGCGAATTGATTTTGCCGGATATAAAAAATGATGATGAATTGACCTATACGGAGGAATCCGGCGTAGAGGAAGAAAAAGAGATTCCAGAATATCCGTTTGTTGACCCGGGTCTTGGTGGATTAAATGTGAACGGATTGGATGTGAATATTGGTGGTGAAAAATATAATGTCCCGGGTATAAATATACGTTATGTGACCGGGCCCGATACGCGTGAATATCGCGGTTGGATAAAGTTAGATGAATCTAATTTGGTACCATTTATTATTTCACTTGATAAATATAATGCAGAACGAAAAGTGTATCCGGTTCAATTTGCGTTTTCGTCCGATGGCGATGCGTTGACGGCAAATGTTGCATTGGAGGGAACAAGCAAGATACCGATAGATTTTGTGGTCAAAGGCGATATACCCGATATTCGGCCGATTGGAAAATTGCTGAACCTGGATTTCCCGAATATGCCCGCAATACAGGTAAATATATCGGGTGGATTAGATCGACAAAAGTTCACTTTGCATAAATCTTCGGTTTCGGTTCGTGGCAGTGATATACAGTTGTCCGGTTCGATAGATTGGGGCAAAAAAAAGCCGGATATAAATGTAAATTTGTCATCAAAGAAAATAGTTCTAAAAGAATTGTTCCCGGAACTTTATGGTGGTGTGCGTCCAACAAATCGTGAACTAAATGTGTTTCATGATATGCCGCTGTTTGGAAAGTATCTGTATGACAATCGATTGTCGATAAATGTTGATTTGGGAAAGTTTGTTGTTTATCGCAATTTGTCACTTGATAATTTCAAAGTGAAATTTACTTCGCGTGATGGCGTGTTGCGTGCGGATGCGAATACAAAGTTTGCGGCCGGTGATATTAGGGCCGCGATAGATGGAACGGTTGATGCGGATGGTCATTTGTACTTGCAAATGGGTGGCATAGGCAAGGGCATTACCGTTGGTCAAATATTAAAGCAAGTAAATGTGAATAATTTTATATCTGATTTACCACTTGATTTTGAAACACATGTTCGTGCCGATGGATTTGATATGTCGGGTATAATGCGGACTATAACCGGACCGGTGCGTGTTTATTCTGTGGGCAAAGGGTATGCGCATTCTGAATTGGTTTCGTATATGTATGGTTCTGATTTCCTTACCACTTTGCGGCACAGTATCCAAGATATGTTCACATCTGATAAAAAATATAACCAAATGACGATAAGTGGCGCAGTTGCGAATTTGAAATTGCGTGATGGTGTGGCGGAAATAAAAAATGGTGTGGCGATTGAAACAAATGCGATAAATATTCGTCTTGGTGGCGATTTGAATTTAGGTGAAGAAACATTGAACCTTTCACTTACGACTGTGCCAGTGCGCGGAATAAAGTTGTCGATAACCGGCAGTGTTGTGAACACCATAACCATAACCGGAAATTTGGCCGAACCAGATATTCAAATAAGTGGCGCGGCCGTCGCGGGCAAGGCACTTTCGGCGACGGGAATCGGACTTTTGCTTGCGCCGCTTACGGGTGGTATTGGTTTGGTCGCGGGTGCGGGTGTTGGATTGCTGGCCGGGGATTTGCTTGAAAATTGGTTGGCGGATGACCATCCGTGCGAAACCGCACTTGAAAAGGGTGCGCCATCACGCAGGCACGACCCTGAATGGATGAACGAATCGGCCGAAGATTTGGCGAATAGTGTTTTGAATAAATCGGTCAAATAAGTATTTTTGTCAAATGGCCCGCTCGCTTCTTTTGGTCTTGCACCGAATCGGCATTTTTTGATACAATTACCCCCAGGAATGTAGAAACAGGAATAACAAACAGGAGTGTGAAATGGAATTTTCTGTGTTTCGTCAGGTTTTAATTCGTGCACTGGGACACATGCAATCGATTGTTGAAAAGCGCGCGACTTTGCCGATTTTGATGAATGTAAAGTTGGATGTTTCGGATGATTTGGTGTTGTCTGCGACAAATGTTGATTTGGAATTGATTGAACATGTTGCGGCCGATGTAACATTGGGTGGCAAAATAACTGTGCCGGTTCAGATGTTATATGATATCGTGCGTAAATTGCCGGACGATGCCGAAATTTCGTTCAAGCAATCGGGTGATTCATTGGTGGTGTCCAGTGGTCGCGCGGTGTTTCATTTGCCGACTTTGCCGGCGGAAAATTTCCCGGCCATGGCGGGCAGTAATTTAACAACCAAGTTTCAAATGACAACGGGTGATTTGGCACACCTTATTAATCAAACAAAATTCGCAATTCCAACCGATGATGTGCGTTATCATTTGGGCGGTATTTATTTCCATATTGCAAATGACGACGGTTCGAACAAATTGACCGCGGTCGCGACGGATGCTCAGCGTATGGCACTTTGCGCGATGCCGGCGCCGGCGGGTTCGGCGGAAATGCCGTCTGTGATATTGCCGCGGCGCGTGATTGGAGAATTGTCAAAGTTATTAGAAGACGCGACCGTTGACGATGTTAATGTTGAATTGTCTGATACCAAGGCGCGCTTTACGATTGGTGCGGCGATTTTGACAAGTAAACTTGTCGATGCGCAATATCCGAACTATCGCGTCGTTATTCCAAAGGGTAATGATAAAATCGCGATTATGGACAGAAAGCAATTCCTTAATGCGGTTGACTTGGTTTCGGTGGCAAGTGTTGATAAAACCAAGTCCGTTCAGTTGACTTTTTCAATGAATAAATTGGTTGTGAACGCGTCAAGTCCGGATGCCGGAACCGCGACCCAGGAATTGGATGTCGAATATAATGGCGATGCATCATTTACGGTTACGTTTAATGTAAAGTTCCTTATGGATGTCGCCGGTCAGGTCGAAGGTGAAAAATTTCAGATGGAAATGCAGGACCCACTTTCGCCGACGATTATACAATCAACCAACAAAGATACCGATGCACTGTTCATCCTTATGCCAATGCGGATGTAAGATAGTGTAAGTGATTAGTTGTAGGTGTGGGCGCGAAAGCGCCCGTTTTTTGCGACACCCCGCCCTGCGGGCACCCCTCTAGCCAGAGGGGAATTTTTTTATGTTCTGTTGCGGGCCAAAATTCCCCTCTGGCTAGAGGGGTGGCGGGTGGAACCCGCCGGGGTGTCGATAAAACTTTTATCTTGCACAGAGTATGTTTTTATGATACAATACTTATGCTGGTGGGAATTCCATTGGCGGGGTGTAACGACCCTTAGATTCCGAGTGTCCGTGGGGACAAAAAACACCTCCAACCCAAGGTGGTTGGAGGGCGGTGAATATATCGAATAAACCCACTATTTTTCTCGGAACATAGTCGTTAACCTCCAACCACATGAAAGCAATTTCGGTGGTTTTTTAGTTAGTGGTTAGTGTTAGTGCAAGTGGTTAGTGGGGGAAAATAATTGTCATTGCGGCCCCCGAGCCGCAATAGGGAAGGCATGAAAGCCCTATGGCGGACCAAGCCCGCCATGACAAAAAAGAAATAATTGTCATTCTGAACTTGTTTCAGAACCGCCATGACAAAAAGTTTGGGAAAAAATGAAGCGATATCTTTTATTATTTTTAATCCTTTTTATTCCGCAAATTGTGCATGCGGATGATGTTGGTGTTGCCGATACCGATGATATGCAACGCGCGATGCAGATTTCAAAATTGAAACGTGAAATATCCGAACTTGAAATTCAATTATCGGAATGCCAAAGAAAAAATAAAAATTGGAAAACGGCGACCTGGATAGGTGCGGCGGGAACGGTGGCGACCGGCGCCGCGGCAATAGTGCAGGGCGTGAAACTAAATAACCTTAAAAAAGAAAAATCAAATAACAAACCAACCGGGGGGACAAAAGATGAAAAGTAAAATAATACTTTTGGTTGGAATGTTTGCATGCGTTTCCGCGTACGGTGAAACGGACTATATTGATATGCAAATACATGAATTAGAACAACGTCGCGATGAATTAAAGAAGCAAATTGCGGAGTGTGAACAAAACACGCGCGGTTACAAAATTGCGGGCATTGCAACACTTGGGGCGACCGGTGTCGGTGTGGTTGGAAATATCGCACTGCATAATGAAATCAAAAAAATTGAACAATCAAAAAACGGTGGTGGGTACAGTGGGCGTGGTTCGGTCAGTAATACTGTAACTGAAGATACATGCGCATCTGACCCGATTTGTTCGTGGGAACGGCAGTGTGAAATGACGAACTATAAAGTAAAAAATTGTGATCATGATACAGATTGTTGTGCCGCGGACGGTTGCCCATGCGAAAAGTAAAGTGTTTCTATAAAAACAACAAAACCAAAAGGAGAAAAAATGAAAAAAACTTTGTTGTCAGTTGTCGCCGGTTTGGCGGTTATAGGGAGTTCGTTTGCTGTTCCAAGTTTGGACAGACAACGTGAAGATTGTGAGGAAAACCCGAATTTTGTGTGGGTGGAGATGACCAAAACTTGTGTTCCTGTAAATCCGTGTAATTCAGATAATATGGAAATAAAACGTGCTTATTGTGATGAGGTAACTTTTGCCGACATTAGTCTTAGTTATATACCTGCGTTGATGGTTATTTCAGCAAAAGAGTATGTAAGAGTTGGATTTGGTGGTGTTGATATGAAATCAGATTGGGTTTCTGAACCGAATTACATAGGTTTTTCTGATACCAACTTGGGTTCGTATATGGTTTACAAATTTGCCGATGCTAATCTTAGTAGATCTTCTGCAACTGAATATTTAAAAGCGTATTGCAGAGCATTTGGTGGTAACGGTGAAAAATATTATAACGATAAAGGTTTTGCGGCGATTGATTGTGAAAATCCTGTGGTTCCATATGAAGTTTTAAAAGAACTGACGATATTGGGGACGGATAAGAAGTCAGAAAATATTGTTACATTCTATTTTAGATCAAAGATGGATTGTTATTCATATGATGATTGTATGAAAGAATAAATGTTATCCGTGCGTTGTTTTTACCCCACCTAATCGGGTGGGGTTTGATTATGTGATTGAAACAAAACCGGGCGCGAATGCGCCCGGTACTAATCACTAACACTTATCACTAAAACTACGGGCAGGTGGCAAGTTGGTCCAAAACATTTTTCACATCGTCGTTGATTGCAACGGTTACTTCGCGTTGCAGGCCGTCGATGTATGTCCAATAAAATGGTGAACTTTCAAATTCCGGACTTGCGTTCCACAAATCTACAAACGGTGCAAGCATTGCATTAAACCACTGACGCCCGCGGCACAGGCAACCATTACGCACGTCCGCGATTGTCATTGCGGTTGCGGTGCCGGAATATTTTTCGTCTATTTCCGCGTCCGACATCATTAGGCAACGGCCACCAATGTTATAGAAATTCGCATCGTCCGCCAAGAATTTATAAATCAATTCGTTTGACGCGCCCGCTTGTTTTAATGAATACTTCATGCCTTCGGTGCAACATGCCGACGCCGAACGCATAAGCATTTTATACCGGTCCAGCAGCGGTGCCGCCGCCACAGAATTCGCATCTAAATTTCCGGTTTGGTTAAATGTGAACAAAATTTCCGTCATGTTTATGCCGCGAATTTTTGGACTGCGTGGTGAAACAGTTTCGCGAATAATTGGTTTACGACGCCAAATGTTACATTCTGTTTCGGTATCAAATGGACAACCATCATCAATGCCAATGACACCGGCGCCGAATGCGGTTTGAACTGGAATCGTTAAATCTTGGGCCGTATAGCGTTCATCGCAAGGCGTTTTGAATGTTGTCGTCATTGTGATGTCTGGGTCGCGGTCGCAAGTTTTAATGTCCGGTGTGGTTATTTCCTGTTTATTGCCAAGTAATTCTTCGATGCGCGCGTTGGTCGCGGCGGCTTCGGCCATTGTTTGGGCGTACAGGTCCACCAATTCCGTATCGTTCGAATCACGGATATAAAGTTCCGGCAAACGCATCAACATCCAATCGCGAAAATCCTTGGTCCGGTAATCAGAAATCGAATCGTCCCAAATCGGAACGCCGTTGCGCCAATCCACAGTTTTCACATACGATTCGGGTTTATAGTTTCCATCTGTGCCGTCCCAAACCGGTGGCAAATTGTCGGCCTGAACCGGTTTTATAGAAAACAGTTTCACATTGCGCATCGGAACCAGATTCGACGAAGAATAATCCGCCGCCGCGCGGCCAGTTTTTGCCGTGCGGCCATTGGTCGTGCCACGTGAACCAACCGTTGCCGTTACAGGGGCGTGATTTATCTGAACACTTTGTTGACCGCCCTGGTTATTCGCAATAATTCTGTTGCCGGGGGTGTGACTGATTTCCACAGATTGATAATCTTGGCCATACTGTTCCGCGGTGTCGACCGTTTCAGATTGCTGGGATACCGATATGTCGGTGTAACCGGAATCCGGATAATCAATGTAAACGGATGTTTGTTCATCACGATAAACTTCGGTCCCGGCGGTGTCCGCGATGGGGTCATATGATATTGTCGCATCGTCCCATTCACTGTCCGATGCAAATGCGCCGCCCGCGCCAACCGCGCACAACAGCGATGATAAAATAAATATTCTTGTTTTCATGTTTTGAATTATATCATAAATTACACCTGAAAAAAAGATGAAAGTATAATTCTTGGTTGATATTTTTTCTGTTTTATTTTAGTTTTATGTTGAAAGGATTTTTTTCGTTGGGAAAGGTTTTGAAATTTTGTTCTGTTTTGTGTTTTTTTCCGACGGTTGCGGGGGCGTATCCGACAGGGACACAGTTTGGTGTCGGGGTGTCTGCGACCACGGGTATGAACGCCTTTACGGGGTATGTGAACAAAGATGCCGAATCTTTTTGGGGCAAACGTTTTGGGTATAGAATTGATTTCGCCGGGACGAAAATTGTGCGCTCTGGGATTAATTCGGCGGCTAATCATATAATCGGCGATCGCGATGTGGAAGTCGGCGATTCCCTCAGTGTTAAGGAGTTTGAGATAGAGGCAAAACATTTCGGCGGTATGGTGGATTTTTACCCGTTTGGGAATACTTGGTTTTTGGGTGCATGGCGCATAAGTGGTGGGTACTATGGTGGGCAATTTGACGCGACGGCGCGTGTTGTTGGCGGCGATGAAAAGGGTGAATTTTGCCTGGGGCGCAATAGATATAAATATATGGACGGACCGAATCAGGCAAGTGCGACCGCAAATTGGAAATATGATGGGCCGTATGTTGGAACGGGTTTTGATTTGGGCGTCTTTGCCGGATTCAAAATTTATTTTGATGCGGGTGTTGTCTTTACGCGCAAGGTTGCAAAGTTAAGTTTGGACGTGCCATCGGATGACCTGTATAAATGGAACGGTGCGGATTGGGCTTTGGTTGACCCGGACGAATTGGCGGCCGATGTCGAAGATACGCGGCATGACGCACAAAGTGAATTGGATAAAGTAAAATACTTTCCGATTGTAAAGTTGGGGTTGATGTATCGTTTCTAATCAAAAAACTTGCGTTTTATATATAATGTCTGTAAAATTCTTTGCGTTAAATTAAACAAAGAGGTTAAAAATGGCATCTGTGACAGCAAATGATATGCGGGTCGGTTGGGTTATTTCGCACAACGGGCGGCGTTATACGGTAACATCTATTACCAAAGTAAAACCGGGCAAGGGTGGTGCGTTTGTTCAGGCGGACCTGCGCGATATTGATACGGGAAACAAGGGCGGCGATCGTTGGCGTGCCGAAGACAAGGTTGAAAAACTTATGGTCGAAGATGTGGAATGCCAATATTTGTATTCTGATGGAACAGATGCGTATTTCATGAACCTTAATGATTATGAACAATTTACGATGCCGCTTGATGCGCTTGGGGAACAGGTTAAATTCCTTGCGCCGGAAATGACGGTGAAAACAAATTTTGTCGAAGGTCAACCGGTGTCTATGTCTTTGCCGAAAACCGTCATCGCGACCGTCGAAGAAACTGAACCGGCGTTAAAGGGCCAAACCGCAACCGGCAGTGGTGGCAAACCGGCAATTTTGGATAACGGTGTTCGTGTTCAGGTTCCTGTGTTCATTGAACAGGGCGAAAAGATAGTTGTGAATACTGAAACACTTGAATATGTCGAACGGGCGAAATAAATTATAACAACACATCTGCGGGTTTTAACAATGGCTCATGTAGGTTGACTACACTTCGCCGTTGTTAAAACCCGCATCTGTATTATTCTAATTTATTTCGGTGAATGGGTAATTTGACACTTCCACTAATGCAATCTATTTGCGGAATTCATAATATTGGTGATTTCATCTATGGCGTTTTCATAAACCGCACTGGTCCCCAGCCCCAGGTATTCGCGTGGGTTGAACCCGCATGGATTTTCGGACATTTCCAATCGCACACCCGCCGTGAACGCAAGGCGCGAATCGCTGTCCACATTGATTTTACAAATTCCCATCAAAACGGCCTGACGTAATTGGTCGGTTGGAATTCCGCGTGCCGCAGATATGTCGCCGCCGTTCTGATTTATGGTTTTGACAAGTATTTCTGGGATGCTGGACGCGCCATGCAAAACAAGTGGAAATCTTGGTAATATGTGTGCGATTTCGCCCAGGATATCAAATCGTAACTGTTCCGAATCGGACCGGCGTTTGTATGCGCCATGCGAAGTTCCGATTGCGATGGCAAGTGAATCTATGTTTGTTTGTGCAACGAATTCATATACATCGTTTGGGTCGGTGAAAACTTTTCGTGATGATGTTGTGTTTTCGTCTTCGTGTCCATCGATTGCGCCAAGTTCGGCCTCTACGGCGACACCGCGGGTGTGTGCGTATTTTGCGACGCGGGCGGAAAGCGCGATGTTTTCGCGAAAGGATAGGGCACTTGCGTCAATCATGACACTTGAAAATCCAATGTCGATTGCATGGGTGCACGATTCAAACGAATGTCCGTGGTCCAAGTGCAGTGCGATTTGTTCATTTGGTGATAACCGCAGGCCGGCAATCATGGACATCAGCATATCATCGCCCATATACTGTAACGCCGATTCGGAAACCGCCAATATAACCGGCGAATTTGTTTCGCGTGCCGCCGATGTGACCGCGATAAGTGTTTCCATATTATAGAAATTGAATGCGCCGATGGCATATCTATGCGCAATGGCATCGGCGAACATATCGCGTGTATTCACAAGACCGAATTTTTCGTAAAGCATAAAATTTCCCTCAGATGCACGATAGAGCATATTTATTTTTGGTGCAATATGTTTTTTAGTGATTAGTGCTAGTGTAAGTGGTTAGGGGGGCGACACCCCGCCCGCTTTCGCTGCGCTACAGCGAGGCCACCCCTCTAGCCAGAGGGGAACTTGCCCCCACTTACACTGTCCACTAACACTTGCACTAATTATAAACAAAATCGTTGACATGGCGGTCATTTATGCGACAATACAGTCGAACGAATCGGGGGCCGGAGAGGTTTAACAAACAAAGGAAAAAAAATGCAGAAAATTTTGTCTTTTATGATTGTCGCCGGCGTGATTACTGGTTGTTCTTACTATGATTATTACAAGGGCGGCGTGCGCTATGTTCAGCGCGGTGATAATTGCGTGTATTATTCGGAAGAATCTTCGGAAGAACAATTCTCGGACAAGGTTGAAGAATTTGATGACGAAAACCGCATCGTTTACAAAAATACACGTTGCGAAGATTTGTTTACTCGTGATAATGCGGGTCGTATGGACCGTAACAGCCGTCATGTCTTGGTTCCGGCGACGGTTGCAAATCGTAAACTAAAACCGGTCGCGGCGCCAAAGCCGGTTGCGGTGGAAAAACCCTGCTGTGATTGCAAGGCGGAATTGGTTCCGGTTTCGCGTCAATTCTATGCCTTGACGGACAAATAAGATTTTGTTTGTTGTTGGTTGTAACGCCGTCCACACGGGCGGTGTTTTTTGTGTTGGTGGGTCCCCTTCTTTTCAAGAAGGGGTGCCGGGTGGAACCCGGTGGGGTAGTTTTTTACCCATACCCCGGTGCCGTTCGGCACCACCCCTTTCCGCAGGAAAGGGGATTACGCCCCATTTTTCATTTGAAACATGGTTTGTTTTGTGATAGAATTGTGGAGAAAAGGAGATTTAAGATGAAAAAGATTTCAAAGTATTTTTTGATTGCGACAACATTTATTATGGCGAATTTACCGGCATTTGCAGTGGAAAATCAAGGCGCATGCAAATTGATTGAGAGTTTGCGCCCGGTGATTCAAACGTTGCGGACACTTGCGTTTATTGGTGCGGCGTTTGTTTTGATGGATTGGGCATGGGGTTGGATTAAGGATGGGAAGGTGGAGAAAGACAAGTTAAAGGACCAAGGAATTGGGATGTTTGTTGGTTTCTTTGTTTTATTTGGTGTCGGTATGATTTTACAATTTGTTGGGTCCAGTGCCGGACAGGATTATTTTGGTTGTGTTGTAACCGCGTTGAAATAAAAACCACAAATAAAATTCAACGGCGCGGTTCGCGCCGTTTTTTCTTTATCTGACTTTTTCATAAATATATTTATTCACAAATGTCTGTTCGCGTTTTTTGCGGTCGGCAATAACACCGTCAACCGAAGTTGTGCAGATATTTAATTCCGGGGCATCGTTTTCCTTGATAAATGGTTGGCGTGCCGCGGTCATTTCTTGTTGGGCGATTTGATAAAGGTTATCATATGTCTTTTTTGTTTGTGGCAAATTATCGAATTTTTCTACGATGTTTTTTAATGCGTTTGCAAATGCGGTAATCAGTTCGTCGTTCATATAATCTGCAAGTGGTTTGTTTTCAGAAATGTGATAATGGCGTTGTATATTTTTTATTGTTGTGTTTGGGAATAGCCATCCTGATAATTGTTTGTGAAAATCTGCAAAGTATTGTTGTTGCTTGGTTAAATGACCCAAAATTCCGTTCAGTTGTTTTTGATATTTTGAAACAGTGTCGCGTGTGGCGATGCGCGCAATTTGACGGGTATGTGCAAAAATTTGCCCAGGGTTTGGATTTGGTGTCAAAAAGTATTCTTGTTGGAATGTTGTATTATATTTTTTACCAATTTCTTTCATAATCGCCCATGCAGCATAGCGAGATATTTCCGCGTTCATGCTTTTGTCGGTAATTTCGATTACGTGCATATGATTATGCAAAAGTTCGAATTTTTGCGCGGGTAGCATATCGGTCGGGGCATATTTACGCAAAATATTTCCGATGGTGGAACTGCTTTGATATGTTTTGATATCTAAATTTTTTATGGTGCCAAGGACAGTCGTCAACGACCAAAATTCGTGGGTGGTGGCGGTTATTTTTGTCCCTGGGATATCTGGCCATAAAGACATTGCGATATAGTCACGTTTATTTTGACGCGCTGAATTTAGTGTTTCAAATATGTCTTGGTTTGGGATGATTGTGTTTTGCATTTGTTTTTTTCCTTGGGTTAAGGTTTATCGTCTTCGTGTGCGATGGAAAATAATACGGACGAAATAAGTGATTGGTATGGAACATGCTGGGCGGCGGCAAGTTCTTTTAGGCGGTCCAAAACCGGACGTGGAATTCGCATATTTATAACCGCATCTGATTTATTAAATGCGCGATACGCCGCATATTCCCGCAGCAGGGATTCTATGTTCATAACGAAAAGTTGCTGCATAACATTTGGCATGGGTTTGTCCCTCTATACAATGTTCAATACTTTTGTATCTACGGGTCACTATACCAATGTATTTACAATTGTCAATACAAATGTCTGGGCCTTTGTATTTGCAGGCGTGTTGGCGGTTGTGGGGGCGGGTGTATTTTTTTTTTGCGTTTTGTCTGCTTGCACTTTTTTTATTTGTAATCTAGAATGCGGACGAAGGTAATTTCATCAAAGGAAGGAAAAATGTTAAAACGAATTCTCTGTTTGGCGTTTGCCATATTATCATATATAAATATCGCGCATGCGGAACTAAAAGTTGATATCGTTGCGGGCGGAATGGAACCGACATCGATTGCGGTGCAGAAATTTGAACTTGCCGGTGGTGCGTCGTCGTCTGATGCGGCAACAATTCGCGAAGTGGTAGAGGCCGACCTTAAACGCACCGGATTTTTTCATATTGTAAATCACAATGCGTTTCCGGAATTTGTAAAGTTGGACCAAATGCCGTCGTTCAAATCTTGGGCGGCGATAAAGACGCAAATTTTGGTGACCGCGAAACTTAGCAAGGAAAAAGACAACAAATATAAACTTGAATTCTTTGTGTGGGATATCGCGTCCCAAGAACAAATAGAAGCGCAAAGTTTGGTCGCGTCTAAAAAGTCCGTGCGGCGTTTGGGGCATATTATGGCGGATGCGATTTATGAACGCCTGACCGGTGAGGTCGGATATTTCGATACGCAAATTGTCTTTATCGCTGAAACGGGGCCGGTGGACAATCGGACCAAGCGTATGGCGATTATGGACCAAGACGGTTATGGATTGCGCTATCTTTCGGATACGAAAACGTTTGTTATGTCGCCGCATTTTTCGCCCAATATGCAATCGGTGGTATTTTTATCGTATTATAATGATGACCCGATGGTCTGGATTTTGGATTTGAACACCGGGGCGCAAAGGCGGCTTGGGAAATTTGGGGGGATGAATTTTGCGCCGCGCTTTTCGCCGGACGGGTCGCATGTGGCGTTGTCTTTGGTCAAAAACGGAATCACGCACATATATGAATATGATATAGAAAATAATTTGTTGCGCCAATTGACCGACGGTAATTCGATAAATACCAGCCCCAGTTATTCACCTGATGGACGCAAGATTGCATTTAATTCTGACCGCAGTGGTTCACAGCAAATTCATGTGTTGGACCTGAATACACTCGCCGAAGAACGCATCACATATGGGGCGGGGCGGTACGCGACGCCGGCGTGGTCGCCGGACGGGCAATTCATCGCCTTTACCAAGATGGCGGATGATACATTCTATGTCGGTGTGATGGACCCGCGTGGGAAAAATGAAAAGATTCTTGCCGGCGGTTGGTTTATGGAGGCACCATCATGGGCGCCTGGGTCGCGGCGATTGGTTTACTATGAAACCGAACGCACGGACAACGATATGGAACGCGTAAGCCATATTCGCAGTGTCGATATCACCGGGCAGAATTTGTATGACATTGATTTGCCCGATGGTGTGAACGGTTTGGAACCAACTTGGTCGCCAAGGTTGCCGTAATGAATAGATTTTGTGTCGCCGTTTTGATGTGCGCTTGGTCGGTTGCGGCGTTTGCGGTGCCGGCGCGGGTAGGGCACATTTTGGACGGCGATACTTTTTCCGCGGCGGTTAGTTTGGATGCGGATACAACCGTTTCGGTGCGTGTTCGTTTGCGTAATGTTGATACCCCGGAAATGAACGGCGATTGTGAATACGAACGCGCGCGTGCGGTTGCGGCGCGCGACCGACTTGCCGAAATTATTCCGGTGGGTTCAACGGTTGAACTTAGTAATGTCAAAGATGATAAATACCTTGGTCGAATCGATGCCAATGTGAAAAACGCGGCGGGCGATGATGTCGGTGAAGTTTTAATTCGTGAAAAATTCGGCCGCAAATATAACGGCGGCCGCCGCAAGCCATGGTGTAAATAGTCCCCTTCTTTTCAAGAAGGGGGGAACCGCGGGACGCGGTGGGGTAGTTCAACCCATACCCCGTCCGCGTTCGCGTCCACCCCTTTCCAACGGAAAGGGGATTTAAAACGGGCGCAATTGCGCCCGGTTTGTTTGGTATATACTGGTTTTTACTCTCCGCTATTTTTTGTAGCATATATATAATCCACTGTTGCCCTATACCGATACAGACCTATACCAGCAAAGTAACTATCCCTTCTAAAACCGGATACTTGGCATTCATCTGCGCTGCGATCACCACAGGCGGCTGCATGGAATTCGTCTTCTGTATCATATTCGAATGATTCAAGATATTTTCTGAACACAATACTGCCATCAGGATTTGCAAAAACTTCTGGATCTTGGTACGCTTTGTATCCCGTATAAACTTTTTTTACTTTGACCCACCAAAAACCGGCTCCGTTATCATAAAAAGCACCCGGATCATCAGTTGGGTTGAATAGCCCGCAAACCAAGATTTCACCTGGGGACATTGTGTTCCAGCGATTACATGTGTTTTGTACCCAGTTCCTAATCTTTTCCAATGATTGTTCAGTATTTGGTAAGGATGCACTGTAAATTAATATGTCATGTAACGGATTTTGCTGTATTGTATTAAGTTGAAACATTGACATACTAATTAATGTTCCGTTTGGATCGGTCCAGGTCATTCTGTCACCACCTTCATTGACGGTTGGAATTTCGGCGGCGGTTAATCCTTCCCTTAACCTGCGTTCCATGGTTGCAAGATAACGTATGCCAAGGCCGTCGTCATAGCCCTCTGAAAAATCATAAACGTCGCACCAATCAGAGGGTGTTTCACCACAAACCGCGGTCTTTAATGCCGCAAGGGTATTATATTCATAGGTTCGTATACGGTTTCTATATATCACTTGACCGTTTTGATGTATAATTTGTGGATATGCATCTTCTTCTGCCCAACCTTTAAAATGATTTACCACTATAAATGTGTAACCCGTTCCGAATTCGGGATCATTTATAACGACTCTAATCTGTCTAGCACCACATGCAAAACTTTCTTGTGGACTAACGTCCCAATTGTTACATTTGTTTCGTGCAAATGCTATAATTTTTTCCACGGATTGTTGGTTGCTTGGTAAAGAGACAAAGTAATATAATTCTGCAGTTACAGGGTACCAAGAAGGGCCCGCTGTGAGTTGCCAAATGGACTGATTTATCAAATTCCCGTTTGGATCGGTCCACGTCATTCTATCGCCATTGTCATCAAATGTAGGCAATTTTCTTTTGATTTCGTTTAGCAAATTGTCTATGTCCGTTTTGCTGTATGTTTCCGTTGATGTTGTGCCAAGGGCGGTAAGTTTTTCATCAATTTTTGCGTCGATGTTTGATTCAGTAAGGACTGTTGCTTGGGCCGATTCTGCGGCATCAAGTTTGCTTTGCAATTCTTCGATACGATTATTCAAAGAATTCAATTCATTGGTCGCCGCGGTGGTATCCTTTACTTTACCTGAATTCAAATTTTTGATTCCTTTTAGGAAGGATAAACGTGCATCGGTTGTTTCCGTCGCAATTGGTTCAGAAATGGATGCGGTTGTCGTTGGTGTCGCGTTTGATGTCGACATTGATGTTTTCATTGTTTGCGCACGCATTGTTCCCGCACGTGCCGTTGTTGCCGGTGCGGTTGCTGGCGTTGCGGTTGCGGCGCCACCAAGTTGTGGTGCGCGCAGTGACGCCGCACCAAACGCCGTCGTCGTTATAACTGCAAGTGTTGTTGCACATAAAACCTTTTTCATCTCTCTTCCCTTTTTGTTTGTTGTTACATAAAAAACTGTGGAATTCCCCCACTCCCATTCTTGGTCTGAATTGTATCATATTTTTTCTTATGTTGCAAATTTTTTATGCGCTGTGGCGGTTGATTGCAGCGTGGATTTCGTCCAGTGTTGCGGTGGATGGCAATATGTCTTCGAAATAGATTTTCGCGGTGCCGGGTGTCATTTTGCCACGCTTTGGCCAATAAAGTCCGGTGTCAATGCCGACCGGCGTAATTGGTAACTTTAATTGTTCGGCCAAAAACAACAGACCGCGTTTTAATGGTATGCGCTGGCCCGGTCGGACCCGTGTGCCTTCGGGAAAGATAATAAGTGTTTGGCCGTTCATTATGCGTGATGCGACCGTCGCAGAAAGTTTTTTCATGTTGGTTGCGCCACGCGTCCTGTCCACCGGTTGCAGTCCCATACGCCAAAATGACCAACCATAAATTGGCAACCAAAATAATTCGCGCTTTACAATAAAAAACGGATTTTGGATATTGGTTACAAGTATTGCAACCTCCATTATCGACATGTGTTTTGATGCGATGATTGCCTTGCCATCGGTTCGGATGTTGTCGTTTGGTTGGACCGGAATTCCGTTTTCTTCGGTTGGTGGGTAAAAAATGTGATACTTTATTCCGCATATTACCCGTGCAAGCCACAATACGCCACGCGCATCCGCGACAATCGCGCGCAGTGTCATTTTTTGCGATGGTAATACGACCAATAATATCGGCGCCCATAAAACGAAATATATGCCAAGTATAATTTTGAAAATAATCGTTCTAAACATTTTTTACCTTTTCATTTATATGATGATTCCGGGCCTTCCTTTATCCCGACCATTGTTACCAAAAATTTTACATATTCCACCAACCAACGTTCCAATCGGCGTGCGGGCTTCATTTCATGTAATGTTACCGGGCATGCAACAATTTGTGTTTCCGGTAATTCCGATTTTACAAGAAAACTTGCGCGTTGAATGTGGTCTTCGGTTGTGATAATAACGATTCTATCAAGACCGGATTTTTCGACGATTCCCTTTATGGCAAGTGCGTTTTGATATGTAGATTTCGATTCCGATTCGATTATTGCACGTTCGATGTTTTGGTATTGCGGATTAAGTCCCGCACCAATTATATATAAATCCGCATCGGGGTATTTATCAATTTGACGCATCGCAAATGGAACGCGACGAAAATCACCCGTAAGGACGAAAATACTGTCGTTATCCAGAATAAAATCGCAATCGTTTGGTGATGTCAATTTGAAAACGATTCCGCCAAGGACGAATATGCCAAGTAATAAAAATGACGGGCGTAAAAGTTTCATGATTCACTGTTTAATATCTTTAATGTTGTTCGTTTTGTTACCATTATCGCAAACAGCACAATTACAAACGGAACAAGTAAAAGTGCAATCCACCCGGCACCCGATATTTCAAGCATCGCCATCAATCCAACGCGTGCAGAACGCGCAATGCCCAATATCGCAAATAATATTGGGGTTGCGACAATAAAACCGATGCCGCATGCAACGGTGCAGATTCGGGCCACAATCATTTGCATTTGTTTTGTGACGAAACGGTCACTTGCGCCGACCTGGTTCAAAATTTCAAGTTCACGTCGATGCAAAATTGCCGTGTTGCGCGCGATAAATGATATGCATGTGCCGATTGTCACAATGATAAGACCAAGTAACAACACAAGCACCGTTACCATTTTCCACCCCGCGGATATTGATGGCTTTAACGCGTCATAGTGTGGGATAAAGCGCGCGTTGTTGCCGATTAGATTTCCAACCGTGTTCATATCGGCTTTTGACTTGAATTTAATTTCGAACATAGTTGGCAAATATTTCTTCAAAACGCCGTTTCCGCCACCCAGCCATGGCTTCATCAGTTTTGACATTTCATCGTCATCAATTTGGCGCATGCCTTCGATTTTATCCTGGTTCGTTTCAAAGATTTTCTTTACAGAATCTATTTTTTCTGTATTTGTAACCTGAACCGTTGCGTGGACATCCCATTGACGATTCCAATTTATAATTCCGGTGCCAATCGCCAAAGACAACCCCAGTGACAGTACCGCCAAAAATGTCATTATGCCCATTATTGCCGTCATGAATACGGATTGACTTGCCATTAGTGAAAATACAATCGGTTTTTTCATACTTAGTTATTTCCAATTTTGTTAAATTGTTTTGATAATTCCGCAAAATATCCCGCGTCATGAATTTCGGGCGCCGCCTTTTTAGTTGTGGTATGTGCGCGCGCCGGTCCCATAAAGGTAAGTTTATGATTTTCGACATGCATAATCGGAAATTTGTAAGTTTCCATTAATTTTGAATTATGTGTCGCAAGGATAATTGTTGTTCCAAACATTTTATTCATCTGAATAAAAAGTTCCATTAAACGCGATGCGTTTTCATCGTCAAGATTTCCCGTCGGTTCGTCCGCAAGCATTATTGACGGCTGTACAATAATGGCGCGTGCGACAGAAACGCGTTGCTGTTGGCCGCCACTTAAACTTTTTGGATTCGCATTTGCGTACTTGGCAAGGCCGACCCATTCCAATGTTTTCGTTACAAGTTTTTTTATTTTCCCTTCGTCCATGCCACGCACGCGCAGGGGCAGGGCAACATTATCAAACACAGATATATGCGACAGCAACGAATATTCTTGGAACACGATTGCCATTTTGTGGCGCATTTCGGTTATTTCATCACGCGACATAGAATTTGTTGGAGCGCCAAAAATCCTTATCGTTCCGCGACATGGTTTGTGTAAATGATATATCAACCGTAAAAGCGTTGTTTTGCCCGCGCCCGATGCGCCCGACAGAAAGTAAAAAGAGCCCGCACTAATGTTAAATGAAACATCAGTCAATATGTCCGGATCGTTGTCATAACGGGCACCAACACCGGCAAAAGAAATGATAGTATTGTCTTCCATACTTTGCATGTTAGTAAAAAAAATTTTTTTGGTCAAGAAGGTTAAAACATAATAAAAAAATTAAAACTATATTTTTTGTCTTTTATAAAATTTTCAAATATGTTATAGTTTTGTGTGAAAGGTATATTAGGAGATTTCTTATGAAACGTTTTTTTGGCGGATTTACGGCGTTTTTTGTCGGTCTGTATTGTGTTGGTGATGTCGCGTGTTATGGTGGCGCACCACGTGTTGCCGGCACGCCCCAGGTTGTTTCGAATACCTTTACTTTGGGCGGTGGTTGTTCTTCGAATACTTGTTCGGGGTCGCGGTATGTGACCGGAACGCCGGTTTCTACGCGCTATAACGGCCAGGGTTATGTTCAGGCCGGATATGTTTCTCCACAAAATTATGGGCAAACGACGACGTATCAGCAGCAAAATTATAGGCAGCCAACAACTTACCAACGTGTGAATTATGCGGGGACACCACGTTACGCCGATGGTACGAACGGTAATACCCGAACGATGACATATCAGCAATCGCGTGATGGTGGACGCGGTGCCGTTTCCGGGTCATATACGTATAACAAAAGCGGTTCTGGATATGTTGGTATGAATTTGGATGTAAATTTGCTGAATTGGACCAACAAGTATAAGGCGACACCCGAAGGGGCGGTGGTCAATATGATGGCGGACCATGATGATTATAAATTCAAACCGCTGATTGGTGGGCATTTTGTTGCGGGCTATCGGTTTAATCCGGATTGGCGTGCCGATGCGGAATTTGGGTTCACATCGGAATACGAAGATTCTGATAATGGTATAACGTTTAAGATGTCGGTTCCATATGTGACTGCGAACATTTATCATGATTTTGTGAATGGACTTTATCTTGGAATTGGTGGTGGTGCGGCGTTTCCGACGATTTCGATGGAATGGGAAAACTTTAGGGCGAACGATTCAAGTAAAACCGGGGTGGCGCCGATGGGTGCGGCGATGCTTGGCTATTCGTATTATTTGTCCGAAAGTTTGATTTTCGATGTTCGTTATCGCTTTGCGGGATTGTTCGGTAACACAAAGATTAAGCGCCATACCGTTTTCCAGGCGCCACAGCATGCACCGTTGGAATCGCTTGAAACCAAGGTTGGTTTTATTATGGACAATTCGATTTCGATTGGACTTAAATACGAATTTTAATACATCATTTTTTGACATCAAATGCCCATGATTTTTCGTGGGTGTTTTTTTGCCTGAAACGATTCGTTTTCCGCGGAAAATCGATTCGTTTTAGGAATAAAAAGCGAATCGCAAACTTTGACAAAAAAATGTGAAAATCGATTCGGTTTATCACGCGCATCCCGCAAAATGCGCGGCACAGAAAAAATTTGACAGACAAATTTTGTGAACGGTCAAACGCGTGATATAATATGTCATGAAGGAAGAGAGATGAAGTTCGATTTACAAACATCTTTATTAGCATTGATTTTTGCGGTTGGGGCGTCGGATGCAATTGCGGCGCCGGCGGTTCGTTCTTTGGGCGGTTTTGTACCTGCGTCTGATGCGTCGTCGAATGTTACATCGGGAACGTCTGGGGCTGGTTCGGTGGCTGTACCAAATGGGATGGCTTCGCGTGCGGGGTCATTGCGGTCGGCGCCAAGGGCAACTGTTTCAAGTATGCCAAAGCCGGCCGGTGATAGTACAGGTGCAACGGGTAGCAGTGTTTCGCGTGCGGCATCTACATCCGCGGCGCAACGTTTATCAATCGGTAGTTATATTGGTGCACCGAAACAGATTAGCACAAGTGGCACCAACACCGAAGAGATTACAAACATCAATAATGATATAAAAAATATCACAAACATAGTTGAAGGATTGGAAACGGATATTTCCGGTAAGGTTGATAAAGAGCAAGGTATTGCTGCTGCGGGTCAAGGTTTGGTCGTTGATTCCACTGGTTTTGTTACGACGGCCGATATTGTGACCCCCGAAGAGTTAAATGTTGACCTTTCGACCAAGGTTGATAAAGACCAAGGAATTGTGAATAAAGGTAAAGCATTGCTTGTTGATGATGCGGGATACGTTATTCCGGGCGATGTTTTGAAACCGGGTGACATTGACCTTTCGACCAAGGTTGATAAATTGCAAGGTCGTGAATATAAAAACAAAGCGTTGGTTGTTGGTGCCGATGGTATTGTGCGGCCGACTGGTGATTTTATGGCGGCGGGTGAGGTTGACCTTTCTGGCAAAGTTGACAAGTTACAGGGTGCAAATTACGAAGGTAAAACAATGGTTGTTGACCAGTGGGGATATTTGCAACCGACGGGTGATTTTGTGGAAACCGATCAAGGCACCGAGAACGAAGGTAAAGCACTTCTTATCAATGCCCAGGGTAAAGTTGTCCCGGGTGACGTTGACTTTACGGGTTTGGAAACCAATATTTCCGGCAAGGTTGATAAGTTCCAAGGTCCGGATAATGTCGACAAGGTTTTGGTCGTGGATGAAGAAGGTTATGTCGCGGATGAAAAGTTAAGGAATGTCCATGTCGCGGACGATGCGGCATTGGAACGCAAAAAGATGGCGACAGACATAACGGACACGCTTGATTGGGTAGATACGTGGAAGAATCAAGCCGAAGATTCAGAGACAGGGGATTATAAACTGGATCCGAATTCGCGTTATGTTATGGCTGTGGACGAGTTTGGCGAAAAGGCATGGTTCCGCGTCGTCGTGGACGAATAAAGTTCCCCTTTCCGTGGGAAAGGGGTCCGGCGGGATCGCCGGGGGGTATGGGTAAAATTACCCCACCGCGTTCCGCGGTCCCCCCCTTCTTGGAAAGAAGGGGAACAAAAAAGAAAAGAGTTTCGAACAACAACGAACAAACAAAAAGGATGAAAAAGTAAAGAAAACAGAGGGGAAATCAAGATTTTAGAATTGTCGGATGGCATCCCCTTTCTGGGGAAAGGGGTGGCGCCGAACGGCGACGGGGTATGGGTTAGTTTCCCGTTGCTGGGGGGAATTACCCCACCGCGTTCCGCGGTCCCCCCCTTCTTGGGAAGAAGGGGATGGGGGTGGCTTTGCCGACAAACATAGCAGCTTTGGTAGTAAAAAGGGGCACAATAAACCTTTGAATACCACAGAAAGCGCACCAATCCAGGTGTTTTAGTTAACACCGGGCTGGGGCAGAACAACAACAAACGAAAAAGAGGGAAAAAATGAAACTTAAGATAAAGGGACTTGTATTTGTGGGCTTTGCCGCGGCGGTGTTCGCGCAGAGTGCATCAGCAGATCCGGTGACTATTAGGTCAGGCGCGACTCAGGAGGACGATGAAAAGACGGTGACATCAAGATGGTATGTCGACGGCAAATTCGCTGGTACCACCGGGCAAGTTATCGCCCAAGGTCCTAACCGAGGTGATACGACGTATAAAGACGTTGGTAACGACAGTAGTTATGTTGATACCACTGTAGGTAATAATGTGTTGGTTACCGGTAAAGCCGTTGCCGAAGCAATTAATGGTTTGGATGCCAGTTTGAATATTGATGGTGATGTAACAAAGCACACACAAAAGATTGCCGTATATGATTCAAATGATTCGAGTGTTATCACTGGTTGGAAGATAATCGTTCCGGATTCGGTGGTCGCCGAAAGTGCCTCGGACATTGCCGGAACCAATGACACTGGACCGGATTCCGGTGAAGGGTCCGATCTTACAACTGCCCAGGCCGTGTATGATTTTGTGACGGGATATGCGGGTGATACATATCAACCAAAAACGCACGTTGATACCGGCCAAACTAACGAAACTCTAAAGGTTGGTACTGGTGAAGGTCAGTGGAGTGTTATCCAGGCGTATGATGAAAATGCGACTGGTAATCAGGGTACTACCGGGTATATCACAATTAGTCATTCTACTTCACGTGGGGTTTATGAAATTAACCTTGATGGTAACCAAATTGCTCGGCATGGTGTTACAGATGGTACGAACACCAATGAAATTGTGACTAGTTCGAATAAGTTGCCAACTGCGAACGCCGTGTATGAATATGCGGTGAAACAGCACTGGGATTCCACTACACAGGCCAATAAGACCCTTGTTACGGATTCGAATGGTGTTGTGACGGTCAGTACTGTTCCGACATTACCGGGATTTGGTGACCAAGATCCGTGCAAGGTTGCCGGAGTTCATTGTGCGTTGGTCACAAATTACGATACTACTAACGGTATTTCGTTTGAATGGACCGTCATGGCGCAATAGTTACAGGTTAGTTAACAGAGTGGTATAGAAAAAACCATAGGAGTGAAAAAGAAAGAAAAAAGTTGTTTTACATTGTGTCCTTAATTGATGGTGGGCTTCCTCTCCCGCCATCATTTTTTTTAATCCCCTTCGCGGGCGAAGGGGGGGACCGCGGGACGCGGTGGGGTAGTGGTGGCGACACCCCGTCCGCTTCGCGTTCACCCCTCTAGCCAGAGGGGAATTTGCGACACCCCGCCCTGCGGGCACCCCTCTAGCCAGAGGGGAATTTAGGCCGCAACAGAACGCAATAAAGTTCTCCTCTGGCCAGAGGAGTACGGCGAAGCCGGGAGGTGTCGCAATCAGCAATGGCGGGGTGGTGCGTTTTCTTGTCATTGCGGGAGTCGGTAGAAAGGGGATAAAAAAATTTTCTTTTTCATAAAAAAACACTTGTGGGCGATTCGCAGTTTATGTTATAATAATTCCGTGAAGGACACAAAAGGACCCATGTTCAAAATCGGCGAAACCGGCGGAAAATGTGGGGAGAGATGCGTTATGAATTCATACCCAATTGGTATCTGTTCGTGCGCAAAACAACAACAAACAAAGAGGAAAAAAAATGAAAGTACAAGTGAAAGGCCTGGTCTTTGTTGGATTCGCCGCGGCTGTTTTTGCGCAAAGCGCCATGGCAGAGGGGGAGAACAAGATCGTTACATCAAAACAATATGTTGATTCCAAGATAGTCGGTACGAGTAGCAATGCTACAACTATTGACTCTGAATCATCTGATACCGATGCACCATCTATGTTAAATGTATATAAATTCGTGACTGGTCAGGTTGGTTCTGTTGAAGTTATCGGTGATAATACTTATACTACAACTACTGTTGATACTACGGGTGCCGATGCAGGAAAATTCAAGGTAAAATTGAAACAAGACCCGGCAAGTGCGAGGGCGGCGTTGACTGGTGAACTTAATAGTACAACCCATCTTCTTGGAACTCTTGACACTACTGCAGGGCAGAAACTTGTTAGTGCCTCGGCGGTCAAAGATTTACTCGATGCGGAAACAGCTACGAACACCACGACGATAAGTTCGACATCTGAAAATGACAAGGTGCCAACATCAAAGAATGTTTATGATTTCGTGACCAATACGGTTGGTAGTTATCAACCAAAGGCGCCAACGACCGATACCACAAGTTTGTATCTTGGACATAATGGTTCGGGTAATGTCGCAGAGTGGAACAAGTTAGAGGCGGTAACTACAAATGCCCAAGCATCGACAGATTATGTTACGTTGAAATGGAATTCGACCGACAGTGCGTATGACGTTAACCTTGATAGTGGACATATTGCGGCGACGTCTGCGCTTACTGGTACAACGGCTACTAATGATACTGGCTTGGTCACCGCGGGCAGTATCCGTTCAACAATATTACAGGCGGGTGATACAGCCGGTGGAACGATTAATGCGACCACTGGTGCCGTTGATACAACTGTTCCAACAACCAGGAATGTGTATGAATTCGTGACGAATTATGCCCAAGATAATTATCAACCGAAAATCCTTGATAGTGATGCGGGTAAGGTCATGATTGGTTATAATACACAAAGTGGTACAGCGGGTAATTACACATATTCGTCTAATTGGAGCGAGTTGGTTGGTGATTATACAGTTGATGGAAATAATCAGTATATTGGTGGTTACATTGAAGTCGCTCCGAACCCAGAGAATAGCCGCGCAGAGGTTAGGTTGTTAAATGTTGGCCATACTGCTAGTGCGATTAGTTCTGCTACATCTAGTGATGCCACAAATAATAAAGACAAAATCGCATCGGCATATGCGGTTCAGCAATATGTTACTGGGCTATTGGGTGGTTTGTCGATTCCGCAACCAAGTGCGGAATGTTCCGGTACAAATCTTGATAGCGATGATGATGGTGGTTGTGCTTTGGTTATGGCGTGGGACAGCACGGCTGGTACCAATGGTAGCGGTGCGGTTACCCTTAAATGGACCAAGATGGCACAATAAGTCAGATTTGTTGTTGAATTACGCAAGACAATGGCGGGTCCCCCGCCATTGTTTTTTTGTAGATCCCCTACTTCCTAAGAAGGGGTGGCGCCGAACGGCGACGGGGTAGTTTCGCCCATACCCCGTCTGTAATGGACCCATACCCCACCGTTTTCAACGGTCCCCCCCTTTCCACAGGAAAGGGGAATGCCCATACCCCACCGTTTTCAACGGTCCCCCCCTTTCCACAGGAAAGGGGATTGCCCATACCCCCCGGCGGTTCCGCCGGACCCCTTTCCGGGGGAAAGGGGATTAATCCCCTTCGCGGGCGAAGGGGGGGACCGCGGGACGCGGTGGGGTAGTGGTAAAAAACGATTGAAAAATATTTTTTGTCTTATATGATTTCGCCAAATGAAATTACCACAAAACATTTCTTTGAAACAACGGGCGCGCGAATTGCGCAAAAATTCAACTTTGGCCGAAGTCCTGTTTTGGTGCGTTGTTAAAAATCGGCAATTTTTTGGCCTCGATTTCAACCGGCAAAAAATTATCGGTAATTACATAGTCGATTTTTATTGCCCGCAATTACACCTTGTTATTGAAATCGACGGTTCATCCCACGCAAACCGTCAAGATTATGACAGGGCGCGCGATTGGTACTTGCGATCTTTGGGGTTGCATGTGTTGCGCGTGTATGATGCAGATGTCAAAGAAAATGTCAATGATGTTTTGCGCATGGTTGTGGGATATTGCAAAGAAATAATACGTGATGTTCCGTTACCGGATGGAATGTGAAACCCATACCCCGTCGCCGTTCGGCGCCACCCCTTTCCACAGGAAAAGGGGATTGCCCATACCCCCCGGCGGTTCCGCCGGACCCCTTTCCGGGGGAAAGGGGATTATTTCACCATCAAATCTTTTCCGTGGGTTGTGATATGGACGGTGTTGCCTTCGGTAATTGCGTCCGAAAGTATAAGGTCCGCAATTTTATCTTCGACCATTGATGTTATCAATCTTTTCAATGGGCGCGCGCCGAACACCGGATCATATCCATGTTCACCAAGCCACTTTATCGCCGTGTCCGACACATCCAAATCTATGCGGCGCGCCGCAAGCCGTGCACGCAATCCGCGCAATTGAATCTTTACGATGTCCGCCATCACGTCTTTGCCCAGTTGGTTAAAGAATATGATTTCATCAATCCGGTTGATGAATTCCGGTCGGAACTGTTTGCGAACCGCGTTCATGTCGGGCAGGTTACTGGTCATAATTATTATCGTGTTCGTAAAGTTCACAACATGGCCTTGGCCGTCCGTTAAACGTCCGTCGTCCAATATTTGCAAGAACACATTGAACACGTCCGGGTTCGCCTTTTCGATTTCGTCGAACAATAAAACTTGGTACGGGCGACGACGCACAGATTCCGTCAGCACGCCGCCTTGGTCATAGCCCACATATCCCGGGGGTGCGCCGATTAAACGCGCGACCGAATGCGGTTCCATATATTCACTCATGTCAATTCGCGTCATTGCGGTGTCGTCGTTAAACAGGTATTCCGCCAATGCCTTGGCGACCTCGGTCTTACCCACGCCGGTGGGGCCCAGGAACATGAAACTGCCCGACGGCCGGCGCGGGTCCGACAGACCCGCACGCGAACGACGGATTGCACGCGACACGACCGAAAGCGCTTCGTCTTGGCCGACAACGCGTTTGCGCAATTCGTCTTCGATATTCAAGAGTTTCGATTGTTCTGCGACCGAAAGCCGTTCCGCCGGGACGCCGGTCCATTTGCTGACCACCGCCGCGATGTGTTCTGGTAAAACCGTTTTGTATTCGCGCGATTCGGTGTTCATCTTTTTGATTTTTTCTTCCAATTCAGGAATTTTCCCGTATTGCAGTGCGGATGCCTTTTCATAGTCGCCGTTGCGCATTGCGGATGCAACCTCGGCCTTGGCCGCGTCAAGTGCCGCCATCGCGTCCGAAAGCCCGCGCATTTTTTCCTGTTCCGCGCGCCACTTTGCCGTCATTTCTTCGGATTTTTTCGTCGTTTCCGCAATAAGTTTTTCAAGGTCGGCAAGGCGTTTTTTGGATTCTTCGTCTTTTTCTTTCTTTAACGCCTGTTGCTCTATTTTAAGTTGCATTAAATGCCGGTCAACTTCGTCCAGTTCTTCGGGTTTCGACGCAACCTCTATACGGACACGCGCCGCCGCTTCGTCAATAAGGTCGATGGCCTTGTCCGGCAAAAACCGGTCCGTGATATAACGATTCGATAACCGCACCGCCGCAACAAGCGCACTGTCCGAAATGCGAACACCATGGTGGCCTTCGTATTTTTCTTTTAGTCCGCGCAGAATCGAAATCGTGTCGTCAACCGTCGGTTCGTCGATATAGACCGGTTGAAAACGCCGCGCAAGCGCCGGGTCTTTTTCAATGTATTGCCGGTATTCGTCGAGTGTCGTCGCGCCCAAGCAATGCAATTCGCCCCGCGCAAGCATTGGCTTTATCAGGTTTCCGGCGTCCATACTGCCTTCGCCTTTGCCCGCACCGACCAGTGTGTGCAATTCATCGATGAACAAAATTATGTCGCCGTTGGAATCTTTGACCGCCTTTAGTATCGCCTTGAACCGCGCTTCGAATTGGCCGCGGAACATCGCGCCCGCCATTAATGCGCCCATGTCGAGTGACAATAGTTTCTTGTTCTGTAAATTTTCCGGAATGTCGCGCGAAATGATGCGTTCCGCCAATCCTTCGACAATCGCCGTTTTACCAACGCCGGGATTACCAATCAAAACCGGGTTATTTTTCGTGCGGCGCGAAAGAACCTGAATCGTGCGGCGAATTTCTTCGTCGCGGCCGATTACCGGGTCAAGTTTCCCGTCCGCCGCGAGTTTCGTAAAATCAGTCGTATATTTCGCAATCGCCTGGGCCGGGGTTTCTTGCATTTCTTCTGGATTCATTTATGACTCCTTTGTTTATTGTTGCCGTATATATAATTATCAGATGGCTTTTTTCAAGCATATCGGAATAAAAGCATAAAAGATTACTTGACTTTGCGCGTTTTTTGTTATACATTATGCCGACATTTATAAAGGATTTAGATATGCCACGTGTATGTAAAGTTACAGGTAAAAAAACAGAAGTCGGTATGAATGTTTCGCATTCTGAACGTCATACAAAGCGCACGTTCTTGCCGAATCTGCACGTTTTGAAGTTCCACAGTGATATACTTGGACGCGATTTTTCGTTGCGCCTTTCGGCGGCGGGTTTGCGGACACTCACGAAACATGGCGGGTTGGATGCCTATGTCATGGCAAAGCCGATTTCGCGCCTGACACCGGAAATGGCGGAAATTAAACGCGCGATTATCAAGAAAAATGGCGCACCGGCGAAACCTGCAAAAAAACCGGCGCACAAGGCGAACCGCAGCGCGCGTTTGGTAAAAAAGGTCGAATCGAAAAAGACCGCAAAATAATAAAAGTCGTCTGGCCCTGTGGTGGAATTGGTAGACGCGCTTGACTCAAAATCAAGTTCCGCAAGGAGTGTCGGTTCAAGTCCGACCAGGGCCACCAAATATAAAAAACGCACCCGAAAGGGTGTGTTTTTTATATTTGCCGGTCGGACGGATTTTTACAAACGAAGTGCAGTAAAAATAAATTGCATTTATGCGATTTGCCGTCATTCCGGATTTAGTCCGGAACCGACCAGGGCCACCACCAAATTTTGTTAGCCTGCGCCAAAAGCGCAGGCTTAAAAAATTTGAGTGTCGCGACGGAACGAAGTGTAGACGGGCGAAATCTCGGAAAATATTACGACACCCCGTCCGCTTCGCGGCCACCCCTCTAGCCAGAGGGGAACTTTGTTGCGTTCTGTTGCAGGAGAAAATTCTCCTCTGGCCAGAGGAGTACGGTGTGAAACACCGGGAGGTGTCGCCACTCTTTCTGACAGATGGTGAACTTTTGTGTCGTGGTGGAGTGCGTTTTCTATTGTTCGGTATCGTGATTCTGTGATATAATTCTGTGGTAAAAAAAGGAGAAAATATGAAAAAATTACTTTTGTTGCCGGTTGTATTGTTATTGATATCTTGCGCGAACAATGAATCAAGATATCAAGAAACAGGTTTATTGTGTGAAGATGCGGAACATAATTCCGGTGAAGCGCAGGTTACTTTGGATGTTGATGCGAACAAAGAAGTTGCCAATGTTGTAGTGAATGGCGAAAAAGTCGTGTTGAGTGCCCAGGAACAAGGTGAAAATTCTATTTCATATTATGGTACAAATGCCGCGGGCGAGCAGGTTAAATTGGATATAGTTTTTATAAATGATGGGAAAGATGTTCACTATATGCTTGGTATAAATTCTGAAGAAAGCACATACGGGTGTTTCAAGAAATAGTAAAGGAATATCATGAAAAAATCTGTAAAAAAACAAAATGCGTCGAATGTGTGGCGGTATATTGCTTTGTTGCCTGCGATTTGCGCAGTTTGGGTGGTTGTGTTTTTTGTTGGGGCATATATAGAAAGTTTTTTCTATACTCATGGATTGTGGGTGCGTTCGGGAATGTTTTTTATAATTGTTGATTTCTTTATTTTGCCGGGTAGTGCCATTTTTTTCACAACAAGATGGATTGCGCCAAAATATAAAAATATAACAGCTATTATTGCGACAATTTTGTGCGTTTTGTGGGGAATATTATTGCTTTACGGTTTGGCACATCCATACTAGATTGCGAACATAAGGAATATTCCGATTCCGGCGAGGATAATTGCGCCGATGGTGAGTGGCCAAAAGAATTTTTTTACTATCGCGTTTGCGCGTTCTTGGAATCGCCAGAGCAGGTAGCCCACAATTGCAAATCGGCCCGTGCGCAATATTGCGGACAATCCCAAAAACAAAACCGCCGGAAAACCCATAAAGCCCGCGCATATTGCCATAAGTTTATATGGAACCGGTGTTACCGCCGTCAAAAAGATTATTAAAACACCGTGGCGGATGAACAAACTTTGCGCAAGTTCGAATTTTTCCATGCTTGCAAAATTATTGATAAGCCATACGCCCACCGAATCGAAAAGCCACGCGCCAATGCAATATGCAATAATGCCACCGACAATTGACCCCAGCGACGCCGCGAGCACGACCGGAATCGCACGCTTTTTGCTTGCAATTATTGGTGGGGTCATAAAAACCTCTGGCGGAATAAACAGAAATATCGATTCGCATACCGTAAGGATGAATACAATCCATGTATACGCTTTGCTTTCGGCACGCGATAGCAGGTATTCTGAAACTTTCATAATTTTGCCTTTTATAAAAAAATTTTTCTTGATTATAGTTGAATATCTTATACCTTACAATACAATTATGGCAGTGAGTTCGTCAAATGAGAAAAAAGCAAACAGATTCAAATCGTAATGAACGCATTGCGGCAAAAGTGCAAACTATTGTCGCGGAAATTTTGCGCAAAAATTATGCCGATGACCCCGTGATTTCCAAAGTGTCACTTGTTGGCGCCGAAGCGCACGGCGGTTTGCAGTTCGTGCGGTTGTTCTTTCATTGCCCGGTTGATGATATTGATGTGGCAAAGCGCGCGCTGGACATAGAAACGCGGACGATTCGTTTTCAGATGGGGCAACAAATTGACCAAAAATATGTGCCACAAATAAGATTCACATATGATGATACTTTGGAGCGTGCGGCAAGGATAGAGGAACTTTTGGAGAGTGTAGGCGAATAAATATGAAGCAAGAAAACATACGAAATTTTTCAATTGTTGCACATATCGATCATGGAAAATCGACGCTGTCGGACCGGCTTATTGAAATGACGGGGGGATTGGAATCGCGCGAAATGAAGGCCCAGGTCTTGGATTCTATGGACATTGAACGCGAACGCGGAATTACGATAAAGGCGCAAACTGTGCGGTTGAACTATCGTGCGCGCGATGGCCAAGTGTATCAGTTAAATTTGATGGATACGCCGGGGCATGTTGATTTTTCGTATGAAGTGTCGCGCAGTTTGGCCGCGTGCGAAGGTGCGCTGGTTTTGGTTGATGCGACCCAAGGCGTTCAGGCGCAGACACTGGCCAACGCGTATTTGGCGCTGGACAATGATTTGGAAATGTTGCCGGTTTTGAACAAGATTGATTTGCCGTCCAGTGATGTTGATGCCGTACGTGCCCAGATTTCCGATGTTATCGGACTGGATGCGGCGGACGCGATTGCGGTTTCGGGTAAAACTGGGGCCGGGGTTGCGGAACTGTTGGAAGAAATTGTGCATAAATTACCGGCGCCACATGGTGATGAAAATGCGCCGACACGGGCGTTGTTGGTTGATTCTTGGTATGATTCTTACCTTGGGGTTGTGGTGTTGGTGCGCGTGGTGGATGGGACTTTGCGTTTGGGGCAAAAGATAAAATTTATCGCGACCGGCGCGGAATATACGGTTGAAAAAATCGGTTACTTTACGCCGAAAATGGTAAATGTCGATTCGCTTTCCACCGGTGAAATTGGATTTATTATTACGGGGATGAAAACGATTCACGATTGCAAGGTTGGCGATACAATTGCCGATGCGCGTGCGACCGTCGATGTGTTGCCGGGATTCAAACCGTCGGTACCGGTTGTGTTTTCTTCGTTCTTTCCGGTGGAATCCGATGATTATCCGACACTGCGCGAAAGTGCGGAAAAGTTGGCGTTGAATGATGCGTCGTTTGTGTTCACAACCGAAAAGTCATCGGCGTTGGGTTTTGGATTACGCTGTGGATTTTTGGGTTTGTTGCATATGGAAATCATTAGTGAAAGGTTGAATCGCGAATTTAACCTTAGTTTGATAAACACTGTGCCAAGTGTGCTGTATAAGGTTCATCTGCGTAATGGCGAAGTTTTGGACTTGGAAAATCCCGCCGATATGCCCGATATTACAAAGATTGAATATATCGAAGAACCGTGGGTGCGGGCCACGATTATGATGCCTGATAAATACATGGGTGGAATAATGCAACTTTGTTCCGATAGGCGCGGTATTCAGGAAAATATATCATATGTCGGGAATCGTGCGGTGTTGACTTATCAATTGCCGTTGGCAGAGATTGTGTTCGATTTCTATGACCGTGTGAAATCGATTTCTTCGGGTTATGCGTCGTTTGATTATGTGGTTCAGGGATATCAGCAATCTGATTTGGTAAAGGTTTCGATTCTTGTTAACGAAGAAAATGTTGAACCGCTATCATTTATGTGCCACAGAAGTTCGGCGGAAAAACGGGGGCGGACGATTGTTGAAAAGTTAAAAGACCTTATTCCGCGACATCAATTCAAAATACCGCTTCAGGCGGCAATCGGTGGAAAAATTATCGCGCGTGAAACTATCGCGGCGTATCGCAAGGATGTTACGGCAAAATGCTATGGCGGCGATATCACGCGTAAAAGAAAACTTTTGGAGAAGCAGAAAGAGGGAAAAAAACGTATGCGGACATTTGGTAATGTCGAAATACCACAATCCGCATTTATAAATGCACTTAAAGTTTAACAAAAGGAAAGAGTTATGTTGATTGATATGAAATATAAATTACTGGAGATAAAAGATGACATCGGTGATTTATGGGTAATGATGGGTTTTTGGCATAGTGCCTGCGTGGATGTTAGAAAAAAACGTAGCGCCGCAAGAATAGCAAAGGCACATTGTGGCACAGATTATGAAATGGCGATGAAAAGATTAGATATTGCGAAGTCATGGCGACGTTCATATTTACGTAGCCTTTTGGGACTAAAAAAGAAATAGGATGTTAGAGAATGTATGAATCAATAATTCTAACAAAAAGGAAAAGAAAATGGCTATGTTTGTAAGCAAGAATAAAGAATCTAAGTGGCAAGAATTTTTGCGGTTATGTGCGGATATTAAGGAAAAACGTCGTGATATAAGGGCGACACGTCAGAAGATAACCGTGTTCTGCCAGAAAATGGATTATAATACGGAACGTCCAACGGGATGTTTTGTACGTTATAATACCGTTGCCTTTCCTTGGTGGACAGAATCACATCCGGCCAAAGATGTAGAATTTGTTTCCGTGTGTCCAAAAATTGGGGAATATGGTCTTTGTCATGGTGATGATGATGAATGTCCAATGTTTGCTGATTATGTGCATTATTGTTGGGCTATGTCTGATTTGGAGCACCTAAAAGAAATGCGTCGAGATTCTTTGCGTGATTTGTTCAGAATTCAAAGAAAAGGTCGGTAATATGTTTGAAAATTTGAATCAATATTTTTTGATAACTATGCAAATTTGGGTACAACGTCGTTTTGTGCGCAATATACGAAACAAAAAACTTGATAAATTTGAAATGATAGCGGCGGTACCGGTAAATCGTGATAGAAAAGCGGTGATTGACCAGGAAAAAAGGTCGCATTGTGTAATCATAGATTTGTGTTATGGCAAACCTGATGATATATGTTCAAAATATAAGGAAATGGAACACTGTGGTGATTCTCGGTGTGTGTGCGCGGATGCAAATAAAGCATACATAATGCAAAAACAAAAATTTGCCAACGCAGAGAAAGAATATAATAGATTGTTGGAATCCAGGCGCGTTATACGGCGCAAATTGTGGACGCGTAACAAATAATAAATAAAAGGCACGAAAGATGTTTGATAACACATTAGTAGAGTTGCGAAACGCTTGGCGTGATTTGCGTTTGGCACGTCAAAAATATAAGGACGTAAGGCGGTGGGAAAATGCATGTGTCGTTAGCATGACTGTTGCTGTACCAGACAATTTATGTGGTGGTTGCCATTTGGTTGAAAAGCGCGAACTGTGTTCGTTGTATAACTCTTTCCAGAAGTGTGAAAACCAAAAATGTGAAGCGCACGATTGGAATAATGCGTATGTTGAATTGCAGGTTGCCAAACATGCGCGCAATGACGCGATTCGTAATTTGTTTTGTATAAAGAGAAGATAATAAAGGAGCAAAAGGAGCGGAGATGGCGCATCAATTCTTTTTTAATCCGTATATTTTGGATAACCTTAATGCGCCATCGCGGGGCTTTGATGTTGTCCAAGATATTTCGGAACCGCGACTTCGTTTGTATATAACAAGTCGTGGCGTTAAAACATTCTTTGTGCGCAAGCGTATAAATGGTCGTGATCGTCGTATCCTTATTGGCAAATATCCAGACATGGATATTGAAGAAGCACGTAGCGCAGTTGCAAGTGTATTAGATGACGCATCAAAAAAAGTTTCGATAAAGCGCAAGAAAATTTCGTTTTCTGATTTCGTTCAACTTTATTTGAAAAATCGTGTGCATCGGTCCGTTGGGTCGTATGATAAATTGGTGCGTTCGATAAATATGCATCTAAGGCCATTGTTTGATAAAAATGTTTCGGATATAACCGTGGATGATATTCGTGAAACAATTGGTGGTATTCGGGGAACGGCGATTGCCGCGCGAATGCAAGAACTGTTGCAAAGTATTTTTCGCTATGCGATGGAAACTGGGTATGTGTTATCGAATCCGGTTGCGGCTTTGCCACGGCAAAAACAGAATAGGCGCGTGCGACCGTTAAACAAATACGGCCTTAATCGATTGATTGAATCGATAAAGAATTATCCAGATGCCACGATGAGTGCGGCGTTTTTAATGCTGATTTACGGGTTCGCGACAAAGAATCAGGTCTTTTCTATGCAGTGGGAAGATTTGGACTTTAATCGCGATATGTGGGGTGAACGGCCGCTTTCGGATAGGGCGGTTGTGTTGTTGCAAGATTTGCCCCAGGATGGATACTGGGTTTTCCCGGGACGTGGGCATGGGCATTTGACCGATCCGCGGGTTGCGTGGGAACGCGTTATTACCGATGCCGAAATCCCGGATTTAACAATGGACGATGTTTATAAATTTATCTCGCGGCGGTTGAACTGGGCGGGGGACAAGGAAGATTTGCGCAATAATATGAACGAATTACTGGATGATTTGTTCGATATTGAATAATGGGCCGTTTTGTTAGGATTTGTTATAATTTCTTGACACAGGGGGCCGAAAGTGATAGTTTTATGGCATATGTCGTTTTAGGTGACAAAAGGTTTAACAAAAATAAAGGATGAAAAATGTCAACTTTTGAAAAAGTAAAAAAAATTGTCGCAGATAAATTGGGCGTGGATGAAGCCAAGGTTACCGAAGCCGCCGCGTTCGTGAACGATTTGGGTGCGGATTCTTTGGACGTTGTCGAATTCGTGATGGAGGTTGAAAAGGAATTCGATATCACGATTCCTGATGAAGAAGCGGCAAAGTTGGTTACCGTTGGTGATGCGGTAAAGTATATTGATGCGCATGCCAAAAAGGCCGCATAGAAAGTTTTGGTTCTGTGTTTTATCCGTCATGCAAATGCGTGGCGGATTTTTTTCTGTATTTTTTGCGGAAAACGTATTACTATTACGGCGTAATTTAACTTTATCAAAAGGAATTATGATATGAAAAGGGTTGTTATTACGGGTATGGGCATTGTGTCG
The DNA here is from genome assembly GCA_017616785.1 of Alphaproteobacteria bacterium. GTDB lineage: Bacteria > Pseudomonadota > Alphaproteobacteria > Rs-D84 > Rs-D84 > Enterousia. The sequence continues at coordinate 110,470 of JAFZXK010000022.1, forward strand.
CCGGTTGGTTGCGGTATTGAACATGCGTGGAAAAACATTGTGGCCGGGCGTTCCGGCGTTCGCAAGATTGAAGATTTCGATGCTTCTGAATTGGCGTGTCAAATTGCGGGCGTGCCGGTGCGTGGGAACGAACCTGGGATGTTTAATCCGGACACTGTGGTTGAACCTCGCGACCAACGAAAGATGGATAAATGTATTTTATATGCGGTTGTTGCCGCGGACGAAGCGGTTCGCGACGCGGGCCTGGATACATATACCGGCGATAAAGACCGCGTCGGCGTTTCGATTGGCAGTGGTATCGGCGGTTTGAACACAATCTATGAAAATTGTATCGAATTGGCGAACAGTGGACCGCGCCACATCAGTCCGTTCTTTATCCCAAAGTGCATTATCAATATGGCGGCGGGTCATGTTTCGATTAAATACGGTTTGCGTGGCCCGAATGTTGCGATGGTGACGGCGTGCGCGACCGGTGCGCACAGTATCGGCGAAGGTGCGCGCCTTATTCAACATGGCGATGCGGACATTATGGTTTGTGGCGGGTCCGAAGGCGCGGTTGGTAAAATCGGTGTTGCGGGATTTTCGGCGATGAAGGCATTAAGTACGCGTAACGATGATCCGGAACATGCGTCGCGTCCGTGGGATAAAGACAGGGACGGCTTCGTTATGTCCGAAGGCGCGGGTGTTTTGGTTTTGGAAGAATATGAACATGCGGTCGCGCGTGGTGCAAAAATTTATGCCGAGGTCGCGGGTTACGGCCTGTCCGGGGACGCATATCATATAACTGCGCCGGCCGAAGGTGGCGAAGGTGGCGCGCGTGCTATGATGGCGGCGTTGAATGATGCGGGGTTAAAGCCGGCGGATGTTGACTATATCAATGCGCATGGAACGTCAACAGGTCTTGGCGATATTGGTGAATTGACGGCGGTAAAGAAATTGTTTGGTGATACGGGTGCGTGTATGTCTTCGACCAAGTCCATGACCGGGCACTTACTGGGTGCCGCCGGCGCGGTAGAGGCGATATTCTGTACACTGGCCATTCGCGATGGAATTGTGCCGCCGACAATCAATTTGGATAATCCGATTGATGAGGTTGGCGACTTTGATTTGGTGCCGAACAAGGCAAAGAAACGCAAGGTCGATGTCGCACTGTCCAATTCATTTGGCTTCGGCGGAACAAATGCATCATTGGTGTTAAAGAAAGTGAATTAGTGTAAGTGTTAGTCCCGCCTACGCCAATGGCTACGGCGAGGCGGGGGTTAGTGACGGGCGCGAACGCGCCCGTTTTTTTGCGACACCCCGTCCGCTTTCGCTTCGCTACAGCGAGACACCCCTCTAGCCAGATGGGAACTTGATTCCAGAGTACGAAGTTCTCCTCTGGCCAGAGGAGTACGGCGAAGCCGGGAGGTGTCGCATAAAACTTTTATTTTGCACATAGTGTGATTTTATGATAAAATGTGTATCGATATGGCGGGTTGCCATGTCTGGGCATAGAAACCCATTGAGAAGCGTCCTGATTTTTAGGGACGATAAAGAAAACCACCAACCAGAGGGTTGGGGTGTTGCGAATATATTGAATAAGCAACGCAATTCTTCTCATTGTTTCTAAGCCCCAATCCACACAGTGGCGTCTGTCATCGTGTGAACTTTGAATCGGGGAAAAAATGAAGCGATATATTTTATTATTTTTAATTCTCTTTATTCCGCAAATTGTGTGGGCGGATGATGCCGGTGTTACGGATGCAGATATGCAACGCGCAATGCAGATTTCAAAACTAAAACGCGAAATATCGGAATTGGAAATCCAGCTTGCCGAATGCAAAAGAAAAAATAAAAACTGGAAAACGGCGACATGGATTGGTGCGGCGGGAACGGTTGCAACCGGAACCGCGGCGATAGTGCAGGGCGTGAAACTAAATAACCTGAAAAAAGAAAAAGCAAATAACAAACCAACCGAAGGTGCAAAAGATGAAAAGTAAAATTCTTTTGTTGGTCGGAATGTTTGCGGCGTTTTCCGCGTATGGCGAAACGGATTATATTGATATGCAAATTCATGAATTGGAAGTGCGGCGCGATGAATTAAAAAAACAAATTGCGGAATGTGAACAAAACACGCGCGGTTACAAAATTGCGGGAATTGCGACGCTTGGTGCGACCGGTGTCGGTGTTGTTGGAAATATCGCACTGCATAACGAAATAAAAAAAATCGAACAGTCCAAATCGGGTGGTGGATATAGCGGTGCAGGAAGTGGTGGTATGAAAGTTGATACACTATCACAAGAACAACGTGATGAATCGTCGTGCAGAGAGTTTGAAAAACTTGGAATTGAATTGCCGGAAGAATGTAAAAAATAAAACAACAAACAAAAGGAGTAAAAAATGAAAAAAACTTTGTTGTCCGTGGTGGCTGGTTTGGCCGTGGTAAGTGCCGCGAATGCGGGGATAAAAGAAACGTGTTTGGAACATCCCGATAAATTGGTATGGGTTGAAAAAACGCAACGGTGTATCCCGATAAATCCGTGTAAATCGGATGACGCAACGATACAAGATGCTTATTGCAATATAACTTTTGCAAAGGTGCAACTTGGTTCAATAGCACAAGGTCAAAAATTAGTAGAGGCGTATCTTGCTAATAATATGAATGTCAGCGGATCGTACGTAGGAAATCGGCACAGAGATACCAGTTTATTGGGGCAAGATTTTATACCATACGAACTAAACGATGGTGGTTATGTTGTGTTCGAGTTTGATGATTTGTCAGATATAACAAAATCGCAGATTGCAGATGGAGCTATGAAAGGTGCGTGTTATGTGTTTGGTGGCTCTTATTGGGGAAATGGTAGTTGTCACCTTGTGGATAGTGACGCGATTTGTGAAGACGTGGCAGAACTTGCGACATCTGTTAGCGATCAAGTTATGCATTGGTCGTTTGATGAGAAGGAACTCACCCTATCGGATTCTAGTGATGAAATATTCACTGTAAAGAGATGTGTGATAAGTGTGGTAGAGTAACGATATTAAATCTTAGAAATATTCCCCACCCAATCGGGTGGGGTTGTTTATTTCTCTTCGTCTTTGCCAAGGCCGATGGTTTTTTTAGCGCTGTCCAGTGTGCGAATAAGGGCGCGGCGGATTTTGCCGGATATGGTCATTGGTAAACTGTCTACAAATTCAATTACGCGCGGATATTTGTATGCCGCGGTGCGGTTGCGAACATGGTCTTGCAACTGACGCACAAGGACATCCGTGCCTTGGAAATATTTGTTCAAAACGATTGTCGCCTTGACCGCCATACCGCGCGATGGGTCCGGAATGCCGGTGACAGCAACCTCCCTTACCGCGGGGTGTTCAAGCAGGACACTTTCAACCTCAAACGGACTTATGCGGTATCCCGATGATTTAATCAAATCATCATTGCGGCCGACGAACCAATAATATCCATCCGAATCGCGATATGCGACATCGCCGGTGTGATAATATCCATCACGAAATGCCGCGGCGGTCAGTTTTTCGTTTTTGTGATATTTTTGGAACATTCCAACCGGGCGGCCGTTTGCAACCGATATGCAGATTTCACCAACCTTGCCATCCGCGACCGGGCGGCCGTCTTCGTCAATAAGTTTTATATCCCATCCGGCGGCGGGCATACCCATACTGCCCGGTTTCGGTTTTATCCATTGATTAGTGAACAATTGAACGGTTGTTTCGGTTTGACCGAATCCTTCGTGCAATTCAATTCCCGTCATGTCAAGAAAACGTTCATAAACCTCTGGATTTAATGCTTCGCCCGCGACATCGGCCTTTACCAATTTAGAAAGGTCATATTTTGATGCGTCCGCATGAATCAGCATTTTATAAACCGTTGGCGGCGCGCAGAAAGATGTTACACCGTTATCCGCCATCGCCGCCCAAAGGTCGTGCGCGTTGAAAATACCACTAACATCAAAAATGAACACAGTCGCGCCCGCAAGCCATTGACCGTACATTTTCCCCCATGAACATTTTGCCCAACCCGATTCGGAAAGTGTGAAATGAACATCGCCGTCGGTCAACCTTTGCCAAAACACCGCGGTGTTTATATGTCCCAATGGATAAGCGTAATTGTGTGCGACCATTTTTGGCATGTCGGTTGTGCCACTGGTAAAATAAATTACCATTGTGTCGGTGTTTTCGTTTGGAACGCGTTCAAATGTGTCAGGCATAGTATTTATCGAATCGGCAATTTCATCGTTTGATATCAACATAACATCCGAATCGCCAATCGCAGATTTTATTTCGGGAATAATGTGTCCATCGTCAAAGGCAATGATTGCTTTGCTTTCCGCCGTATCGATTCGGTATTTAATATCTTCGGCCTTTAACTGATTCGTTGACGGAATAGGGATAATGCCGGTTTTGTGCATTGCCATCATCAAAACCCAGTATTCCCAGCGGCGACGCAAGAATAATAAAACAGTGTCGCCCTTTTTAAGTCCGCGCGAAACCAAATAATTCGCAACCGCGTTCGACATGCGTGACAGGTCGGAAAAAGTAAAAAACTTTTTATCGCCCGAATCGTCAACCCAAATAATCGCCCGCTTTTCCGGCGTTTCGCGCGCGATGACATCGATAACATCGTATGCAAAGTTAAAGTTTTCCGGGACAATTGGTGTTCCGTTTTGCAGATAATCTTCGTAATTTTCAAATTTTTCTTTGGTTAAAAAACGCGTCGCGAACATTGGTTTCCTCTTTTTATTTTTCTTGCCAATAATGCTATATTCTGGGAAAAAAACAAGTATAAATGTGTCGCGCAAATAAAAAAATTAAAAAAAAGTTGCAAACGAAAATTTATGCTCTACAATCGGCTTGTTCTTAAAAAAAGAACGTTTGTTTGTTGTTGTGTGTGTTCGGAGTATAGCTCAGCCTGGTAGAGCGCTACGTTCGGGACGTAGAGGTCGTAGGTTCAAATCCTGTTACTCCGACCATAAATTAAAATCGCGTCGTCCCCTCGGCGCGGTTTTTGTTTGTTGCGTTTGTTTTTTTATGGTAGAATGTTTATGTATTTGATGATATGACAAAGGGTAATCAAAATATTATTCGTTGGGCTTTGTTAGTACCAGTGTTGGCGCTGGTTTGGTTTCTGGCGTGTTGTTTATCGTTTCTTTCATTATTTTTTATGTATGGTTTTGGAAATGACGGAAATGATGTGTCGTTTTTCGTTATTCTGTTCGGTTTGTATATTGTTGCACCGTTTTTTGCTGCGTGGGGAATTGCGCCAAAATATAAAAAAACGGTGGGTATTTGTGCCGTGATTGTTATTGCATTTTTTCAATTTTTGGTTATTCATAGCATTTGAAGTGTAATCATTATTTGCAAAATTATTTTTATTTGTAATAATTCCCACTGTTATGCGGCGGCGCAAAAAGAAAATCTTTACACGTTATATTTTTGGAATTGCGGGAATTATGTTTGCCGTGATTTGTTATGCACTTTGCATTCGTTCGACTGTTCGCGAATCGGTTCAATTTAATATAAATTCTGGGGATACGGTTACGTCGGTCGCAAAAAGATTAGATTCTAAAAAAATCGTATTTTCAGATATGGCGTTTAAGTTCGCGATTCGCATTCGGGGTGGGCGTGTGCAAAGTGGTGAATATGAAATTCCGGCGGGTGCGTCGGCTTGGAAAATTGCGGGGATGTTTGCGCGCGGAAAAATTGCGACTGTGAAAATTGTTATTCCCGAAGGCCTTACCATTTTGCAAATCAAAGATTTGTTGCGTGGGTACAAGGCGCTTTCGGGTGATGTTGATTGTAACGATTGGCGCGTGGTTTGTGATATTGCGGATGGTGATATTTTCCCGGATACTTATTTTGTTGCGCGTGGGACATCGCGTTTGGCGGTGTTAGATTTGGCGCGTAAAAAAATGGAAGAAACCAAGAACAAATGGTTGCGCACGCGGCGAAATCCGCCGGCGCCGCTTACCGGATGGAATGATGTAATAACACTTGCGTCGATTGTGCAACGCGAAACGCCGCGCGCAAGTGAAATGAAAATTGTGGCCAGTGTGTATCTGAATCGGCTGCGGCGCGGTATGCGGCTTCAGGCCGACCCGACGGTTATTTACGCGCTAACCGATGGATACGGCGATATGAAAGGTGCGCCATTGTTGCGCGGGCATTTGAAAATAGATAGTCCGTATAACACATATCGCAATAATGGTTTGCCACCGACACCCATTGCAAATGTTGGGGCGCATGCGATTCGTGCGGTCTTGGAACCGGCGGATACCAAGTATCTTTATTTCGTAGCCGATGGTCGTGGTGGACATAAGTTTTCGACCGATTATGATACACACTTAAAGAATCATGCTGACTGGCGCGAAATAAAAAAATTGAAGAATCCCGAACTCAACTTTGACAATCAGTAAAGTTTTTTGCGAATCGTTTTTTGAAAAAATTTTTAATTATCGCTAAAAAAGTTTTGAATTTGTGCGTGTTTGCGTGTGTGGTAAAAAATACAAACTTAAACCGGCCGGCATTATATCATATTTGGGGTCGATTATCAAAAATCTTTTTTCTTGAAAAAAATCTTATCCATGGGAAAATATGCTTAGCTAGATAAGGGAAATTTCTAGTTTCCAATTAACAAACAAAGGAAAGGAATGAATATGAAAAAAATTGCTTTGACTTCTTTATTAACTATTGCGATGGCGTCCGCCGCACACGCAAGTGTTAATGTTATGGACGGAAATCCGCTGTATATGCCGAAAGCTGGACATTTTTACAGTGAAACTTCGTTGGGGTCTAATACCAAGACAACCGAAAATTGGGCGTTGGGCGAAGATTTTGGTTATGGTATCACCGATCGGTTCGCAATCAATTTGGCGACATCTTTGGCCGAAGGTGAATCGTTTGATATATTTGGGTGGAATGGTTTGTCGCTGGGTGCGACATATCGCGTTTTGAAAGATGGGCATTGGCGCGCAGATTTGGTTGGGTCATATAATATTGATGGTTGGCTGTATGCGTATGATGAAAATGCCGATGATGGTTACTTTATGGAAAAGGAATTGTTGGATTACACATGGAAGGCGGGTATCCGTGGTGGTTACACAACCGCACGCTTTACCGTTGCCGGTCATGCGATATTTAGTTATGGTAACACGGAATCATTTAACTGGAACGAAGATGGTGAACATCGTGTCGCGTTCGGTTTGGATGGCCAATACGTGATTGATCGCAATTGGAATTTGGTTGCTGGTATCGAATATTCCGGATCAATTGATAACGGTGTGAAAAACAGCGGTCGCTTGATTGGTGATTTCGGTGTGAACTATAACATCGATTCTACGCATTATGTCGGTGCGTATGTTGCCGGCGAAATGTCCCATAAAACCGGTGATTGGAAATGGCATGAAGGTATGGGATTCGGTGTGAAATTCGGTGTTGATTTCTAAGGTAAAAAATATGGATACGCCCCAAACAAAATTCACGGGGCGTATTCATATGCTAAGAAAAAATTCATTTTTTTCTTGAAAGGGTGTTAGGTTTTAGGATAAAATACGTACAACTAGATGGGAATAAATTTCTAGTTTCCAAATTAACAAACAAAGAAAGGAATAAATATGAAAAAAATTGCTTTGACTTCTTTATTGGCTGTTGCGATGGCGTCCGCCGCGCACGCAAGTGTAAATGTTATCGATGGTAATCCGTTGTATATGCCGACCAAAGGCCATTTTTACAGTGAAACAGCGCTTAGTTCAAATACGAACAATGTCGACGAGTGGGCATTGGGTGAAAACTTTGGTTATGGTATTACAGACCGTTTGGCGGTTTCTGTGAATACTTCGGTTAGTGAAGCATACTGGTTCAAGGGTGTAAAGGGATACAATGAAGACCCAAGACAAGGTGAACCGTATAGTGGCAATGGAAATGCCTGGAATGAATTGGGTGCTGATATCACATGGCGCGTTATCAATGACAAGGCATGGAAATTGGATGTGATGGGCGGATTTGAAATGGACCCGATTTGGGGCGATCATATTCCGTTCTTGGATAAAGACGCAACAATGTACAAATGGGCCGCGGGTGTTCGTGGTGGTTATGTAACCAATGATTGGACATTGTCCGCGCATGCGAATTTTATCTATATGAATACCGAAGCATTTAATTGGGGCGATGATGATGCAAAGTATATCAACAAATATGGCGAAGAAGGTGAATATTGGGCAAATCATATTTTGAATCTTGGTGTTGCCGGTCATTGGACAATGAGTGATACATGGAGTGCGATTGCGTCCTTGGATTATTATAAGGTTTTGGATCGTTACAATGAAGCCGTTGTTGATTATGAATCTAACAAGGGTTATTGGGATTTGACATTGGGTCTGAATATGAATATCGATCCGACAAAGTATGTTGGTGCATATGTGACCAAGACCATGATGCGTGGTGAAAACGGGTACCTTGATGTTAATGATTGGGCCGGTGAAGGTTATGGTTTTGGTCTTAAATTCGGTATCGATTTCTAATCATCTGAATAAACAAAAAAACGCCACCCGATTGGGTGGTGTTTTTTTGTTTAGTGTTAGTGTAAGTGTTTAGTGTAAGTGGTGTGTTTTTCAAATTTCACTATCCACTAACACTCGCACTAACACTTTTTGCTAAAATTCCTTGACAACCGGCAGGTTCGGGGTTATAGTATTGACGCTTTCCGTGTAACAAAGGAAAGTGAAAATTACAGAAAAACGCCGTATTTTGGCAGATTTATAATTGCGGTTGCGCCGTTCAAAATAAGTCTGATGCGGGTTTTTGTGTAGAAAAAAGGTTAAAAAAATAACAAAGAGATTTTGAATGCCAACTGTAAATCAATTGATTCGGAAACCACGTAAGAAAGTCGTCGTGAAATCTACGGCGCCTGATATGTTGGAAAATCCACAAAAACGTGGTGTTTGCACTCGTGTTTATACGACAACACCAAAAAAACCTAATTCGGCGCAACGTAAGGTCGCCCGTGTTAAACTTGCCAACGGACGCGAAGTTACCGCGTATATCCCTGGCGAAGGTCATAATTTACAGGAACACAGTGTCGTCATGATTCGTGGCGGCCGTGTAAAGGACTTGCCCGGTGTGAAATATCACATCATTCGTGGTGTCTTGGATACCAAGGGCGTGGAGAGCAGAAAGCAAGGTCGTTCTTTGTATGGTGCAAAGAAAGCAAAATAACAGTAACATGCGGGAAACCGTATGAGTAATCCGGGAATTCGGGTGAAGAAACAAAAAAGGACAAAAATATGTCAAGACGTAAAGCCGCAACAAAACGCGAAGTTTTGCCAGATTCTAAATATGGTGATGAAGTTGTTGCAAAGTTTATAAACTGTCTGATGTGGGATGGCAAGAAGGAAGTTGCCGAAAGCATAGTTTATGGTGCAATGGACGATTTGAAAAAAGTTGCGTCCGATGGTGATGAATTAAAGGCGTTTCATGATGCATTGGATGCATTGAAACCGTCGGTCGAAGTTAAAAGTCGTCGTGTTGGTGGTGCAACGTATCAGGTTCCGGTCGAAGTGCGTGCCGATCGTCAACAAACTTTGTCGATTCGTTGGGCGATTCAATATGCGCGTAAACGTGGCGAGCGCGGTATGAGGGCGCGCGTGTTTGGCGAATTGCGTGATGCGTTGAACGGAACCGGTGGCGCATTCAAAAAGAAAATTGATACACACAAAATGGCAGAGGCGAATAAAGCGTTTGCGCATTTCCGTTGGTAATATAAAAGAAAAGGAAAGAAAATGTCTGTTGGTAAAACCGCACCATTACATATGTATAGAAACATCGGCATTATGGCACACATTGATGCTGGTAAGACGACTACATCTGAACGTATTTTGTTCTATACCGGAAAAACATACAAAATCGGCGAAGTGCATGATGGCGCCGCGACTATGGATTGGATGGAACAAGAACAAGAACGTGGCATTACGATTACTTCGGCGGCAACAACATGTTTTTGGCGTGACCATCGTATCAATTTGATTGATACACCGGGGCACGTTGACTTTACAATGGAAGTGGAACGTTCTTTGCGTGTTTTGGACGGCGCTGTTGCGGTTTTTGAATCTGTGTCTGGTGTGCAACCACAAACTGAAACTGTGTGGCGTCAGGCAGACCGTTATAATGTTCCGCGTATTTGCTTTATCAATAAGATGGACCGTGTTGGTGGAAATTTCTTCCGCTGTGTTGATATGATTCGCGAACGTTTGGGTGCAAATCCGTTGGTGTTGAATTTCCCGATTGGTGCCGAAGCCGATTTCAAGGGTGTTGTTGATGTTCTTGAAATGAAAGGTTTGATTTGGGAAGATGAAACAGGTTCACATCCAATTACTATCGAAATCCCCGAAGAGTTAAAGGCCAAGGCCGAAGAGTTGCACAACAAATTGATTGAAGAGGTTGTGACACTTGATGACGCCATTATGGAAGAATACATGGAAGGTAAAATTCCGGACCACGATACTTTGAAAAAGTTGTTGCGCAAGGGTGTTATTGCACAAAATTTTGTTCCGGTGCTTTGTGGAACGGCGTTTAAGAACAAAGGTGTTCAACCGTTGTTGGATGCGATTGTTGATTACTTGCCGTCACCGTTGGATGTTCCGGCAATTAAGGGAACCAAGATGGACAAGGAAACCGTTGCCGAACGTCATCCGGATCCAAAAGAACCATTTAGTGCGCTGGCGTTCAAAGTTGCAAACGATCCGTTCGTTGGAAATTTGATGTTTATTCGTATCTATTCGGGTAAATTGACATCGGGTTCGTACATCTATAATTCGAATCGTGATAAACGCGAACGTGTTGGTCGTATGTTGTTGATGCATTCGAATCAACGTGAAGAAATCAAAGAGGCCAGTGCAGGGGATATTATCACATTGGTTGGTATGAAGGAAACGATTACCGGTGATACATTGTGCGATGAAAATAATCCGATTATTTTGGAAAACATCCATGTTCCGGAACCTGTTATTTCCATTGCCGTTGAACCAAAGACCAAGGCGGATATTGAAAAAATGTCGTTGGGCTTGCAGGCGTTGGCCAAAGAAGACCCGTCGTTCCGCGTTTCGGTTGATGAAGAATCCGGACAAACGATTTTGGCCGGTGTTGGTGAATTGCACCTTGAAATTTTGGTTGACCGTTTATTGCGCGAATTCAAGGTTGATGTAAATGTTGGTGAACCGCGTATTGCGTATCGTGAAACTTTCCGCAAACCGGTTACCGAAGAATATACACATAAGAAACAGTCCGGTGGTTCGGGTCAGTATGCCCAGGTTAAAATTGAATTTGAACCGTTGGAACCGGGCAAAGGTTACGAATTTGAAAACAAAATTGTCGGTGGTGCGATTCCAAAAGAATACATCCCCGGGGTTGAAAAAGGATTGAAGATAGCACAACAGACCGGTGTTCTGATTGGCTATCCGACTGTGGATTTCAAAGCGACATTGGTTGATGGTAAATATCACGAAGTCGATTCTAATGTGCTCTGCTTTGAAATTGCGGCACGTGCCTGTTTCCGCGAAGCAATGAAAAAGGCCGCGCCGAAATTGTTGGAACCGATTATGAAACTTTCGGTTAATACGCCGGAAGAATATGTCGGTGACATCATCGGTGACTTGAACAGCCGTCGTGGACAAATCAATGGTATTGAAACCCAGTTTGGAAATCAGGTGATTTCTGCGTTCGTTCCACTGGCGAATTTGTTCGGCTATGTCAAGACACTGCGTTCTTTGTCCCAGGGGCGTGCAAATCCGTATATGGAATTGTCGCACTATGACGAAGTTCCGCAAAATGTCGCAGATGAGGTTATAAAAAAGCTGACAAAGTAAAAAAAGTTTAGACATTTGATTTTTTTGATGTAGTATCAAATCTCGGATGTCATAAAAAAAACAATAAATTAACCAAAGCCCAAGGAGAAAACCATGGCAAAAGAAAAGTATGTAAGAACAAAACCGCACGTCAATATTGGTACTATTGGCCACGTTGACCACGGTAAAACTACATTGACCGCCGCAATCGTGCACTATTATGGTGTCGGTGCCGATGCACAAAAAGGTGTCAATGAAATCGATAGCGCACCGGAAGAAAAGGCACGTGGTATAACAATTAATACTGCGCACGTTGAATATGAAACCGCGAATCGTCACTATGCGCACGTTGACTGTCCGGGACACGCCGACTATGTTAAAAACATGATTACCGGTGCGGCCCAGATGGACGGTGCGATTTTGGTCGTTGCGGCAACCGATGGTCCGATGCCCCAGACACGTGAACACATCTTGTTGGCGCGTCAGGTCGGTATTCCGAAAATCGTTGTTTACCTTAACAAATGCGATTTGGCGAATGATCCGGAATTGTTGGAATTGGTTGAAATGGAAATCCGTGAATTGTTGTCTGCAAATGACTTTGACGGTGAAAATGTGCCAATTATTCGTGGTTCGGCGATTTCCGCATTGGAAGGCAAGAACGACGGTTTGGGCAAAGAATCCATCGATGCTTTGTTAAAGGCATGCGACGAATACATCCCGATGCCGGAACGTCCGGTTGATAAACCGTTCTTGATGCCAATTGAAGATGTGTTCAGCATCACTGGTCGTGGAACCGTGGTTACGGGTCGTGTCGAAGCCGGTGTTATCAAAGTCGGTGATGAATGCGAAATCGTTGGTTTGCGTCCAACACAGAAAACAACAGTTACCGGTGTTGAAATGTTCCGCAAATTGTTGGATCAAGGTGAAGCCGGTGATAACATTGGTTTGTTGTTGCGTGGAACCAAAAAAGAAGATGTGGAACGTGGTCAGATTATCTGCAAACCGGGTTCTATTACCCCGCACACAGATTTCGAAGCCGAAGTTTATATCTTGACCAAAGAAGAAGGTGGCCGTCATACTGCGTTCTTTAGCAACTATCGCCCACAGTTCTTCTTTAGCACAACCGACGTAACCGGAACAATCACTTTGCCGGCCGATAAAGAAATGGTCTTGCCGGGTGATAACGTTCGCATCACGGTTGCTTTGATTGCACCTATTGCTATGGACGAAGGTCGCCGTTTCGCTATCCGCGAAGGTGGTCGTACCGTTGGCGCAGGTGTTGTGTCAAAGATTATTAAATAATAACAATGTTTGTTGGTCGCCCGTGGAACTGTCCCGGGCGACCAACAACAGAAATAGACAAAATAAGGGAAACAAGCAAAATGGTACCAGCATCAAAGATTCGCATCAAGTTGACGGCTTTTGACCACAGAGTGTTGGTGGAATCAGTGGAGGAGATTGTCAAAACTGCAAAGCGCACCGGCGCAGATGTCGTTGGGCCTGTTCGCTTGCCGACATTGGTTCAGAAATTTACGGTCAATCGTTCGCCGCACGTTGATAAAAAATCGCGTGAGCAATTCGAAATCCGCAATCACAAGGCGGTCGTCGATATTGTTAATCCAACCCCTCAGACAGTTGATGCACTGATGAAGTTGGATTTGGCATCGGGCGTTGATGTGAAAATTAAATTGTAAGGGTTTGTTAGCGTTAGATATTTGTTGACTTTTTGAAACAAAGTTCTAACCTCTGGCAGAAAAAAAGGCAAAAAAATGAAACGTAGTGGGTTGATTACAACAAAAATGGGTATGACGCGTCTGTATGATGATGCGGGCGTTGCGCATGCGGTTACGGTTTTGTCCGTTGGTGATTGCACGGTTATCGGCAATCGGACGACTGAAAAGAACGGCTATGTCGCAAATGTTTTGGGCATGCGTGAGGCCAAGGCGAAACATATCGCAAAACCTCAGGCGGTGGCCGCTGAAAAGGCCGGTGTTAAGCCGTATCGCAAAATTGTGGAATTTCGTTGCAGTGATGACTGTGTGATTCCGGTTGGGACGAATATGGTTGCATCTCACTTTGTGACGGGGCAATTTGTTGATGTTCAGGCAACTAGCAAAGGTAAGGGATTCCAAGGTGCGATGAAACGTCATAACTTTGGTGGTAAGGAAGCAACCCATGGTGTGTTAAAGGCGCATCGTTCGCTTGGCGGTACGGGTATGCGCGAATGGCCGGGCCGTGTTTTGCCGGGTAAAAAGATGTCTGGTCAGATGGGTAACGAAACTGTTACGGTTCAAAATTTAAAGGTTTTTGGCACGGATGATGCGGATAATTTAATCTTTGTCGAAGGCGCGGTTCCGGGTGCAAATGGAACTTTCGTTCTGGTCACGGACGCGATTAAAAAAGAGCAGAAAGATTTGCCTGTTCCGACATGTGAAGTAAAGGCGGCGGCCCAGGAAGAAGCCAAAGCGGAAGAAACCAAATCAGAATCTGTTGCAGAGTAAAAAAGGTGAACGAAGATGCAAGCAAATGTTATAAATTTTGATGGCAAAACAGTCGGCAAGATTGAATTGCAAGATTCTATTTTTGGTTTGGATGCACGGGCAGATGTGTTGCATCGTGTTGTGACATGGCAACGGGCCAAGGCGCGCGCGGGTACACATGCGGTGAAAACCGTTTCTGATGTCGCGGGCAGTGGTAAAAAGGCATTTAAGCAAAAGAAAACTGGAAATGCGCGTCAAGGTGAACGCTATAATGTTCATATGCGCGGCGGTGGTGTGGTTCATGGGCCGGTTGTTCGCGACCACAGCATTGATTTGCCGAAAAAGATTCGTGCGTTGGGGTTGAAAATGGCTCTGTCGTCCAAGGCGAAGGATAATGCGTTGGTTATCGTCGATTCTGAAAAATTGTCTGCGGCGAAAACGGCGACATTTGCAAAGCAGTTGAAAAAGTTGGAAATTTCTTCGGCTTTGTTCGTTGGTGCGGATGCGTTGGATGAAAACTTCAAAAAGTCCGCGGCGAATATTAGTAATGTTGATGTTTTGCCGACCGTTGGTTTGAACGTGTTGGATATTTTGAAACATGACAAGTTGGTTTTGACGGCGGACGCGGTCAAGGCAATAGAAAAACGCCTTGGGGAATAATGACAATCGGTTTGACAAAAGAGGTTATAGATATGGCAGAAAAAAAAGTTCAGGCAGAAAAAAAGTCCGTTGTGACAGCCGGTGTTTATGATATACTTCGTCGTCCGATTGTTTCGGAAAAGGCGGTTCAGTTGTCCGAAGGCA
>JAFZXK010000023.1 GCA_017616785.1 Alphaproteobacteria bacterium
AGATTCAACAAAAAACCACCGAAAATACTTCAAGTGGTTGGAGGTTAACGACAATTTGATGAAATTGTGTGTTTATTTTGAAGGGCTATTACAGCCCAACATTATTCACATCCCTCCAACCCAGCGGTTGGAGTTTTTGTCGA
This sequence comes from Alphaproteobacteria bacterium, assembly GCA_017616785.1. Lineage (GTDB taxonomy): Bacteria > Pseudomonadota > Alphaproteobacteria > Rs-D84 > Rs-D84 > Enterousia. The sequence goes on from JAFZXK010000023.1 coordinate 144, forward strand.
TAATACGCTCGACATCCTCAAAAGGGTCGTTACACCCCACCGGACAGAATACCTGCCGGCGAGTTTATTCTATCAAAAAATACAAATTCAGGTCAATAATTTTTATTTGCAGAATTCGTGGGGTGTGATAAAATTCTTTCGTTAAAGAAATGGAGATTAAAAAATGTACGATTCAAATAATGTTTTTGCAAAGATTATTCGCGGTGAAATACCATCAAAGAAAGTCGTTGAAAACGAATATGCGTTGTCTTTTTATGATGTGAACCCGATGTGTGAAAAGCATGTGTTGGTCGTACCACGTGGCGAATATGAAAATATACTTGATTTTGCGCGTCGCGCGTCGGCGGCGGAACAGGCCGGATTTTGGGATTGCTTTGTTAAAACCGCGGACGCAATTGGGGTAAGTGGTGCGTTTAATGTTTTTGCAAATGCGGGATTGGATGCGCCGTTGTTTAACCAAAGTGTGTTTCATTTCCACCTTCATTTAATTGCGGGCGAAAAGACACCGGCGTGTATCAACATTATGAAAGAAATGCTATGCCAAGAATAAACCTGCGCGTGATTCCGCGTGCGCGGCAAAATAAAATCACGACGGATGCGGATGGAACTTTGCGCGTGCATATAACCGCCGCGCCGGTGGATGGTGCCGCAAATGTTGCGGTCGTGCGCGCGCTTTCGGAATATTTCCATGTTCCAAAATCACAAATCAAAATTATTCGTGGTGAAACATCGCGCGATAAAGTGGTAGAGATTCCGGATTAACTGTATGACTTGATTTGATTCTTGTTTTATGGCATCATAATCTGTGCAAAGGATAATTGATTATTCACAGAATTTTTGGAAAGGATATAAAAATGGCAAAAAAAATATCTGACATGAAACAATATGTTGCAGAACTGATGGCAAATGGTGCAAAACCTGTATTCTATGCTAAAACGGCGCGCATTTCTGCTAGACCTGGTATTCCGGGGGAAAAGATTACAACTACATTGGCCAATGGTCATCAGGAAACGGTAAATGTTGCAAAAGCTGGTGATATGGTTGCTACCAATCCGGGTGGTGAACAATATGTTATCAAAGCGGAAACATTTAAGAAAAAATATGAAATAGACCCAGATAATCCAAAAGTATTCCGTCCAAAAGGTGGTGCACAACAATTTTTACAATTAAATGAAGATATAGATTTTGTCGCGCCATGGGGTGAAGATATGCATATGAAATCTGGTGATTTCATCAATGTCACTGACCGCGAAAAAGGTGATATTTACGGTATTGCGAAAAAAGAGTTTTTTGATACTTATGGTCAATGTACACCGGATGGTAAATTATTACCCCAGGTGAAAACTTTACCTGGAATTAAATATGATGCACGTGCGGGTAATATGTATGAACAAATTCAAAAAATGCTAGATATTGCCAATAAAGAGAATTCTTTTGTGTATGAATCACTTAATGGAACATTACTTGTCGTGGAACCTGGGATGTCTGTTGACGATGCAATGAACCTGTTGGATGAAATCCGTTCGGGAAAAAAGAAAACAATTTTTTATAATTCTGTGCTGGATTATCTGGCCTCACGCGATGTGAAACATGTAGCCAATATTATTGAAGAAATCACACAAGATAATGATATTGTTGTATCAAATATACAGGGAACTGTGTTTAGGGCATTTAAAGGTATGAATGCTGAAGATGTGCTTAACGCATTTGAAACTGTTAAAAAAATTGAAGAGTTAAGATTTGCATCACAGAAATTGCAAAAGGACCAAACATCTTCAATGCAGATGGGACAATATTTACAAAATCAAAACGATAACAGATAAAATAGCGCGGAAACAAATCTTGCAAGATATTAGCACATCGTGTAAACTATGCACCGTATGGTGCATAATTTAAAAAGGAATCAAGATATGAAATTTAACCCGACAATGCATAAATTATCAAACGGGATTACCGTGATATTGGACCCGATGGATGTTGCTACCGTTGAATTGAATATTTGTTTCCGTACCGGCAGTGGTGATGAAACGCCGAATGAATACGGTATTACACATTTTTGTGAACATATGTTTGACAAAGGGACACCGCGTTTTCCAACTGTGCGTGCCGGTGATGACTATATTGCCGAACATGGTGGCTATACAAATGCGGCAACCGCGATGGAATATTTACGATTTACCGGTCGTATAGTTGCCAAAAATTTGATGGTGTTGTTGGATTTTTGGGCAGACAAATTAAAAAATGCGATATTTGATGAAAATGTGATAGAAAATGAACGCGGAATTATTTTGGATGAATTGCGCCGCAGGTTGTCCGATAATGCTATAAAAGCGCAAAATTTTACATATGAAAAACTGTTGAATCTGGATGTGCCGAAAGGAAAAATGATACTTGGTACCCCCGATAACATAAAGCAGTTTACGCGCACAGATATGGTGAATTTTGTGTTAAAACGCTTGTCGGCAAAAAATTGTTTGATATGCATTTCTGGGAAAATTGAAAATAAAAGAAAATTGTTGAAAGATTTGGAAAAATTGTTTGATTTTTTACCGACACATAATGTAAAGAACCATAATCCTTTAAATTATCAATCTTGTTTTGTTCACAATTATATACCAGATACAGAAAATGTTGTTATTGAATTTCTGCTCCCGGTTTTGTGGAATTATCAATCTGCAAATTTCTATAAAAAGGACGCATGTGTAGCAAAATTTGAAAGTTATTTACGCGAAAAATTGTTTGATATACTGCGAACAGAAAACGGATTAACTTACAGTGTTTATAAAACAGGGCATGGGTATGGAAAGGTACGGTTGACCGGTTTTGAAACAGAAACATCGCCGGAAAATGTTTCGCGTGTAGTTGAACTTGTTGCCAAAACGGCATACAGAATTTATACGAAAGATTTGCCAAACGCCGATTATTTGCGCAAACGCACGAACGAACTTCAACTGGGGCGTGCGAATTTCTTGGAATCTAATTCCAATCGTTGCGACCAACTGGTTATGGATTGGTTGCATTTTAACAGTTTGCATAATTTTTATGAACAATGCCGATTGGCGGATTCGGCTACAACTAAGGATGTATTCAAATATACACGTGGATATTTTGATGGTCCAATGTCAATAATAACACATGGACCAAAATTTAATGGTAATTTGAAACAGATTTGGAACAAAAATTTTAAGTAGTTATCATCGGTGTTTAGATGTTAACTTTTCAAAATATTCAATTTCCTTGCTTAAAACTTTTTTCCAATCTTGCCCATCTTTGCAATCTTTGCCACAATATAAACAATTTATAAACCCAGGGTAATTTTCGTCAATATAATAATCATCTTGTTCATCGTTGTTGGGCGGTGGAACAATTTGCCCATGTCTTATAACAAGTGGAAACATGATGCAGGCAATTGGTTTATATGACCATTCATCAATGTTCTCATGAATTGCAATTTTTTGTAATATGCAAAGGCCATTATCATCACCAAATATGCATTTGGTTTGATTAAAATGTTTTGGAAAATCGGTGGAATATATAAATGGACGCGTTTTTGTTTTTCGTCCTATTACCTTATTGTTCCAATTGGAATTTTCAAAATAATAATCCGGTGGTTGTGAAAAATTATCGGGATGATTTTTTATGATTCCTTTTAATTTTTGTTCTTCGGCCTTTGACACATAAACACCATCATAACAACAATAACCGGCACATTTTGTCATGTTGCATAATTTTAATTTTGGGTTTCTTGATGATGTCATGGGGTGCTATTCCCCATAATTCAAAATCTGTTGAAATAATTCGTCGGGGGTGTTCGCAACATGCACATGATAGTCGTCAACATTTTCAATAAATCCGCTATCTTGCATGCACAGGAACATTTGTGAAAAAGATTCCCAAAATTTTGCCGTGTTCATAAAGAATATGGGTTTTTTTGATTCGCCAATTTGTTGCATCGTTAAAATGTCGGTGAATTCGTTTAGTGTGCCGATTCCGCCCGGCAAGATTATAAACCCATCGGAAAGTTCATACATACGTTGTTTCCGTTCGTTGACGCCGTCAACAATTTCAACCTGAATCTCTGTGTGTGCGGGTTCTTGTTTCGCGACGACATTGTGCGTCGTGACCCCCAGTACCACGCCACCGTTTTTGATTGCCGACGAAGCGGTCGCACCCATAAGGCCGACATTGCCGCCGCCGAATATCATCCTGATTTTATTCCGTGCAAGTAATTCGCCAATGCGAGTTGCATCGCGTTCAAATTGTGGGTTGGTACCGAATTGGTGCCCGCAATATACCGCCAAAGAATTTAATTTGTATGCCATTATTTTTCCTTTATTTTTCGGAATTATAGCATACAATATGGCGGTTATGAACAAAAATTTTTTGGATTTTATGGAAAAATATCGCGGGCGTAAAATCGCCGTCGCCGTCAGTGGCGGTGTCGATTCGGTTGCGCTTTTGCACTGGATGGCGGCACTTTGCGGGGAAAAAGTTGTGTGTTTGCATGTAAATCACGGCCTGCGCGCCGCCGCGGAAACAGAAACGCAATATGTTCGGGATTTATGCAAAAAGTTAAATGTTCCATGTCATATTTTCTATTGGGACGGCGAAAAGCCGGAAACTGGAATCGAAGATGCCGCGCGCCTTGCACGATATAAAATGATGACGGATTTTTGCCATGAAAACGATATTGGTTTTATTGCGACCGCGCACCAGGCGGATGATCAGATTGAAACTTTTTTGATGAACCTTGGGCGGGGCAGTGGGGTTTACGGGCTTGCCGCGATGCGCGGCGAAGGGTTGATGTTCGGTATTAAAATTATTCGCCCACTTTTGGGCGTGTTTCGGCGCGAACTTCGTGAGTATTGTGATTCGCGTGGTATTAAATATTTTTCAGATGAAATGAACGATGACCCGCACTATACGCGCGTTCGCATTCGGCAAAATCGGCATTTGATTTGTGAAAAACTTGGGGTTTCGGATGAACGCATTTTGACCGCAATTCAAAATTTGGGGCGCGTGCGTGCGGAACGCGAATTAAACCTTGGTGCATTGGTGCGGCGTGTGGTGCGGGGAAACCGCGCGATGTTCGATGAAACTTTTCTATTTGACCTTGGCGATGATATTAGGTTAAAGTTTATCGGAACAATCATTCGTCGAATTGGGGGGGACAGGTATCTGCCACGGTTAGATTCGCTGATTCATGCCGATGAAATGTTGCGCGCGGATTGCAAGTTCACCCTTGGGCATTGCACGGTGCGGCGGTATCAAGGGAAAATCTTGGTCGTTCCCGAAGGCGAAAAAACAAGTTTTAGGAAGAAACATGGAAAAAAATATATTCAAAAATTCAAGTAAACCGAAATCCCGCTTTGGCATATCGTCAATTTTCTTTGGTATTTTTGTCGCGCTGTTCTTGGCGGTGGTTGCGAATTCTTTTATGACGGAAAATAATCCGAATGCGCCGGTGAAAAGTGGACCGGTTGAACTTTCTTTTTCCGATGTGTTGCGTCGCGCGGGCGAAATTCAAACGATGACAATTCGCGGCGATGTTGCAACGGGAAAACTGAACGATGGAACGGAATATCGCGCCGTTGTGACATACAGTCCGGAAATGCTTGAAAAATTTGCTGGCGGTGGCACCGCGGTTTCAATCGATTCGTCCAAGGGTTGGGTTGATTACCTTGGGATTTGGGTGCCGATTATTATGGGCGTGCTGTTTATATGGTGGCTGTTCCGCGGTATGCGTGGCGGTGCGGGGGGATTGGGGCGCGCACTTGTTGGGCAAAATCCGACCAAGGTTATAACCGGCAAGCCAAAGACCACGTTCAAAGATGTTGCGGGAATCGATTCGGAAAAACAGGAATTGGCCGAGGTTGTAGATTTCCTGCGTGATAAGTCAAAGTTCGCCGCCGTTGGTGCGCGCGTGCCGCGGGGGATATTGCTTTCGGGTGAACCCGGAACCGGGAAAACTTTGCTTGCGCGGGCGATTGCGGGCGAAGCAAATGTTCCGTTCTTTGCCACATCGGGCAGTGATTTTTCCGGAATTATCGTCGGCCTTGGGGTTGCGAAAATCAAAGATATTTTCGAAATGGCGAAGCGCAACGCACCATGTTTATTGTTCATTGACGAAATCGACGCTATTGGTCAACGGCGCAGTCAAACTTCGTTTAATGACCAAGATCGCGAACAAACTTTGAATCAGTTGCTGATTGAAATGGACGGGTTTTCGAACGAAACGGGAATCATTGTTATTGGCGCGACGAATCGGCCGGATATGTTGGATCCCGCGCTGTTGCGGCCCGGACGCTTTGATAGACAGGTACATATTGATTTGCCGGATATGGCGGGACGCAAAGAAATTTTGGAACTGCATGCGAAAAAAATAAAAATGCATTCGGATGTGAATCTTGAAAAATTGGCGCGTGGAACAACGGGACTTTCGGGTGCGGACCTTGAAAACCTGTTGAACGAGGCCGCATTGCACGCCGTGCGTTCGGGTCGCAAACTGGTCACGGACGAAGATATCGAAGAAGCGCGCGATAAATCATTGATGGGCCCGCGCAAGATTCGCAAGATGCGTGCGGAAGATATAAAACTGACCGCGTATCACGAGGCCGGACATGCCTTCGTCAGCACGACCTTTGCCGGAATTACCGACCCGATACACAAGGCGACGATTATTCCGCGCGGACGGGCACTGGGGATGGTGCAGCATTTGCCGATTGATGACAAGGTTTCAATGAGTTTGGCAGAGGTTCGCGCGAACCTGGTAATCGACCTTGCCGGGCGTGCGGCGGAACAGGTTTTCTTTGGTGCGGATAAAATTACGACCGGCGCGGAATCTGATATTGCGATGGCGACGCAACTTGCGCGGCGTTCGATAACGACAGCGGGGTTGTCGGATAAAATCGGACTGGTCGCGGTGAACCAAGTGCAAACTTTCGGAACACGCACACCGCTGGAGGCCGCGTCTGAAAAAACGGCAGAAGCGGTTGATGCCGAAATCAAGGCATGGATTGATGTGGCGTATGCGGATGCAATTAAAATCTTGACGCGGAATAGGGCGACCGTTGAAAAATTGGCGCGGGAATTGTTGGCGCGTGAAACACTTACCGGCGATGAAATTATGGAAATTGTTTCGGGCAAAAAGGCCGCGGCGAAAGCGGTGAAAAAAGTTGCAAAACCCAAAAAGGCGCGCGTTGCAAAAAAATAAATTCGAAGTTTTGCATATGGAACCGGAATTTACCAATTCGGTGTTGGTAACATCCGGCGAAGATTCAGTAATTTTTGATGCGTGGGGGCGCGTGGACGATTGGCAAAAATTGTTGGAATCGCGGAAACTAAATTTGCGGGCGATTTATGCAACGCATGGGCACAGCGACCATATTTCTGCCGCGCCGGAACTTGCACGGATCTATAATGTGCCATGGTATATGAATTTGCGTGATTTGCCGCTTGTTCTTTGGGGCAATCAGATTTTGGATTTTTGGGAATTGCCACGGATTTCGGACGATTTTGTTAGGCCAAATGATTTGCACGCCGGTAAAACAAAAATTTTGGGCGATATAGATATGGAAATTATCGCCGCGCCGGGTCATTCGGCGGGCGGCGTTATGTTTTACTTTCCGGAATATAAAATATTGATAAGTGGTGATACAATTTTCCGCGATGGTGTTGGGCGCACCGATTTGCCCGGCGGCAATGCCGATGAATTGCATAAAACAATTTCGGATTTGATGGCGCGCAATTTGCCCGACGATACATACGTTGTCCACGGCCACGGCATGGATTCCATGATGAAAGACATAAAGAAAAGATATTTATGACCCCAACAAAAAAGACCTAAGAGAACTTAGGCCTTTTTTGTTATTTGTGTTTGGCCAAGTATTCTGTGGCTTTTTCAAGCAAAACAGGTCGTGTCCATCCCCGCATTTCCCCGTATAGAGCGATTGTGTCCTTCCTATCTTTTTCAACACTTTGCATGTCTGGTTGATCTAATCTGTGTTGCAGGAATGATTGCACACAATTAAAGTACAAATCCAATGGCGGAACGACAACGTTTCTTTCACCTAAATTTATTATGCTGTCAATTATCTTAACAGGTCCATCTTTTTTGATAAATTCCTCATATCCGTAAATACTGTTGAAAGCGCTTACTGAGTCACTCTGCATGCAGGATAAGTCCGAAAATATGTCGCCATAGTATTGAAAGTAACTTTGTAAGATTTCGCCGTAGTCGCAAGACGATGGTTTGTATAAAATGTTATTGAATTTCTTCGCCATATCTTCTATTTCAAGATGATTGTTTGGTTTTTGCGATAGGTAATTTGGCAATTCTTTGTGAATGGTTTGTGTTCGCGTGGAAAGCAAACGCATTGCTTCTTTTTCCTTTTCATTAAATACGGACTTAAATTTATTAAGATAAGTCAGCAAACTGCACAAGCCACCATAAAATGTAATTGTCGCAATTTGGTGCGTGACTAGTTCGTATTCTGGATTGTTCGTTATACCGGACTTAAGCAGGGCCTTAAATTTTTCGTGTCCTGGAACATTTTGACGAATTGGGCTGCTGCCATCTATTCCCAACCATTTGCTGCTGCCATGTATTCCCAACCATTTAATGTTCAAGTCGTGATTCCCTATTTTTGCCAACGCTTCTAGTCCGTTTGATAGGTGACCAATTGTGCGTTCCACTCTTCCTTTATTCGTGGCTAAGTTTTGCAATCTGTCTAAATCTTTAAGAATCCCTTGATAGAATTCGCTGATAACTGCGGTTTCCGCATACCCAAGTTGGTTTAACAAATCGCCGCTGGTCTGTTTGTATAAGGATGTGGGTATATCATTTAGTTCGCTCATCGTAAAAACCTTTTGTTTATTGCCCCTCTCGGTCCCCTGACACGGGTCGTATTGTTGTATAATTTATATGGTTTGTCAAGTTTTTTTAATTTTAAACACCAACACGCGGGTGATGCCGCAATTCCCCTTCTTTTCAAGAAGGGGTGGCACACGGAGTGTGACGGGGTAGTTTTGGGCGTATAGTGCTAATTTACCCATACCCCACCGGCTTTCGCCGGTCCCCCCCCTTTCCCATGGAAAGGGGATTAACCCCCAAACACCAAAACGCGGGTAAGGCCGGCAAGGTCCTTGTTCGCGCGGACGAATTGCCATTCGCGTGATTCAAAAATTTTGCGAACCGACACTTCGCCGCCGGCGCCAATTTCGATATATAATTTTCCGTCGCCGGTAATCCAATTTTTTGCGTTACTTGCAATTTGTTCGTATGCCGCCATGCCACGCCGTTTGGCATAAAGTGCAATTTTGGGGTCATATTTTGCGCCGTCGTTCACGCGTGTGTCGCCGATTGCGATATACGGCGGGTTCGAAACGATGATGTCGAATTTTTTACGCGAAAGTTTTGGATTTGCAAAAGAACCGTGCTTTATATTTATTTGGTTGCGCAGCCCAAGTTTTTTTATGTTGCGCCGCGCCACGCGTAATGCGCCACGCGAAATATCGAATCCTATGCCGGTTGCGGAATCTATGTTTTTAACGATTGCGGCGATTATGCAACCCGTTCCCGTTCCCAAATCTAAAACCCTTGGCGCGGTCCATTTGTCGGATATCACAGATTCAACCAACGTTTCGGTGTCCGGCCGTGGGTCCAATGTTTTGCGGTTCGTATAGAATTCCAATCCATAAAACCATTTCCGATGAATTATTTTCGCGACCGGGACACCACGACGCAACCGGTGCGCGATTATGTGTGCGCGAAACCATGATAAATTGCCCAATTCATCGGTAATAATGCGGGCGGCGCGAATACCGCCGGCACGCTTCAAAAGTTCAAACGCTTGATTTATTGTCATAAAACTATTATAATGGACGCCATGGAAAAAGCAAAAAATATTATTACTTCGGGAAGGTTCGTTCGTACTGTTTTATGGATTGCCGGGATTGTGGCCGCGATTGCGGTGGTGGTTGTTTTGTGGGCTGTGTTGCGCGGGCGGTCGCCGGTCGGTGAAACCGGAACGGCGGATTTTGTAACGGAAACGGTTCAACCGGTTGATAATAAAACGACGGTTATAAATGTTGTGGCGGGCGATACGCTTTCCAAGATTTTATCGGCCAATGGCGTTGGGGGCAAAGATATAAATTCTATTGCGGGTGTTTTGAGATCCAAGGCGGGCATAACGGGTCTGCGTGCGGACAAGGATAAAATTGAAATCGTGCGTGACGCGGGACCTGATACGCCGATAACAAAGATTGTTGTGTTGCCGGGGCCGTGGCGGCGTGTGGAATTGACCTGTGATGATGCGGGGGTATGGAATTGCAACGCGATTGATATCGAACGAGATACGCGTTTGGTTTATCGCCAAGGTGAAATTTTGGACGGCGACAGTTTTTACCTTGCGGGGATGCGGGCGAATATTCCGGCCGGAATTTTGGCGGATGTTTATGATTTGCTGGCGTTCGAAATGGACTTTGAACGTGATGTGCGCGCGGGGCAAAAGTTTTCGGTGCTGTACGAAGAAAACTATCACGATAATGTAAAAATTGATAATGGCGCGGTTTCGGTTGTGTCCTTTGATGCGTTGCGCGGAAATGTGAAAATGTATCGGTTCAAGAAATCTGATAATACGGTCGGATACTATGACCCGAACGGTAATGGCGCGATTAAATCGTTGAAACGGACGCCGATTAATAATGCCAAGGTTACAAGCAGTTTTTCAACGCGTCGCAAACATCCGGTCTTGGGATTTACGCGCGCGCATAAAGGCGTTGATTTCCGTGCGCCGACCGGAACACCGATTCCGTCCGCCGGGGCGGGGCGTGTGGTTGCGCGCGGATATAATCGCGGACACGGAAACTTTATAAGGATTCGCCATAATGGTTCGTTTGAAACTCTGTATGCGCATATGTCAAAGTTTGCGAAAAATGTAAAGGTTGGAACAACGGTAAAACAGGGACAGATTATCGGTTATTCTGGTTCAACCGGACTTTCGACCGGACCGCATTTGCACTATGAGATTATCAAAGATGGCAAGCATGTAAATCCGATGACGGTAAAGTTGCCGGCGATAAATAATCTGGACGCGGAAAACAAAAAGAAGTTCTTGGAATATCGCGCAACATTGGACAGGGCAATCGAAGACCTTGAACAAAATCCGAACGGATTTATTCAGATGTGATTTTACTTTCCCCAAAATGGTGCGATGACATAGTCGGCGCGCAGTGGCACCGAAATCTTTGTTACATTTTCCATAATGTTTTTGATTTGTTTGGCAAATTTTTCGGCCAACGTTTCATCGCATTCAAAGACCATTTCATCGTGAACTTGCATAATCAATTTTATCTTGTTGGAATTTGGCACGATGATTTCATTATAAACCTCTATCATTGCTCGCCGCATTAGATCCGCCTCGAACCCCTGGATTGGTGCATTGATTGCGGCGCGCATGGCATACGCACGCATGCGGGAATTTTTTACCTCTGGCAATTCTATCCTGCGGCCCCATGGGGTATAGACGCATGCGTTCGTTCGCGCAAACTCTTTGATATCGTCAATGTATTTCTTTATTTCCGGTAATCCCGCCATGTATGAATTTATTATTTCCGTCGCGCGCGCACGTGACACATTTAATTGGGCCGCAAGGCCGATTGATGAAATTCCGTATATGATTGAAAAGTTCACCGTCTTGGCCGCGCGGCGCAGGTCACGTGGCACAATCGTTGTTGGCGGAATGTTGAAAATTTTTCGCGCTGTTTGTTCGTGAATGTCCGCACCCGCGATAAATGTATCCTTGAACGTTTTAATGTCCGCAACGTCCGCAAGCAAGCGCAGTTGAATTTGCGAATAATCGACCGCAATAAGTTTATTCCCCGGCGCGGCGACAAAACACTTCCGGATTTCTTCGCCAAGTTCGGTTTTAACCGGAATATTTTGCAGGTTCGGGTCGCGACTTGAAAGACGGCCGGTATTCGTACTGGTTTGTAAATAAGTTGTATGGATGCGCCCATCGGTCGCAGTTTGCCGGGGCAGGGCATCCGCATATGTCCCGGCAAGTTTCGCAATCGAACGCCAATTCAAAATCTTTTCAATAATTTCGTGGTGTTCGATTAAATCGTTTAGTGCGTCCGCATCGGTTGAACGTTTTTTATTTTCGGGCAAGTGCAATTCATCAAACAAAACGGTGGCAAGTTGCTTTGGACTTGCGATATTAAACTCATGCCCCGCAAGGTCGAAAATTTCGTTGCCTGTTTTTGTAAGTTGTTCATGAAACACGCCCGAAAGTTGCAAGAGTTTCGTCTTGTTCACCAAAACGCCGCAACGTTCCATCATGGTTAGCACCATCAACAACGGGCGGTCGCACTTTTCATACAATTCCGCAAGTTTTTCGTTTGCGTCCAATTCCGGTCGCATAAGTTTATATAATGCCATTGTGACGGCGGCATCTTCGGCGGCGTACGGATATGCGGTGTCGATTGGCAATTCTTCAAAGTGCATATCGGCATCGCGTGTCCGGGGCGGAAAGAGCGACGCGAAAGTTATATCTTGGTGATTCAAATATTTTAATGCCAATTCGTCCATACCGTGCGAATGCAATGTTCCGTGCAACGCGTACGACAGCAGCATCGTATCATCAATCGGTGAAATTTTTTCAATGTCCCACCCTTCGTTCGCCATAATGTGCAGGTCGAATTTAAGATTGTGTCCAACCTTGGTTATTTTCTTGTTCGTTAAAATTGGCCAGATTTTTCTATATAAATCTTCAATTTTAATTTGTCCGGGTGCAATCGTGTCGCCACCAAATAAATCGCCGACCGTCGCCCTGTGGCGCAGCGGAATATAAACGCCATGCGTTGAATCAACCGAAAGCGACATGCCAACCATTTTTGCGGTCATTTGGTCAAGACCGGTTGTTTCGGTATCAAGTGCGATAACATCGCGAACCGTTGACAGGAACTTTTCCAACTCTTTGATAGTTGTTATTTTTTCAAATGTCATTTTTTGTTCTTGCTTTACCGGTGCGGGCTTTTTCGGTTCATCCGTCGGACATGCGGAACCCGGAAATTCGAACTTTGTTGGTGTGGCGTCCGCTTTCGTGAAAAGTTTTGAAATTTTTTCATACAATGAATTGCTTTCAATTTCCTTTTGCACAAATTCCAGCGCGGCCGCGCGATTAAAGTGCAGTGGCCCCAGTTTTAATCCGGACAAATCAACATCGCGTTTAAGTGTGACCAGTTCACGCGATATATACGCGGCGTCACGCGATTCCATTAGCAATATTCGTGTGCGTTCGTTCTTTATGTTGTCCAAATGCGCATAAAGGTTATCAAGCGAGCCAAATTCGTTAATCAGTTCCGCGGCCTTTTTCGGACCAATTCCATGAACGCCCGGCACATTGTCGGACGAATCGCCCATCAGTGATTGAACATCAATAACGCGGTCCGGCGGTACACCAAACTTTTCAATTACCTGGGCGCGGTCGATTCGCCGCTGTTTCATGCCGTCATACAGGAAAATGCAATCAGACACCAATTGCATCAAATCTTTGTCGCCGGTCATAATGCGCGTTTTGTCGGCAACAGTGCAATTTTGTGTTGCGATGGTTGCAATTACATCATCTGCCTCCACCCCTGGGACGCAAAGGACCGGGATGCCCATTTCGCCAAGACCGCGTCGAACCAATAATGCCTGGGATATTAAATCGGCGGGCGTTTCGTTCCGATTCGCCTTGTATTCAGGATAGATTTTTTGGCGGAAAGTTTGTCGTGACGCATCAAATACGCAAACGAAAATATCGTCCGGTTTTGCCGCCGCGAACACCGGCAACATCATATTGAAAAAAGCAAACGCCGCGCCGGTTGGTGTTCCGTCCGCGCGCGTAAGGCGGCTGTGCACACCATAATAGGCGCGAAATAGAATTGAATTTCCGTCAATCAGTGTTAGCATATTCTTCCCCGTGAATTATAAATGCGGGGCGCGCGGCCCCGTTTTGATTTAGAATAAATAGCGAAGTTTAATCTTGGCCTCGTAATGAAAGATATCCGGTCGTTCGGTTCCGAATCGCAAAACATCGGGTATATAAATCGCGTGCGCTTCGACATCAAATTTGAACGGCAATTTTGGAACATCAATTGTCACGCCAAGCATACCTTGGTACGCCGGTTTTGTGTCAAACTTTTTATTATATTTTTCGTTTTCTTCGCCACTGAACATCACACCAATCCCAAGCCCCAAATACGGACGAATCGCGGTCGAAGGCATTTTGAAATAGGCATTTGCGAAACCGATATTTGCATGTGAATCCGATTCGCCAATGTATGTGTATTCCAATTCAGTGCGGAACATCGGAACATCAATTCCGAACATTGCACCAAAAGATTGCGCCGTATTTGTTACATCGCGCCCATCACCAAACATCGTTTGCGCGCCGACACCAACCGAAACACCGGCGTAAAGGTCGAACACAGAATTCGCAATTGCGGGCGTGACAACGGGCGTAATCAAAGAACATAGAATAATTGATGTTTTTAACTTCATCTTTCACTCCTTTTTATGATAATATAATAATAGAAAAAGAGTTTGATATATGCAAGGAAATAAACCTGTTTTTTTAATTGTTGGTCTTGGGAATCCTGGCCCAGAATATGTGAATACGCGCCACAATGTCGGTTTTATGGCACTGCAGTATTTTGCGGGCGCGGACGCGGTGTGGAAAAACGAACTGTTCGCGAAAACATATCACGTGGATATCGACGGCGTTCGAATAATTTTTGCGATGCCGCAAACATTTATGAACGACAGTGGTCGTGCCGTGCGTGCGATTGTGGATTACTATAAAATTCCGATTGAAAATGTGACCGTGATTCATGACGATATGGATTTGAAACTGGGCGAGGTTAAAACTAAATTTGGCGGCGGCAGTGCTGGTCACAACGGCATCAGGTCGATTGATGCGACAATTGGTCGTGAATATCGCAGGATCAGAATCGGAATTGGCCACCCGCGGAATTTGGGCCTGTCGATTGATGTGGTGGATTGGGTTTTGGGTAAATTCACCCCCGCACAACTATCCGAAATTCACAGTGTGATTGAAAAGATTGAATTATAAAATCAAAAATTCCAATTTGAAAAATCGTTGGCGTTGATTTGAAAACATCCTTTGGCATCGCAAAATTCGGTCTGTGGTGAATATTGGCAGGAATTCGAACCAATTGGTGCTATTGTAGAGGTGGTTTTGCCCGGGGGGCATGGTTTAAGTTCGCACGGGTTTCCGTTTACTACACCGTTTGGATCAGTTGTCCATGTTGGACCAGCGTCGCCGCCATCACAATAGTTTGGGTGACCATCGGCGGGTTTACGCCAATACCCAAGACCTTTTTGTGTAGCATCTTTGCATTCGGTGACGATGTGTATTTGTGAACCTTCAACGTAATACGGACCTTCTTGGCATTTGGTACAAAAGAAGCTTGATAAAGATGTATTTGTGTCGAAAATTATGTGTTCGCCAATTGTATGAACGATGCTTATTGCGGGTGTCGTTGAAGTGTTGTTAAACAAAGTGGGGCGTGTTCCGTTACCATAACAGTGTGCATTCTGATCATCAAGTTCGTTGGTAAAATTGCATTCGCATTCGCTGACGTCCCAATAACTGAACCCTAGGTGGTTGTTTTCATCATCTTTATCAATCCAGTGGGCATATTCATCATTGATATTTTCTGCGCTACAATATGTTTGTTCAAGTGACGCACTAATATCGTTTAGGTATGTACACTGATATACCGGTAAAGTACCGTTCCCTTGACCGACGTTGACAAGGCCACACCCCTGATCAGTTGGGCAATTCGTGGACGAATACGAACTGCAATCAATTGGAGGAAAATTTGTTGTAGTATTAAAACTCTTGCATGTTTTTGTATTTGGCACACAAACAATTTCAAAAGATGCCTCTTGCCATTCTGAATAGCTTGAATTGGGGCTATATATTGGTTTTGTTTCAAGATGGTAATCGTCCGGAATGGACCATTGCATCATAGGGGAATTATCGGTGGCGAACCAACCGTATGCGGTCTTTTGAATGTTGTGTGGATTTAAGGTAGCGTCATATGTCCATTGAACGTTGTACTTCTGTGGACCGGAATTATTTGGAATGCATTTATTGTTTTCCCAATTTTCACATGTAACGACCGCGGTATTATTTGGGGTTGAACCACATTGAATATGTGCCTCGCATTGACCCAAACCCACAGATTGTTCCCCAGAATAACCAAACGGTTCAGGACAACAATATGCGACACCGTTACCAGGACAATAATGACCAGATGGACAAACGTTGTTGCAATTTCCGTTTTTCCAATAATATCCACTGTCACAAGCATTGCTGTGTCCTGATTGGCCTTGGTTCGTGCAATCAGAAAAAGCCGCGTTGCATACAGTGCAGTACGATATTATATTTAATAGTAAAAATTTGTACAACATTCTCACACTATTACGGTATCAAAACAAACCAGTTGTTGCAAGCAAAAACGCGCATACATTATGGTGCAGTTTCATATTTGATAAACCAATTACTTACATCATCAGTTGTTAATGTTGGTGATGTATGTTGATTATCATTCGGACCATAATATACCATCGTTGGAATGTATTTGATATATCCTGTGACCGGGGTCGGGGTGTTGTTGTATGTCATTTGATTATATTTGTTTTCAGATGTTACATGTATAAACGTTCCGTTGCAAATAACCTGTTTCCCGTTCGGAAAGCCTGTGACCGATTGTGACGAAGTTGTGGTATCTATTGTGCCAATGCAAATTATGCGTTCGGAATTGTTCGCCTTTTTGGCTAATTTTGTGCCGCTTGTTCCCGTCGGTAGACAAATCTGCTGTCCATCTATGATTTGTGTATTTCCTGTTTCACAACAGGCATTATTTGAATCGGCGTTTGAACCGATGAACGTGTGGTGCCAATATGAACTGTTACTGAAACAGCAATTGGTTAGGCCATCCGAAATTTGCATTTGTTGATGTGGTGGCATTGGGCAATACATACCTTCGGATGTGGTTTTGCCGATGGTTTCTTCTTCGGGTAGGCACACCATATGTCCTGTATCGTTCATAAATGTATTTTCGGATGTGCAACGCGTGTTCACGCAGCTGCGCCCGTGGCTTTGGTATGCCCCACTGGTCAGCGGTGTGGCGGTGCCGGTGTTTATCGCAAACCAAGATAGCAATGTTTCCGTACCGTTTTGCGGCATAAGTATGCGGTTGTGTCCCGTGTCATCGTCTACGCCAAGGGTAACGGCGGGATATGCCTCGCAATTGCCCCAGATGCGTTCGGCGATTCGGCATGTTGCGCATTCGGCATTTGGGGATGCGCATTTGTTGTTATTATTGCAGATATCTTCGATTGGGGAAATGTTCGCACTGCCATAAAGTTCATCATAAAACGCGTATTTGCGGTCGCCGGTTGCCGATTTGCCAAGTATATCCATTATCGACATAATTGCATCATCGCCCGCCGATGCGACACAGTTCAAAACTTCGCCCCAGCATGCCGTGCGGTCAAGTATAGCGTGACGATTTGCGGAAAAGTTTATGTCATCGCACAGGTCAAAGTTCCCGGAAATTGATTTGCACGCCTGGATAATGCAGTTACGGCCGACCTGGGTGCAACTTGATATGATTGAATCATATGTCATGTTGGTTGAAATTTCGTGAACGCCCGTTCCCCAGGACTCATCGCCCGTCGCCCCCAGCAGGTTTGTGCAAGACGCGCGAACCTCTGTACACATGGTATTGGCCGTTTTGTCCGCCATAATTCCAAATACAGACAGCGCCCGCGCATCAAAGTTTTCAATCGAATCGGCCGCGGTATCCATACATTCGGCGGTTAGTTTCGTGCATGCCTGGCGTATTTCTTCAAGTTTTGCCGTTTGGGCAAGTTTTATTTGCGCCAGTGCATCTTCGATAAATGCATCCCAAACGGTGTCGGCGATATCTTCGCAATGTTCCGTTGCGGTCCCAAGGTATTTTTTGCGGTCGTTCAAAAAGGTTATGAATTTTCCCGAACTGTTCGCCGAAGTCCATGTCTGATTCACGCCGGGACGCGTAATCATCGTGTCCAAATCCGCCAAGTTCGCACTAAGGAACGCGGCGCCGGTGGTTGGGTCGATATAGCGGCCGGTCATATCAAGGCACTTTTCCATTTGTGATCCGCAAACCGTTGTGTCCGTCAGCATTTCCAACATTTTACGCTTGCACGTCAAAAGGTCATCGGAATTTCGTGTTTGGTACGCGTCAAGTCGCGACATATCAAGCAATGCGCCACTTTCAAATACCTTGGCGCGCGCCTGGTCCACTTGGGATTGGTATGCCTTTTTGACGGTGTTGCAATCCTGTTCAATTTGCATTTGGTAACCACTTTGCGCAAGTGATATTTCTTCGTCGGTGCAAACCTCGGTCGCGATTTCGTGGCAAATCGGTATTGCCGCGTTATAAAGCGCGACGCCGGACTTGGTCGTTGTATCAATGCCCATGAACGAATCGACCGTGTCAAATGCCGCATCAATGTTCAATGTCAACGATATTGCACCAAGACCGCCGCCGCCGGAATTTGTGTCGCCACCGAACTTTGCATTTAATTGTTTTGCAATGTCGTCAAGTGCGCGTTTCGACTTGCTTGTATCGCGGGTGGAATAAAATGCGTCTTCGCCTTCGGTTGCGGTGTTTATGGCGGCCACATCTTCGGCATCCATGTTCACAAGAAGTAACCGTTGGTTAAAGTCCAACATTTTATCTTCGACTTTTTCCATTTGCTGTTTAACATCATTAAATTCATTTGAACGCGATGAGCACGCACAACGGCGCAGGTTTGCATCCTTGGTCGCACAGAATTCATCCATACATTCATAAAAAACAGTGCGACATTTGGTATAGTTCGTAACAATTGCGCCGGATTCATTTGTTGCCACGCGTGCGGTTGTTGCCTTGGTACGCGAACCGGTACGCGCCGTCGTTGTCGTGGTGCGCGGTGTTGCCGTCCGCGCCCCCATGGTGGCACGACGTGATTGTGTTGTGGATGCGGTTGGGCGATTTTGAACGGTCGGACGGGATGTGGGTGTGGAACGCGCAGACACCGTACGTGGTGCGACGGTTGTTGTTGTACCGCGCGATTCGGTTGCGACGGTTCGTGGTGCGACCGCGGTCCCGCGTGATGTTACATTTTGGGCGGGTGTTGATGGGGTTGGTGCGGCGCGTGTCATTGTTGTTGCCGTGGTTGTCGAAGACACACGACGATTGGCGGCGCGTGCGGTATCTTCGCCGTCCAATGCAGTTGCATGCCCAAAGGCAAGCACGCCAAGGCATACACAAAAAAGCAGTTTAATCCCTTTCATCCCTTTGGATAAGGTTAGCAAAATTATGATTTTTCGGGCAAGCAGAAAATGTGTAATAAAAACATATTTTGGTGCGGATAGGGGGACTTGAACCCCCACGGATTTCTCCACAGCATCCTTAGTGCTGAGCGTCTACCAATTCCGCCATATCCGCACGGTCCGATACAAAAACCTGTGCTATTTTACATAATAATGTTTTTTTTTCAATCTTTTTGTGATAAAATATATTTGATAAAGGAATAGGAGTTTTTATGAGTATGATTATGCGCAGGGCGCTTTTTGGGTGTTCGTTGGGTGCGTTGGTGGTCGGGTGTGCCGGTGCGGCGGGAACTTATTACACTGGAAGTTATCGTTCGCCACAGCAAAACTATTCTATGGCATCATATGCCGCGCGTCAGCAACAGCCACAGCAAACAAGTTATGCCCAAGATACAACCTATACACGGACGCGGACGGTTTCGCCGAATACAAATGCGTATATCAGTGCGCCTTATCAAGATTACACCCGTGTTGTTGGTGCGGATGGAAAACAGGTTACTAATCAAACCAAAGTTACAGAAAATAAAAACAAGGCGGAAAAGGGTTTCTTTTTCAACCTTGGGCTTGCGCATGAATTCGCAAATTGGAATTTTGAGATGAAAAGCGCCGGCAGTAAATTGCACTATGACAACATTCGTTGGAATGTCATAGAGGGTGATATGCTCTATCGTTTTGGTGGTGATACAACACCGTTACAGATAGAGGCGGGCGCAAAGTACGGTATGCAATTTGGCGATTCTAATATGATTGATGACGATATTACCAATGGTGGATACCTTGTTACCGAATGGTGGAAAGATACGGATGGTAATGGAACCGCGGACGAATATATTGGGCAACAGGTTGGACATTCACTTTCCATTGGGTCCAGCAACAAGGGTAACCTGCTTGAATTATATGGCGGGTTTGGTTTGACCGATACTTTCCGTATTGGTGTTGCGCGTGTTACGCCATCAATTGGATACCGGTATTTGAAATATAAATTGGAAACCAAGGATGATTACGGTTTAACAATTGATACCGGTTATTGTTCTAATGTGCACGGTGGGGACGAAGTGCAATGCGACCCGATTGTGATTCTTAAATACGGTAATACGCAACAGGTTTTATGGAACGAAGCCGTTGATGAATACGGTTTTTGGACGATTGCAAGTGGTGCAACGGGTGTAAGTACCGCCGGAACATATATGTTTCATTTGCCAAGTATAAGTCATTCGTATGAAACAACATGGATGGGACCGTATTTGGCGTTGGATTTAGATTACGATGTGAACATATATAATAAGTTTAATGCGCGTTTTGAATTGGGTTTACCGATGTATACTTCGACCGGCGACCAACCGTATCGTATCGATTGGGAACATCCGAAAAGTGTCGAAGACAAGGGAAACTTTGGTGACGCGTGGCATATTGGATTGGGTGCAAATTATATGACGGCGTTGACGGAAAGTGTGTTTTTATCTATGGGATTTACGTTTGATTACTATACCCTTTCGGGGGGCGAAGCAAAAACATATCTAAACCGTGGATATTATGAAGATATTTATAACGAATTGTTCACTTACTATTCGGGGATAACCGCAACCCAAGGTATGACGACGGCGGAAATACAGCAATATATGCTTGAAAACGATGCCACCGTTCAAAACATTGCGCAAATCGAACAAGAATGTCCGGGTTGGGTTTGCAAGGTTGACAATGAAATCGAATCGATATATAAATCTATGGGAATCCATGTTGGAATTCAGGCAAAGTTCTAAAAAGGTTATATAGATTATGTTTAATATGAAAAAGATTTTTGTGGTTGCGGTGTTGTGTGGCGTGCCGGCGTTGGGTATGGCGGCGGGACTTACCGGAACCGCGCATGTGAACATAACAAGTGATACCGCCGCAACGGCCAAGAAAATGGCGTTTGACGAGGCACGACGTCAAATAATTGTCGATGTTTTATCGCCTTATTCTGATTCGTCGGCGTTGCGCAGTGCGGTTGCGGATGAAAAAAATGCGGTGTTGACGACCCTTGTTGAAAGTTCCGGTATTTCGGGTGAAAAGTTTTCGGATACGACATATTCGGCGAATATAAAAATGACGGTGAATAGGGTCGCGGCGAAAAATTGGTTACTTGGGCGTGATGTTCAAAACTGGCTAAGCACCGAAGAAGAAACCGGTAACAAGTTCACGATTGTCGCAACATTGAATGACAAGTTTGCCGATTGGGGACAAATTCGTCGCGTGGCGTCCGGTGCGGGGGTTGATTTGGAAACTGAATCCATCAATGGAAAACAAATCGTTTTTTATGCGTATGCGGGAAAGCGCGGTGCGTTGACGGCCGCGCTGCGTGAAAATGGTTGGCGGTACCAAGATAGGGATGGACTTTTGCATATCTTTAAGTAATAATTTATTCCACAGGGAATAAAATCAAAGGAATTTCAAATGAAAAAAATTTCTGTTGCTTTGTGCGCGTTGTTGGCGCCGTGCGTGGCTGGTGCCGCGGATATTGATTTGGAAGGTAAAGAACTGATATTGAACATTCGGCGAATCGGACTTGATTTGTCAAAGACATCGGTTCGGCATTCGGATGAATACTATAATTCGCCGATTTCCGCGTTAAGTGCCGATAGCCAGGAATTCATCAAGGGTGTGTTCGATACCGCGTTGGAATACACGCACAATCGCTTTAATTGGGACAACAGTTTGTTTATGGAATACGGTCGGACGGAACTGAAACCGTATAATGAACCGAAAACCGTGAACGAAAGCGCAGATAAAATTTTACTGACCAGTAATTTGAACTATGCGTGTTGGGATTTTGATTCATTCAAACTTGGGCCAATGGCGCGTGCCGCGTATGAAACCGAATTTGTGCCGGCGAACGATACGGACAATCGGTTAAAGGTCTTGCGGGGTATGGCGGGTTTTTCGGTTTTTGATTCGCCAATTATCAAAGAACTTTATATCGCGGGTGTGTACGAATATGACTTTACATATGGCCATGACCAGGTTAGTAAACTTGCGGCGGAACTGGGGTGGCGTTTGGAATACGATGTGCGCGAAGGTGTAAAGTTATCGACCAATGGGTATTATCGTGAATACCTTGATTATTCAAGATATGTCGGAACGGATTTGGAACGCGATCTAAGTGTTATTGCGCGTATGGATACGAACCTTTGGGGCGATTTTACATTGGGACCATATGTGCAATATCGTCGTGCCAAGGCGCGCGATGCCGAAAGTTACGGCAGCAATTTTATCATCGGCCTGTCGTTTAATTATATAACCAAGTTTGGGTTGTATTAGTGGACAGTGTAAGTGGTTAGTGTAAGTGAAACCGGCGTATTGCGCCGGTTTTGGTTGACAAACAAATATGTTTGTTGTATCCTTTCGTCAAGGATATGTTGATGGCAAAGAATATAGAAAAACTTCGCAATCTTGTTAAAAATGGGTGTGTCACGCACACCAATCGTTTTCATGCGGATGATATTTTGTCTGCGGCGTTGTTAAAAATTGTTGGAATTATATCTGATGTTTCTGTGGTTAAACGCGTCGAACGGGTTCCGCAAGGTTTTAATGGATTGGCGTTTGATATTGGTGGTGGCGAATTTGACCATCACCAAAGAAATGCGCGTGTTCGCCAAAATGGTAATAAATATGCCGCGTTTGGATTGTTATGGGATGCCGTTGGTGTGGAATATATCATGGAAAAATATCAAACAGATGAACAAACCGCGATGCAAGCGGCCGAAAAATTTGATGCGGACTTTGTAATACCGATGGATTTGACCGACAATTTTGGTCAGAAAAAATATCCGAATACTTTGTCTTATCTTATTGCGTTTATGAATGACGATAAATCGAAATCGGCGGATGATTTGTTCAACGATATGGTGAATTATTACTGTAAACCTTTGGAAATTGCCATATATAAATCTTATAAATTTACGAAAGATAAAGAACGTGCAAGGCAATTGGCATCAGATGTATCGGATTTCATAATTGTTCCATTGGATTTTGATATAGACCGTTCGGCATTTGAAGGAACATCGGTTAAATATATTCTAAAACCATCGCACCGTGGAACATATAATATTACAACCGTGGAACCGTATAAAATACCGGATGAATATATCAATATGCCGGGTTGTGTTCAGGTGTATAGCATTGGGGTGGCGTTTGATACAAAAGAACATGCAGAACAAGCCGCCGAAAATTTACGCAAAGATATTTCGGTAAAATCGATGTAAGTGGTTAGTAGTATTTAGAATTATTTCGTAATAGTATGATTATTCCAGGGCATACTAACCACTAATCACTAACACTAACCATTTTCCGCTATTTCACCACACTAAAACTCATCTCGCTTGTGGTGCCGGCTGGGTCGGTTATGCGCAATATGTGTTCGCCCATTGGAACATTGTATTGCAATGTTTCGCCGCTTTTGGTTGAGCCCAATGTTTTGTCGTCCAAAAACCAGAATAACTTTCCATCCGCGTCCGCGCCAAACGCCATAAATCCGATTGGTTCAAAATCGCGGTCGGATGTTATAACAATCTTTGTATCGGGAACGGGCGACACGATAACCGGCGCATTCCAATCGTCGTTTGTGTCCGCGTTTTCGCATCCGGGCATAAATGCCGGCGGTGTTTTCCTTTTGATGCCGGCGCGCCGAAACATGTCGATGTATTCGGAATCCCAAAATTCGAAGACCTCGTTGTGTGTCGTTTTGGGGTCGGCGTTGCATGCGCGCAGGCCCGTTTTATTATCAATTGCAATCGACCGATGGACAGTGTTTCGCGCGAGGGGTGATTTGCCGGGAATAAAATACGATGCAACTTTTTGTGGACAATATGGGCCCGCAATGCCACCACCGATTTCGCACATATCAACCGTAATAACATTAAGTTCCGGCGTCATAAAGTTATTGTTTTCTATTGCCACGCCGATTGATTCATAATAATTCGCAACCGTATCGGCAAGTGCGAAATATATTGGTGCGGCGGCGCGTGCGCCGCTGAATGCATTATTGGGTGTGCCGTCAAAGTTTCCAACCCAAACAATCAAGACGAAATCGCCAAAGATTCCCGCCGTCCATGCGTCGCGGTATGATGACGATGTGCCTGTTTTCCAGTAATGTTTGATAGGGCTTTGCTGATTTTTTGCAAATGGAATTTTTTTCGTTGGCGTCGTTTGGTGCGATAGCATATCAAGCGTTAGGAAAAATGCCTCGGGCGATAAAATTTGTGTGATTGTTTCGTCGGGCGCGTCGGTTGTCGTGCGTATCGCGCGACGCGTGCCAAGGTTTGCCATTGTCGCGTATATGTTGGCAAGTTCGAACATTGAAACTTCGGCCCCGCCAAGGGCAACCGATATTCCATAGTGTTCCGCCGGGCGCAGGTTTGAAACCCCAGAATCAGATAAAATTTTATGAAAGTTTTTGGTTCCGATTTCACGAACAAGATTTATTGCCGGGATGTTTCGTGAGTGGGTCAGGGCATCGTGCGCAAGAATTGGTCCGTAAAAATCATTGTCTGAATTTTCCGGCGCATAAACACCAAAGTTCACGCGTGAATCGCGCAACAATGTCATGCCGTGTATCAATCCCATGTCGGTGGCGGCGGCGTAAATAAGTGGCTTTAGTGTTGAACCGGGGCTGCGTCGTGCGCGAACACCATCGTTTTCGCCATAGATTTCGCGGTCAAAGTAATTTGCCGAACCGATATATGCAACTGTTTCCATTGTTTTGTAATTCAATAAAATTGCCGCCGCGTTTGTAACACCGCGTGATTTGCGCGATGCAATTTCGCGTGCGATTGTTTTTTCCATTTTTGTTTGCAATGCCAAATCAATTGTTGTGTGAATTTCAGATTTTTTTATTCTTTGCGTGTTTAGGAAATCGGTAAAATGCGGCGCCAAAAAGGGCAGGTCGCGAATTCCGCGTGTTTCTATTGGCATGTCGGCAAAAGTCAAAAGATTTGTGTCGGCGGGATATCGTTCTATCCATCGTTCAATCAAATTCTTGCGCATGGATTCAATGTTTTTAATTCCGGTTGCGGTATTAAGACCGCGCTTTACCGGATTTTGCGGAATTGTTGCAAGTGTGATTGATTCTATCTTTGTTAAATCGTGTGCAGGTTTGCCGAAATATATTGTTGACGCCGCGCCGATGCCTTCGATATTACCGCCGTATGGCGCAAGGTTCAAATATGCTTCGATAATTTCATCTTTGGAATGAAACAGGTCGATATAAAGCGCCAAAGCAATTTGTTGCATTTTGCCCCAAAATGTTTTGCTGTTTATATCGTATTTCATACGTGCGACCTGCATAGTGATTGTTGATGCGCCGACCGGGTGCACGGTGCCGGACGCATATTGCCGTGTTGCGCGCAAAAGCGATATTGGATTTATGCCAATGTGATTATAAAAATGTTTGTCTTCGTATAGAATTACCGCATCGACTATATATGGGTTTATTTCCGAAAGTGGGGTATAGATACGATATTTATCGTCAGCCCCTAATGTTAAACGCAGTAATTTTTCATCGCGGTCGTAATATGCGCATGAAAAAGAAATGTCGTTTAATATCGGCGGGGTAAAAAAGAACCTAATAATCGCCCATATGACAACAATTATGCCAATAACAATACAGAAACGCGTCAAGATTCTTTTAATTCGTTTCATTTGATACGGTAAATTTGCCACCTTCGCCAACAGCGCGGATTTCCGAATTATACATTGCCGTGGCGGTTATTCGGGGAACCGTAAATTCGCCCGCAACCGATAACTCTGCGCGATATGAAAATACCAACGGTGTGCGGCCAATGTTAGCATAGATTAGGACGCGGTCTTCGCGAATCTCGCTAAAATCCATATCGCCGGAAAGTGAATCAGATATCGGTGTAAACCCACCCGGTAACAAATCAGATATAACCGCGTTTTCAACATAATCCGTATTGCCACGCGTGCGAACGGTTATTTTTACATCGACTATATCGCCGATTTTTCCGGAACTTATTTCATTGCCGTCTGCGTCATAATATGTGCGTGTAACATCAAGGCCGTTCGAAACCGATGAAACGGATTTCGGGAAACCTTGCTGTAATACGGTGTAAAACAATGGCGCGGCGCAATCTTTGCATCCGATGTTCAATTTTGTTATGTCTTTTGGTATGTTCGCGTATATTGTTCCAGATTCATATTGCGGTTTAATTGATTTGCCGTCGGCAAGTATCGATATGTTATCAACATCATCAAGGTTCATGTTGTCCGATGCGCCCGATACGGCCATAACAATCGCCGCCGCAACAAAAGAATCATAATTTCCGGCGTTTATGTATTCTTGGATACTGGGTTCCAAATTGTTGGCCCGGGTATCAAAATAGCGACGCATAATGAATGTATAAATCGCATCGTTTGCAACGATATTGTCAAATATGTTATCGATATGCTTTGGCGTCTTTTTATTTGTTTGATATTTGGAAATCAAATTAAACGCCTTGTCTGTTTGTTTAAGCATTTTGTAAGACGCCGCGATATATGCGCCAATTGGCCCGGTTTCCCAACCTTTGACGGTTTCGTTCGTATATTCTTCCAAAGAATCAATATAACTTGTTGTGACATAATCGTTTAATGAAAGGACATATATCGTAAATGCCTTGGCAAAGGCGTCGGATGCGGATGTTGCGTTTTGTGCCGCGTATTCGCGCAAGAAATCGATTCCGCGTGCAAACATAGATTGTGGAACGGTGAATCCGGCTTGGCGCGCGGTGGTTAAAAAGTTCATGACATATGCGGTTACATATGGGGTTGTGTCGCTTGTTAAACTTTCGACATATTCCGAACCGTTTGCCCAAAGTGTGAATGAACCGTCGTTATTTTGGCGATTGCCAAGGGTTTGAATCGTCTTTGCAATTTTTTCGGCGGAATCTTTGTATTCGGTGCCAAGTAACTTATTTTCAGGCATTAAAACGTATGGCAATGTTTTGGATACCATTTGTTCGGTGCATGTATAATCGTAATTTTTAAGATACATAAATAACGGACGGACCAAAACCGACGGTGATTTTGAAATGTATATCGTGCGTGCGAATCCTTCGTTATACATATCGTTTTCAAAATGACGCAGTGTTGTGTTCGTATCCTTCAAAAGACCAGTTTTTATTTCCGTCGTAAATGTTGTCGCGGGCCGGACAGATAAACCGGTTGATGTGCGACGTGATGCGATGGCCTTGTTTTCGGTATTGAAAAGTGTCGTTGATACATTTATATCCGTAACCCCGGGAACCGAATTTGCCGTTACATCAAAAGCCCAAAGTTTTTCGGTGTTTTCGGGGACGACCATTGTATTTGTGCCGTTCGTGATGGTAAGTATTTCGTTTGACGATGTTGCGTCGGTCCGCGCAGTCGCATTTTCACCGGATTCTGGTGTTAAATTTGAAACTATTGTGTTCACTGTGAATTTATCATCCGGTGCAACAAACAATGGCGCAGATACAGATATGATAACCGGTGATTGAACGGTTGTGGATGTGTGTGCCGAACCAAGCGCACCATCCGACGCCGCAATGGCATATATGCTGATTGAACCGTTAAAGTATTCCGGAATTTCGAAACTTATGTTTTGTTTTTCCTTTGCCTTGGTTTTTAATATGCCGGAATAAAACGCAATGGATGGAAGGTTTTTGCGTGCAAACGGGTTCACAAGTGCCGCGGATTCGCGTTCAAAATCCGCCGATGAATAATCACTGCCCCCGGTTTTGGCGACTTCGCGTAATATATTATATTCGGGCAGCAACAGCGATAATATCTGGGTCGTTTGGACTTGCAATGCCGCCTTTTGGAAAAAGTGTTTTATCGGGTTCGGCAACTCATAGCCGGCAACCTGTAAAATTCCGGTGTTGACCGCGAAAATCATTAAATCCGCGTCTTTGTCCGTCGAATATTCGATGTTCAATTTGCTGTCGTGTATAATCGACGGCGCGTCAATGTGAACATCAATTTTGTGCTTGTCAATGTTTGTCGAAAATGGCGCAACGGCGTATGTGTATGGACTGGTAAATACATCGCGGCTGTTGATATTGCGGACAAAGGAAACATTTACGTATCCGGTTCCTTCGAAATTGTCGGGCAGAGCGATTTTCTGGGTCGATGCGGTTGTGGTTGCGTTAAACCACGCGTGCGCATAAACCTTGTCGCGTTCAATTGTGATAAGGCCCGTTCCGGTGTATGGCGCGATGATATTTACAGTTATTGTTTCACCGGGTTTATATTCGGACCTGTCAAGTTTTATTTGTAATTCCGCATTTGTGTCGCCACCAAGTTCGGCGTCCGCGTCTGATGCCACAAAATATTCAATGTTTGCCAATATGTCATCATCCGCATCTGTAATTTGCACATAATATGTCCCACCATTTTTTGTATCCAGGTCGATTTCAGTACCGTTTTCGGGTATCGACAATTGGCTTTGTGAAACGACGGTGTCGCGCGAAATAGTTTTGTATTTATAGTTGTTTGAATAATCTTTGATAAGGGTTGTTAAATTTTCCCGTTTAACTAATTTGATATTAAGATTTTCCGCATTGGTTGCCTTGGCATCATTGTCCAATGCGATAAGTTTAATTTTATGCCCTGAATCACGCGCAACATATGACAGGTCGGAATCCGCATGAAACCCAACAAGGTATTTCAAATTGGAAACACGTGATGCGATTTGTGTTTGGACGCTTTTGCCATCGCCCGCTTCAAATCCGCGGATTTCAAGGTTTAACATATATGTGCCGGCCGGAATTTCACGATTAAAATCTACATTTATATGCGCAACGCCGTTTTCATCTGTACGCGCATCGGGTAAATCAACATTAAATGTCTGACCGTTGCGCGCAAAGCCACGTGATATAACGCCATCGGATGTAAAGTTGCCGGTGAATTTATAACCCGAATAATCGTCGAAAGAAAAATCATAAGGCCGCAATGTTGCGTGCGCAGAAATGCGACGGTCGGTTGCCGGTGTTCCGTAAAGGTTGTTCAAAAATACATTTGCCTGAACATTTTCCGGTGAAATCCATCCGGTTGTTTTTGCATTATCGATTGTTGCGGTTATTTTCATTGTGTCGGGGACGAATTCTTGGACCATAAATGTTCCGGTGCCGATTGAATCTTGGATTCGGCCACGGTTGTTTAGTGAATATACACTAACATCATATCGGCCGATTGTTGCGTCCGTTGGTAATTGATATGTGATGTCAAACATTCCATCCGCGCCAAGTGAAATCTTTTTTTCGATGGCCGTACGTCCGCGCGGATCGGTGATTTCGATTTTTACAGGAATTTCCGCAACCGATGAAAAGTTCTGATTTTCGACAATCGCGCCAATTGTTACGGTTTCATCGGGGCGATATATGCCACGGTCCGAAAATACGAACGAACGCAGTGGTGTTGTATTTGATGTATATGTTCCACCAATATCAAATTTTGAAAATTCAGCGGTCTGTTCGCCTTCGGCATTGTATGGAATAAAGGACACATCGTCGCCATGTCTTGCAACAATTGCAACGGGTTCTTTGGCGTTTCTATATTCGTCGTTGGAAAAGTGCGGAATATCGACAACACCATCCGAATTTGTTACGCCCGACCAAATCGGTTGGCCGTTACGCCCAAGGACCGTAATGGCGATATCGTTGGCCGGTTTCCCACTTGATAAATACGAAACGAACACGACTGAAGATTTATCAAGGTTAACTTTACGAATTATCCCCAGGTCCGTTAGCAATATAAGTCGCGCATCGCCATATTCGGCATCGGTTTCGGTTGCGCCGACCTTTATAACAAATATACCTGTTTGGTCGTTATATGTTCGGTCAAGATATTCGCCAAGGTTTATCGAAGTATAATTTACTTGGTCGCGTGCGGTGTTTGTAAAAGGTATTTTTTTCTGAAAAACAACGGACATATCATACGCGTCAAAAACCCAAGGCGCGCGGAACTCTAAATTGGAAAAAAGGTTATATGTCTGTGTAATAAGGTGATTTATTTCGCGTGATTCTATTTTGTATATATCAACATGTGCCGTATCAACGCCGCCACGCGCAACCAATCCCAATTTTTGATCGCCGGCAAGGGATAGTAATGCGCCACGGCCAACAATTTTCACACTGCGTTCCGGGAATGCCACCGGCATCACGGTTGTAAGGCCGTTTTTCATTGTGAAACCATTTTCTGAAAGCATATCCGGCGCGATATCAACATAAATATACCTTGCGACATTATCGGAAACATCGTATGAAAAAGCGTATTGATATGTTCCCGCCGGATTTACAAAGTCCACATGCTTTAATGTCAACTTTTCAGATTTTTTCAAAATTTCGGGTGTCACTTCATCCCGGCCCCAGCGATGAGAATCTTCGTCAGGTTCAGATATAATATTTTTCGGCAACAAATATGCATTGATATATTTCGCCCAATTTGTATTGTCCTTTGCCGCCGCGGTCATGTTAAGTAACAATAACTGTTGTGGATTTCCGAATTTATCATCAGCGGTTATTGTTGTTAAATCGGCAATCTTAAAGAAATCATCGGCCGAATTTATAATTGTTTTTGCGGTTATCTTTGCGGTGCGTGATTTTTCGTCCGCATCCGATATGCGATTCAGTTTCATACGCAATGTTTGGGGGTCGCCCGTAACCGGAATAGGTGCGGTTTGAATCATTACTGTGCGCATATAACGGTCAAACTTTACGGTAAAATCAATGTGTCGGCCATCAAGTTTCATCGAAAGCTTGTCCGCAAAGTCGCGCGTTTGAATTGGATAATTAAATGATATTACCGCAACGCCGGTTACCGAATTTTTTTCACCCGGTGTCGCATATGTATTAAATATGTCGGTCGTGGCGACAATTGGTTCGGTCTTGAAAGATGCGCTTGTTCGATTCGGGCGAACATCACGCGCAAACAGTTTGTTATTTATTTTGATGTTGAATTTTGTTCCCGCCGGCCAATCTTGGTCGGGTATAAATACCAATTCGGATGAATTAGGCATTTTCCAAGTACCACGAACCGCCGGGGTAATCTTTACATTTTCGGCAACCTTGGTATCATTGGCGTCATATTTGAACGCGGGACCATTTGGCCCAGACGCGACATCATAAGATATCCGAAGTGTTCCGGGTTTTGATAATTCGCGATTGTTGTTTATTTCGGGAAAATTATTAGAAAGTATGGTTGACATATCGTCCGTAAAATGTGCGGGCGTGGGCGCGGCAACATAAATATCCATTTTGGTCAAATGCGTGCCGTGGTGGGCCCGCCAATAAAGTCCCGATGCCGCGACAATTCCGACGGAAAGTGCAACAACAAACGCGGCGCGAATTCGCCCCCACACAGATTTTTTATTCTTTCTTGTCATCGATATTTTTCCCCAATCCTATGTTCATATTCGTATCATAAAACATAAATATCAAAACACAAGTTTTTTATGCAGAAAAAATACTTGCTTTTTTTGTTTTTTTGTCATATTATGTCGGCACGTGCCCGGGTGGGTGCGAAGAACACAGCCATGAATGGGGTTTTCTGTCCGGGTTTCCGGTTTGTATGTTCCGTCATGGCGAGGGTATAACAGAAACAAAAGGATAAATCATGGCTTTGCCAACTTTTTCTATGCAACAATTGATGGAGGCCGGCGTTCACTTTGGACACCACACCCGTCGTTGGAATCCACTTATGACACCGTATGTTTATGGCGTCAAAGATAAAATTCATATTATCAATTTGAATAAAACTGCACCGCTGTTGCACCGCGCATTGGTCGCATTGGAGGCGATTGCCGCCGCCGGTGGCAAGGTTTTGTTCGTCGCAACCAAGCACCAGGCCAAAGATATTGTCAAAGATGCGGCGGAACGCACAGGGCAATTTTATGTAAACAATCGTTGGTTGGGTGGTATGTTGACCAATTGGACAACCGTTTCGCAATCTATTCGCCGTCTGAAAAAGATGGAGGCGGACATTGAAAACGCCGAAAAATTGGGCCTTACCAAGAAGGAAGTCGGCATGATGACCAAAGAGGTTGCAAAACTGCGCGATGTTTTTGGCGGAATTTTGGATATGCATGGTATCCCCCAGGTTATGATTGTTATCGATGTGCCACGCGAAATGAATGCGGTGCGCGAAGCGAAAAATTTGGATATTCCGACGATTGCAATCTGTGATACGAACGCGAATCCGGAAATGGTCGACTATCCAGTGCCGGGAAATGATGATGCGTCGCGCGCGATTCAACTTTATTGCGATTTGTGTGTGGATGCGATTTTGTCCGGTATTGAAAAACGCCTTGGTGGTGCGGCCGGCAAAAAGGTAGAGGCGTCTATGACCGATGATGCAAGTGATGCGTTGGAAGATGAAATGAAAGACAAAGAAATGAAACAGAAATCCAAGACATCCGAAGCACGCGAAGTTCGCCGCAGCAAATTGGCGGACAAAGCCGAAAAGGCCGATAAATAAATTAAAATAAAGGTTTTTCTATGAATGTAAAATTGAATCTTAAGGGGGCGGGGTTCCCTTACTTGGCATCTAGGAACAAAGCCAAAAGTATCAATAAAGTCATCGATACAGAAGGGCGGGAAAGCAACGTAGAATTTGCGGATTGGCTCGTGGTTAACGGCATGGGGCCTGTGGTTCTGTTTTATTGCTTTGATAAAGTTCCTACTGTTTTTGCTGTTTGTGTAGAAGATAGAGTGCTAGGAAAATCTGAACCGATTATTGGGGATAATGTTTTTAACGCGCATGCAACAGCGGTAAGGAATCTGAGGTGGCTTGTAGAAAATCAAAAAAGAATTACAAAATAAACAATAGGAGGTAAAAATGGCGGAAGTTACAGCAAAACTTATTCAACAATTGCGTGAAAAAACGTCTGCGGGTATGCTTGATTGCAAAAAGGCGTTGATTGAAAACAATGGCGATATCGAAGCGGCGGCCGATTGGTTGCGCCAAAAAGGTATTGTCAAGGCCGCATCCAAGGCCGGTCGTGTGGCGGCTTCGGGCTTGGTTACCGTTGTAAAATGCGACAATATGGGTTGCGTTGTGGAATTGAACGCGGAAACCGACTTTGTGGCGAAAAACGAAAAGTTCCAAAAATTGGTTGCGGATGTTGCAAACAAAGCATTGGAATTGTCGGGCGATTTTGATGCGACACTTGCCGCGGTGCATGATGACATTGCGGCGACAATCGCGACGATTGGTGAAAATATGAACCTGCGCCGTATTTCCAAGGTTTCCGGTGACCATATTTTCAGTTATATTCATAATGCACTGGTTCCGGGTATGGGACAGATCGGTGTTGTGGTTGCGATAAATGGGAACGGCGACAAGATTGCCGAGGTTGGTCCAAAGATTGCAATGCACATTGCCGCGAACAAGCCGGAATTTATGACGGTTGCCGATGTTGATCCGGCGGCGGTCGAACGCGAAAAGAAAGTGTTTATCGAATCCGGCGCGACGGCGGGCAAACCGGAAAACATCGTTGAAAAAATGGTCGAAGGCCGTATGAAAAAATACTATGCCGAATCCGTTTTGGAAGAACAGCCGTTTGTTATGGATCCGTCCAAGACGGTGAAACAAGTTCTTGACGAAGCCGGTGGCAAGTTGGCCGGTTTTGCGTATTTCGTGCTGGGTGAAGGTATTGAAAAACGCGAAGACAACTTGGCCGACGAAGTGGCAAAAATGTTGCACTAAGCTTGCCGCGGCACCGCTGTTGCGGTGACGGGTGATTAGTGTAAGTGTTTAGTGTTAGTGAAACGGGCGTGTCTAATCGCGACGGAGCGATAGCGAAGACGGACGCGCCCGTTTTTGTTATAAATGTTGCACAAATTTTATTGCATATTGTCTTTATTTCGGTAAAATTAGGTAAAAAGGAAAGATTATGCAAAATGATTTGTTACATGAATTAGAAGTTCGCGGTTTCATAAATCAATGTTCTGATATGGATGCGTTGAACGGTGCGCTGAACAATGGCAAGATTTCCGCATATTTGGGTTCGGACCCGACGGCGGATTCGTTGCATGTGGGGCATTTGGTGCCGGTTATGATGATGCGCTGGTTGCAAAAGTACGGCCATCGGCCATTGATGTTGGTTGGGGGCGCAACGGGGCGTATTGGCGACCCGTCCGGGCGTGATACTGGGCGACCAATGATGACCGAAGAAACTTTGGCCCAAAATATCGCAGGGTTGAAAAAATCTTATTCAAAGTTTTTGCATTTTGGTGACGGTGCGGGTGATGCGATTATTGTTGATAACTATGATTGGATGAAAAATTATGGGCATATCGATTTCCTTGCACAATTTGGAACTGATTTTACGGTGCCGCGTATGCTGTCCATGGAAAGTGTAAAGCGCAGGTTGGAAAACGGTATGACATTTTTGGAATTTAACTATATGACTTTCCAGGCGGTGGATTTTTTGACCCTTTATAAAAAATATGGTTGTGTGTTGCAACTTTGCGGTGCGGACCAGTGGGGCAACGCCGTTATGGGAATCGAACTTATACGCAAAAAGTTGGGCAAGGAAGCGTATGTTCTTTCCACCGCGTTGATTACGGACGCCGCCGGGAATAAGATTGGTAAATCCGCGGGTAATGCGGTTTGGGTGAACGAAGATAAACTGTCCCCATATGATTATTGGCAATATTTTCGCAACACGCCGGACGAATTGGTGGAAAAGTTCCTTAAAATCTTTACGGAAATTCCAATGGATGAAATTGAAAAATTGTCGCGATTAAAGGGTTCGGAATTGAACGATGCGAAAAAGATTCTAGCAAAAGCGGCAACGACAATTGCACATGGTGCGGCGGCCGCAGAGGCGGCTGAACGTGCGGCGGCGGCGCTGTTTGGTGGTGGCGGCGATATGCAAAATGTGCCGACCGCGGAAATCGAAATGCCGGAACAAATGGGTGCGCTTGATTTCCTGTGTGCGGCGGGGTTGTTTGATACGAAATCCGATGCGCGCCGGATGATAGAGCAGGGTGGCGTTCAAATCGATGGCGAAAAACTTACCGATTGGCGCGCGGTCATTGCGAAAAAGCCCGAATTTATGGTGCAACGCGGCAAGAAAACGCATCTAAAGGTGATTGTGAAATAAATGTTTCGTGCGGTTGTTGCTTTGGCGGTTTTATTGGGGGGGGCAAGTGTTTCGGTGGCCGCCCCGTCGGAACTTGATAAAATTCAACAGCAAATTCGCCAAACGGAACAGAAAAACAAGCAACTTGAACAGCAAGTAAAATCGTCCGACAAGGATGTCGAAAAAACCAAAAAGCAACTTGTAACCGCCGCAGACAAGGTTTCGTCGTTGGAAGAACTGCGTGCGGAATTGGCAAAAAAAATTGCGGAATTGGATGAACGGCGCGAAGTGATTTCGGCGGAATTGGAAAAGAATCGCGAACGGGTGGCGGACGCGGCGGCGACGGTTTTATTCTTTGCCGCGAACCCAAGTTTTGATACCGAAGATATGCACAATTTCGTTCTGACTTCGGCGGTGATGACGGGGATGGCCGATAATTTGGAAGAACACATTAGGGACGCGGCAAAAAAAATCGATGAACTTGATAAAATCCGCGAAGCGCGCGCGATTGAAAAGGAAAAACTTGACCGGACAGCGAAAAAATACGCTGATGAAAAAGATTTGCTTGATAAATTATTGCGGCGGCGGTCGGCGCAAAATGAAAAACTGCGTGGGGAACACATGGCATTACAGAAAAAATTGCGCGAATTGTCGGCGCGCGCAAAAAGTATTTCCGAATTATCCGTCGGCGTGGGGAGTTCTGAAATGTCCGAAGATTCGCGCTTTTCAATTCGAAAGTTAAATTTGCCGGTGCGTGGGCGTATTGTCGTTCGCTTTGGTGAAAAAACTGCGTTGGGCCTGAAGTCAGACGGATGGCGAATCCGGACGCGGTCGGGGGCACTTGTTTCGGCGCCGGCGGATGGTGTCGTAAAGTTTGCCGACAGTTTCAAAGGGTTCGGTCGTGTGATAATTATTTCCCATAAAAATGGTTATAATACGGTGATGACTAACCTTGGGAATATCGATGTGGTTGTGGGCCAGGAAGTTTTGGGTGGTGAACCGGTGGGTCGGATGAATCCTGATAAGCCCGAAATGTATTTAGAGGTGCGGCGTGGTAACAAGGCCGTTGACCCAATGCGAATTTTCAAAGAAGAATAATTAAACGGCGATATTTATTAAAATCTTTTTGATAATGATGTTGGAATATGCTAAAATATAGGTGCTGTGTCAGAAATAACTTTGTATCATTTAATTGCACAACCAATGGATTCATCGCAAGCGGCGGCTTGCCGGTTGGATGCGGAAAGTATCGTGTCTAAACGTGTACCGTTGGGTAATCAATCGGGTGGTGCATTTTTCTTTACCACGCAAAATGGTATAGAAAATCATTCAAAGGAAATGCAGGGACAATTCGGATTAAATAAAGCGTCAGAAAAAAATCTTTATATAGTAACAGCGAAAATCGATGAAGAAAAAATAAAATATCCGCAGTGGCAGTTGGACTATGAGGCAATGCGTGATGATTTGTTTGATTTAATCTTTACGCGTGCAAGTATCACGCCAGTCAAATTTGGTGATGTAAATATATCTGTGGTGAATGGCGTGTTACAAGTTCAAGATGGTAAAAAATTTATGCGCCTGCGTTCGTTTGCACCTGAACATTCTGGATTGATTGAAAGGATTGTTGAATATTTGTATAACAATGAATCTTCATTCAGAGCAAAGTACGATAAATTATTGCATGATGTTATAATGGGAATCGGAAATGATACGACGTATTACGCGGTTAAGACAACGGAATGTCCTTTGCTTTTGTCGTGTGTAAAATCGGAAAATGTTTTGCCAGTAATACAGAGTTCACAAATATCCAAGTGGAACCAAAGGTACCGTAAGTAATCTGCTAATTGTCAAACTGTATTTAATTGACAGTTTGGGCAGTACGAGAAATAAAAATGTAAAATCGTGTTGCGGACGCGATTTTTTTATTATAAACTGTGGCCGAAAAAGGATTTTAATATGTTGAAAAAAATTTTTATTTTAATTGCTTTGTGCGTTCCAACCTTGGTCTTGGCGGCGCCGGAAAAGAAAAAAGAACCGATTGTTCATATGACTGATGAAGAAATTTATCAGGAATTAAAGAAACTTGCCATGGTGTTCGAAGTTTCGCGCGAAAACTTTGTCGAAGAAGCCGATGAACGCAAAATGCTTGAGGGGGCGATGAACGGCATGCTGGAGGCGTTAGACCCACATTCGTCGTATCTGTCCAAGGATGATTTGAAAGATTTTAATGATAAATCAAGTGGTTCGTTTGGGGGATTGGGAATTCAAATTACGTCCGACCGTGGTGCGGTGCGTGTGATTTCGCCGATTGATGATACGCCCGCGGACAAGGCGGGTATCAAGGCCGGCGATTATATAACGCATATTGATGATGAACCGGTATTTGATTTGACATTGAACCAGGCGGTGAAAAAAATGAAAGGTAAACCGGGGACCAAGGTAAAATTGACCGTTGTGTCGGGAACATCGGAACCAAAGACAATAACCCTTAAACGTGCGATTATCAAGGTGCAATCTGTAAAATTTAGTGAGAAAACATTGGCCGATGCGGACGAAGATACGCCGATGATTGGGTATATCAGAATTTCTGATTTTGGGGCGACGACGGCCAAGGATTTGCGTGATGCAATTGCAAAACTTGAAAAGAAAAATGTTGCGGGTTATGTTTTGGATGTTCGCAATAATCCGGGGGGATATTTGACGGCGGCGATTGATGTGTCGGATGCGTTCTTGGATGGTGGTGAAATCGTGTCCACGCGCGGAAAGAACAAGACAGATATAGACCGCAGTTTCGCAACGCCCGGTGATTTAACAAATGGCAAACCACTGGTCGTTCTTATCAATCATGGGTCGGCATCCGCATCGGAAATTGTTGCCGGCGCAATTCAAGACAATGGTCGCGGTGTGATTATGGGGTCGCAAAGTTTTGGCAAGGGCAGTGTGCAGCAACAAAAGCCACTTGGCGACGAAACGGCAATTCATGTAACGATTGCGCGTTATTATACGCCGAGTGGGCGGTCGATTCAAAATACTGGGATTACCCCGGATGTAGAGGTGTTACAGAGCAAGGTTGAAAAAATTGAAAAACGCGAAAGTTTTTATTCCGAAGCATCTTTCCGTAATGCCTTAAAGAACGAAGAGGCCGAAAAGAAAGCCAAGAAAAAGGCCGAAAGTGACAAGAAAAAAACGGACGATGACGATGATGATAAAGAACTGACCGATGAAGAAAAAGATGCAAAAGATTACCAATTGCAACGTGGTATGGAAATGGTGATTGCATTATCCAGAATGGCGGAACATGCAAAAAGTGCTGCAGAATCGAAAATTGATAACGAAAATATGGATGATGAAAAGGATTCTGATAAAGAATAGTTGTTTGATTGTATAAAAAGAATGGGCGTTCCTGGCCCATTTTTTCAAACATAATCTACACAACGCAAGCCGCACAAATCTGCGGTTTTTTTGTGTTTAGGGGTGGTATAAAAAAACCAAGGTTTTTAGTCAACCACTTTTTTCAAAAAATCAAAAATTTTTTTCATAGTAAAAACAATAGATTACAAATTTCGCACTTTTCGCCGTGGTGGTGTAAAAAAAACCTTGGTTTTTGATACAGTTTTAACAACGGATTTGTATGCAGATAAATCAAAGGAAGAAAGGGGAGAAACATGCGAAAATATTGGGTATTTGTTGTTGGAATATTGCTTGCGGGCATGGCATATGCCACAGATGCAGAAGACCGCAAAACGGTAACTTCAAAAAAGTATGTTGATGATGCAATCGCCACAAAACAAGATATTTTGGAAGGTTCCGCCGATAATGTCGTTATGTATACAAGCACACCCGGAACCGTTAGTTCCAAAGCGATATCCGGAACACTTACGGGGGAAAATATTGATTCAAGCATCCCAACGGTTGGTGCGGTAAATACCGGATTAAACACAAAGCAAGATAACATCCCCGCGGGAACAACGGCGGGTAATATCGTTACTTATTCAAGTAGTGCCGGTGATGTAAATGAACATACACTTTATCGTAATAACGTGGCATATTCCGGACAATCCGATGGATTATTACAGGCGAACGATGCAAATACCGCAATAGTAAATGGTTTAAACGGACATTTATCGTGTGGTGGTTATGTAAATAACGATAGTTCACAACCATGTTGGTTGTGGCAAATAAATGACCAGGCATCTGGGACAATATATACACCGCATAATAACTAATGGGTAAAAGCGTAGAGAGAATTATATGAAAAGAATATTGATATCGTTTAGTTTGATATTGTTCGGCATAGGCATAGTATATGGCGTGCATGCAGACGATAAAGAAACGGTAACATCGTTAAAGTATGTGAATGATGTACTTGCAACGAAGCAGGACGAGATAGGTGCACAAAGTGGAACCATGGCGGTAACCTTTACTGATACGGCC
>JAFZXK010000024.1 GCA_017616785.1 Alphaproteobacteria bacterium
AAATTCTCGAACTATTTGACCCATAAAAGCACTTGACATATATGTTATTTTTGGTCTATATTATCTTCAACTAGACACAAAAAGGCGATAAAAATGAAAAAATATAAAAAATATATGGACGAGGAATATTATCGTATAATCGCAATGTTGATAAAAAATTATCAACAGTACGAAATAAATTACTCTGATGACAAATCCACCGCATTTATTGGGGATTTTTATTTAAAAAAACAATTCGTTAACGGTGTTAATTTTAGCATGAATGTTCTAAATCGTGATTATGACAATGCGTACAATTCATACCATATTGGATTTGATAACCCCCGCATGAAAGACGAAATAATTACTTATGATGCTAATCCGATTTTATTTGAAATTATAGATGGATTAGATTCAAATTGTTATAAAGAATACACCAAAAGACAAAAACGCGAACAACTGATAACGAGCATGAAGTCTTTTCCTGGACAAATTGCAAAAAAATTAGGTTGGCAAAAATAACTATATCAAATTTAAACACCCGGCCACACGGTCGGGTATTTTTTACTGAATATTATTTCCACATTTATCTAAAAACACCTTAATTTCTCTTCCAAACTGCAATAATTTTTTGATTTCATTGGCTCGTGGATTGCACAGATGGCCCTGCCATCCGCTTTCGCTATCGCTACAGCGAGATTGAGCATCGCGCCGTAGCAAAGTTTATCTTTTTCGTGGGTATAGATGTTCGGCGGCAAAGCCGAATTTCATTACATTAATCGCGTTTGCGTATTCTTCCAATTCGCGGCGCGTAAGGTCCGCGCCCATAACGCCGCGCGTGTTCTTTTTTGCCGCCGCCGCGCGAATTTCCGGCGTTATGCCACGAACATCGTCTAACGTTTTATAATTCAATTTTACCGCAAGCATACGTACCATATGGCTTTGATTTTCGATAAAATGAATAACATATGGATTCATAATAACCGCGGCGCGCATAAATTCTTCGGATGGATTTTGCGCCCGCAAAAATGCCACCGGACATTCCGCGATTTCCGGCAAAAGTTGCCTTTCAAATTCAGTCATATATGTCATTCCGTTCATTTCCGCCATCTGTGTTCCTTTTTTTAATTCAATAATTCGCGCGCCTGTTCCAGCAAGCCAATTGCCAAATCAACCTTGGTCAAATCGATTGATGTTGCGGCAAGTGGGCGTTCATCCATAAAGTCATCATATTCATCGGGCATTTGGGCCAAAGTTTCAAACGCCGGCCGTTTCGGTCGCGGTTCGGGTCGTGGTTCAGGCCGCGGCTTTGGCGCCGGCACCCATGGCGCATGCGTATCAATTTCGGAAAATTCCCCACTGCGAATAAGTTTCTTTACACCCGCGATAGTAAGACCACGGTTATACAACAAATCTTGGATAGTGCGCAGGCGCGCGACCATTTCCGGCCGATAGTAACGCCGGCCACCCGCACCCGCCACCGGACGCACGACGGTTGGAAATTGTTTTTCCCAATATCGCAACGTGTACGCCGGTATCCCAAGTTCTTGGGATACAGTGTTTATCGATGTAAAGTATTCACTATCCATTGTTTGTTTCCGCCCCCTCTGTTTCGTCCGCGTCGTCCGATTCAATAGATATTGCCGACATAACCTTTTCATTTTCCGCCGTGCGGAACAGTGTTACACCCGCGGTGCTGCGTCCAGCAATTCTGATATCCGATGCAGGCGTACGAATAATTTTTCCGCCGTCCGTTACCATAATAACATCGTTGTCGGTTGTAACCGGGAAAGAACCCGCCACCGCGGTATTTTTCCCGCCAAGTTTTATGTTTGCGAATCCGCCACCACCACGATGGGTCAGGCGATATTCATACGAGCTGGTCCGTTTACCGAATCCGTTTTCAGATATAGTCAAAATAAATTCTTCTCTCGCCGCCAATTCCGCCATTTTCGCATCGTCCAAGACCAAGTCGGTCGTTTCTTCTTCCGTGACATCGGCCTCTTCTTCTATTCCGGTTGCGGCACGGCGCGCGGCGCGAGACTGTTTTACATACGCGGCACGAACCGCGGAATCAGATTCGCCGCGATTCAACATCGACATACCGATAATGCGGTCGTCTTTGCCAAGTGTAATTCCGCGCACACCCGTCGAATTGCGGCCGGCAAAGACACGAATTTCCGGCACAGGGAATCTTATGCAGCGACCGCGATATGTCGCCAAAAATACATCTTGGTCTTCGGTGCAAGGCAAAACGGAAACCAAACTGTCGCCATCGTCCAACTTCATTGCGATTTTCCCATTTGCGCGAATTGAATCAAAGTCCGCCATGCGATTGCGACGCACCGTTCCCGACGCCGTTACGAACATAAGGAAGTGTTCTTTGCCGGAATCCTTTATCGCCGCCACGTCTTCTTCGGCCACTGGCAAAATCGCGGTAATCGTTTCGTTTTCCGAAAGTGGCAACAGGTTCACCAACGGTCGACCCTTGGCCGCGGCCGCCGCCTCTGGCAATTTATATGTTTTTAGTTTATAGCAAAGCCCACGCGACGAGAAGAACAACAGCGGCGTATGCGTATTCGCAACAAAAACCTGAACCACATAGTCATCGTCCTTGGTCGTCATTGCGTTGCGGCCCTTGCCCCCACGTTTTTGTGCGCGATATGTGTCAAGTGAAACACGTTTGATATAGCCCGTATTAGAAACAGTTACGACCATATCTTCGCGGGCGATTAAATCTTCGATATCAATGTCGATTTCCGCATCAGAAATTTCCGTCCGGCGTGGCGACGCCCAGTTATCACGCACGGCGGCGGTTTCTTCGCGAATTATTTGCACGATGCGTTCATGCGACGCCAATATGTCCAGCAAGTCGCGAATCTGTGCGCCCAATTCGACCAAGTCCGCATGCAATTTGTCGCGTTCCAATCCGGTCAGCCGATGCAGTTGCAATTCCAAAATCGCCTTTGCCTGGTCTTCGGACATATAGAACATGCCGTCTTTGTATTCCGTATTTGGGTCATCGATAAGTTGAATATAGTTTTCAATGTCCGATGCTTTCCAACCACGCGAAACAAGTGCGATGCGTGCTTCCTCTGGATTTGCGGACGATTTGATAAGTTCAATAACCTCATCCAAATTACCGACCGCAACAGAAAGCCCCAGCAATGTGTGCGCACGATTACGCGCCTTGTTCAAATCAAAGATTGTTCGACGGCGAATAACTTCTTCGCGGAATTCGATGAACGCGTCCAACACGCCACGAACATTAAACAACATTGGCCGCCCGCGGTTCAGTGCCATCATATTCACCGGGAAATTCGTCTGCATTTCCGTATATTGGAAAAGGTGATTCAACACAACATCGGCAATCGCGTCGCGCTTTAATTCGATAACGATGCGCAGGCCTTCCTTGGACGATTCATCGCGAATTTCAGAAATACCTTCTATCTTTTTATCCTTGGTCAATTCGGCGATTTTGATAATCATTTGCGCCTTGTTCACCTGGTACGGAATTTCATCGACAATTATCGCCTCGTGGTCGTGGAATTTTTCAGTATGCGTTTTCGCACGAACAATTATTGAACCGCGACCGGTGGTGTGCGCCTTGTACGCGCCGGCGCGCCCCATAATGATTGCACCCGTCGGAAAGTCCGGCCCCGGAATAATTCCGAACAATTCGTCATCGGACAAATCGCGATTATCCAAAATCGCCAAAATTCCATTACAAATTTCGCCAAGGTTATACGTCGGCACATTTGTCGCCATACCAACCGCAATACCCGAACCACCGTTAACCAAAAAGTTCGGAAACTTGGTCGGCAAAACAACCGGCTCTTGCAGTGTTCCGTCAAAGTTCGGCTGCCAATCGACGGTGTCTTTGTCCATATCTTCCATAAGCGACGCGCCAAGTTTTGAAAGGCGTGCTTCGGTATAACGCATGGCTGCGGCCTTGTCCCCGTCGCGCGAACCAAAGTTACCCTGCCCCTGGACCAGCATTTCGCCCATGGAAAAATCCTGGCCCATGCGGACCATTGCCTCGTAAATAGAACTATCGCCATGCGGGTGATATTTACCCATAACATCACCGACAATACGCGCAGATTTAACCGTTGGCTTGGTCGCCGGCGCAACATCGTTCATCACATATAAAATACGGCGATGCACCGGTTTGCAACCGTCGCGAACATCAGGCAACGCGCGGTCCACAATAACCGACATTGCATAGTCCAAAAACGATGTTCGCATTTCATGTTCAATCGAAGATTGTGGAACCTTGATTGCGTTTATTTCATTTGTATTTTCAATTTCTGACATAACTTCACTTTCCCTTGGTTTATAGCATATGAAACATAGCAAATTTTTGCGTGCCGGGTCAAGAAATAAAGCATTTTTGTTCACACAAATTTACAATTGACAAAGATATTATGCGTGTTATTATATTAAGGAAGATTGAAGCAAAGAGCTTTATAATGACAGAACAATACATACACGTCGTTTTAACAATTAAACACCTTAACAAGGTCTCTTGTTATCCAATTGCCTTGTTACCAGAATCCGAAATTAATGAATATTTGTCCAAAATGAACGGGGTTAATTTTTGCTCAAACTGTTTTCACAGTGTAAAACTTAATAACGAATATCATTTAGGTTCCCCAAAAAATACCAGAAAGTTGGAAATAACATGTTTCCTTGATGGCAAGCGCTCTTGTGTTTTTGGTTACGAACAAGAAGAGCTATGTCTTGATAGAATAAAATCTCGCAAATGTTCAAACCAGTTTGTTATCGAACACATATTTCCACTTTTTGCGGAGAAGGTCACACAAAAATAAAAAGGACGTAAAAATGGAAGCAACAACCACAAAATCAACACTATTCGGACCATTTTGGAATTTATTTGCGGCGTTGTTCGCATATCAT
Organism: Alphaproteobacteria bacterium; assembly: GCA_017616785.1. Classification (GTDB taxonomy): domain Bacteria; phylum Pseudomonadota; class Alphaproteobacteria; order Rs-D84; family Rs-D84; genus Enterousia. Next base: position 4,900 of record JAFZXK010000024.1, read on the forward strand.
TTGATATTGTTGGCATTACAAAAATTGGGATTGGTAAAAAGTAAATAAAATATTTGCTTTTTGATAAAACATATGGTTAAATATACGCACAAAAGGATTTGAAATGGCAACTAAAAGAACATATCAACCGTCAAAAACTCGTCGTATTCGTACGCATGGCTTTCGTGCGCGCATGGCGACCAAGGGTGGACGTGACGTGTTGAATCGCCGTCGCGCGACGGGTCGTAAAAGAATCGCGGTTGCGGCCGAGAATTAAAAAATCGCCAACCGGCGATTTTTTTTTAATTGTCATTATTCCGGAAAATTCCAAAGCCAGCAATAGTCCGGGTCGTTTTCATGACCGGATTCATACCCAGCACAGGTTTTCTTTTTCTGTTTTGTTTCAACGAATGTAACGTTGGCGATATTATCGCCGTTGTCCAATGCGCCGGTGGTTGAATCATAACTTGCGGCACTTGCCACCGCGGTTTCGGTGAATTCTTGGACGCCGGTGGTTGCGTTTGTGCCATTGTATGTCACAACAGTTCCCGTTGTCCCGGTGGGCAGTGCATTATTTGTAATCTTGGTGTTTAATTCACTATACACATCCTTTAACAGTTCCAATGATACAAGGGCCTTTTTGATATGGTTTTGATTGGTGGCACTATTGGCGCCGAATGTGCCGGTTGTAAATGTTCCCATCGCCGTAGAATCCGCAACCGCCGTCCCGTTTACATAGCCGATAATCGCCGGCGCGCCACTTCGCGTGGTAAGTCCAACACTGCCACCCGCCGTTATGTAACGAGTACCGGGCGCACCGTTTGCAGAGGTTGCCAATGTTATTGTCTGGGCCCCCATTGGCACAAAGTTTGTAGTGGTGGTTTGCCGGGGCAATTTATTCTGTTTCAATGCCAAAGCACGCGCAAAGGTGTTACCGTTTACCAATCGGGTTGGATTATCGGATGGCCAATTATCTGTTGTGCCGGTAAAGCTTGTACTATACGCATCAATCGCATCCGAGTGTATGCTGTTGTCCCAAAATATTTGTTGAATTGCGTTCGCCACCGCCTTAACTGTCGGAACAACACTATCCATACCATGACTAGAAGTGATATTATCATCAAGGGCGAAGTCGTCCCAATCCCCCACGTAGTCCACAACATCGGCCTGGGTCAAAAGGCCGATTTTATTACCGGTCAAACCATCGGTTGAATCGTATGATACCAATGCGGGGAATTCCGTCTGTTGTTGGTTTATTTGCCCCTCTACCAACCCGGTGGTGATTGGGTCTTGTTTGGTGTTAAGACCGACCTCTACTGCACCGATGGTTGGGATGGATGCTCTGAGTACGGCGCGGTCAGCGGAATTCGTATAATAATCATCGATATTCCATGCGGCTGAATCCCCGCCGTCGGCATTCCAAAGCGCAACCTGGGCTACATTTCCGGCCGTGGTAGGGGCAAGTACACTGCCTGCCTGTCCTGGTATCAGATTGTCATCCTGTTCCGGCAGTTTATTTTGTTTCAGGGCAAGGGAATTTGCTAAAAATTGCCCGGTTATCAAATCTGTGCTGGTTCCCGCCCAATTGTTTGTGCCGTTTCCAAATGTTGAATTATATGCATTGATTGCATTTGTGCGATTGACACCATTGTCGTTGTTTACAACCCATGTAAGTGCGGTCCAACTGTCCGGCATGAGGTCCCATATGTGTTGTAGTTCTCGTCCCACGGCACCAACGGTGGGTATAAGGTATTCTACTTCTGGCTCACCTATGTAATTAGGCCACCCATCATCTATATAATTCATTGACCCGTTAACGTCCAAAATACCGTATTTATTACCAACAAGTCCGGATGTAGAATCGAATGAAACAACAGACGGAAGATCTTCAAACCAATCATCACCCAAAGACACCAACCCCGTTGTGATTATATCTTGCTTCGTGTCGACATATGCCTTACTTGCGACGGTTTTCTTGTCGGCATCCGTCGTTTCCGCGTATGCAATTCCAACGATAAACACGCATAATGCAAATGCACATAATTTCCCAGAAATTCGCATGATTCTCCCCTTTTTTCCTTTGATTTATTTATATACAAATCCGTTGTTAAAAGTGTATCAAAAACCAAGGTTTTTTTTCGACCGGTCTTTCACAAAATCGCGAATTGCGTTACATATTGTTTTTACTGTGAAAATGAAATTTCGTTTTTTTGAAAAAAGTGGTTGATTTTAAACCTTGGTTTTTTTATACCACCCCTAAACACAAAAACCCGCAGATTTTCGCGGGTTGTGTCATGATATTTTCTTAAATTTTATTTAAAAAAACAAACGGGCGCTTCCGCATCCGTTTTCACTAAACACTGACACTAACACTATCCACTAATTTTTCCATTTGTTGCGGTGATGTCGGCGCCGATTTCGATTTTGCCGCCGGCTTCGCGCACAATCAGTTCGCCGGCGCATACTTCGGCAAAATCGAGTGTACCGGACATAAATGCATCAAACTTACCCGCGGCGACCCATGCCAAATCCATCGCCGGGCAACCGGTTTGGCGAACCGCGCCCACACCGAACGGATTACCCGAAATGCCGTTATATGCCGCGGTCATATCCGCCGCATCTTTGATATTTGAAACACGAATACGCGCGGAATGAAATGCCGAATACGCAAAGGCGCCCGCGCCGGATTCCGCATAATACAGATATTCATCGATTGGGGAATAAACCAGTGCGATTTTTGTTTCATAACCCGTCCGCAATGCAAGTGATATTGCAAACCGCGGGTTTGCACGCACGAAATTTTCCGCCCCCGAAAGCGCAAGGACAAATTCATCGCGTCCGTCACCATCACGCGTTAAATTCGGGGTAAGCAACCCAGCCGATGGCCGAACGAGCGACAAGTCAGATAAAATTTCTTCTTCGATTCGGGCGGCGGCACGATGGACAAAATCACGCGCCCCACGCAAGGATTGTTGCAGGTTTTCAACCTCACCAAAATCGTGGCGCAAACCGGTTGCCGTCCTTTGCAACGCCATAAACATTTTATTCAGTTCCGGCGAACCCTTTATCAGCAAATCCATAATGCGCCCCCCAATTGCACAGAAATTTTAGAAACCAAACCCGGCGAATTTCTTTTTGAATTCCGCAGTTCTGCGGCCCTTTTCACCGGCATTTGAACGTTGACCCGTCCACGCAGAATGATTCAAATTATCGGTCGAAAGAACAAGGTCCTTTTTAACCGAAGAATACATTTTAACCGTTTTCCCGTCAGTCATTGTGACGTTGATCTCATGATACTCTGGGTGAATACCTTTTTTCATATCAAAACCTTTTGTTTTTTTATTTGCTATGGGATTATACCCGCTTTTTTTGAAAAATCAAGGGAATTAGGTATTAATACTGGCCGATGCAGCCAAGGTATGAATTGCCCGTCGATTCAAGTATATTTACGAACTTGTTTTTATCGCGGCCGGCAAACAGTGCAAGAATCGTTCCGGCATCGGTCGCCAGCATATCCGCAACCGTCGCGATTTCCGAAGTCATTTTCTTGAAAAATCCGCTTGTCGGGTAAATTTCCGCCGCAAAAAGCTGATGCGCCGCCCGCCGTCCACGATGCGCCGCAGACACACTTTCAATCACCATCAATTGGCATTCGGGGGAAACAATTACTTTATCGGTAACGGTCGCATCCCCGCCCAGCAATTCACCCCACCATCCGGTTGAACCGCAAAATACAGGATAATAGATAACCGCGTCTTCGCGCGTGGCAAAAATATCGGCGACATTCAAATCGCCTGTGATAACTTCTGGCATTGCGCCAATGGCCGCATTTATAACTTTGCGCGCGGTCTGATATTCGGTATCGGACTTCGTGCTGCGTGGCCAATAAAGAATCGGAAATCTACTCATTGCTAAGAATTATATCAGATTCGGTGCAATTAAAAAAGGGGGTTATAAAAAATAAATTTCTTGATTTTTTATTTTTTTAGGGTTTTCCACCATTTTCCAAGCGTTGCGCGCGTTGTGTTGAAATCTTTTTTTGCCGATTCGTAGAATTTATCGGACACTTTTATGTTAAACAGGGTCTTTACCAGATTCGGTATTGATGTCATAAACACCGCAAAAAACGCCCCAAGCATTATTATGGACAACAGGCCGCCGTCCCGCAGCATAAGGCCATCCATCAAGATTTCCGAATCGCCCGACGCCATCGCAGTGGCGATTCGCGATATGCCGCCGACATGACCCACGATTGCGTCAAGGAAAGATAAGCCAAAGACCAAAAACACAACCGTCATAGCGATTCCAACCGTGCCGGTTATAACATCGTCTATCATACCTTGAATCGTTTTGCCGCCCTTTGGAAAGATTTTATCCCAACCTTTGAACAGCCACGACAGCAACATCAGTGGCAACATTACTAAATCAAGTGCCAATGTTACAAAGATTTCAAGGAAATACAGCGGTATCGGCAACAGCGCCATAAAATACAATGCCAAAACAAGCAGGCCCGCAAAAAATATCGGCACATTTGGAAAAATCGGAATATCCCACATAATTTTATGCATATATTTCGCATCAAACGCCATATTCAACATTGTCCAACCAACCGTCATCCCAAGGCCGGTTACTTGGTGCACACTTGCAAGTTCGCATGTAAGGCCACTGCGCAATTTTACCGGAAACGCGCCCGCCGGTGCATTGCCGTTCGCCACCGAAACACTGTTTGCGTTTTCATCCATAAGTGCCGTCGCAACCATACATTCAGAAAACTTTTCTGTATCACCGATTATATGATTCACAGACAAACCAATATTGAAAATCGGTTCAATGACAACACTGCTTATTAAACGCGGTAACGGAAACACCAACAATGCACATACTATCGCAAGTCGTATTAGGTGAGTTCCAAAATTTGATGCCGTTGTCCAACCACTTTCAACTTTGCCGTTCATAAAATTCGATGCAAGTGTCCATGTAAAATAAACCGCCGTTAGCATTGCCGCAATTGGAATTATGACTTCGCCAATACCATAATAAATCGGTGGCAAAATGTTCGAAAGTTTTGCCATTACGGATGAAAACATTTCACATGTCCAACACGAAGAAAAAAATGCCAACGCATCTTTCATATCAACCGGTGCGGTACTGCGCCAAATTGAAAAACCGGCAACCGTTGCAACGCCCGCAGCAATTAGCCATGGTAATATCGCACCCGCCGATAATGGAAAGAACGATAAAAATATAATAAAAAATTTTTTTAACTTGCTCATTTTGTTTAATTATACCACAATTTTTATAAGTATGTGATATAAATCAAATTGTAAATGTAGGAAGTATGTTTTTACATCGGTGGAATTTTATGAAATTACTGCATCGGGTGATTGTGCCGGCCTTGCTTGTTGCGGCTTTTATTACGCCCGATGCGGCATTTGCAAAATGGGAAATTGTGGACCGGTTAAACCTTGCGCCGTTTGTGCCGCGTGTGTTGGATGCATTTATGATGGTTGCGCGCGGGGGTTATGAATACTTTGTGGGTAATGGTGATGGAATAATTTATATTTTCGTATGGGGATTTTTGGCGATATCTATTTTTATGTATGCGTTCAAAATGTATTTTCCAAAACGGTGGTTGGAATTTTTCGGCCTTTCGGGTGGCGGCGAAATGTGGGACGGCAAAGTCAAAGGTTTCGAAACAATGGAAACCGTGCTTAAAAGTGCGGTGCGTGCAATTGTTGCCGCAGTGTTGCTGTTACAGGTTAAACCAATATATGTAACACAATGGTTGGTAAATCCGTTCTTGGAATTTGGCGCAATATATACTTCGGCAATTACGGACAATGCGAAAATAACAGGCGTAAAAAAACAAAACATCGAATGTCCTGAAAGTATTTTATCAAGCGATTGGATAAGTAAAAAAAGTTGCAACTTTTTGATTCAGCCGGTATCCGATTTATCTGCGGTGAACAATGCGGTTGTAAAACGCGGATTTGAATTTGTATCGCGTGGGATTCGTGGATTACTTACTATATTTTCACATGGCGGACAAAACATAATGGATATGATAACTGGTGTGTTATTGATATTTACTTTTGTTGGTTGCAATTTGTTTATGGCGTTGCTGATTATCCAAGGAATATTTGATTTCGGTGTTGCGCTGATTCTTTATCCGTTTAATGTGTTAGCGTGGGTTGCAAAAAAAAGTGATAAATGGTTTGATATTTGGCCTGCGTTTGACGGAATTATTACGGCACTTAGGAAACTGGTTATAACAATGATTGCGTGCGCGTTTATTATGATTGTAAATGTCGCGGTTGTTCACGCATTGTTCGGTTCAACCAATACAGTATTCAATGTTGCGGCGGGGGGCAGTGCGACAAGCAATCTTGTTACAACAAACGCAATTGGTTTTGGTGGACATTCAATGTTGTGGTTGTCGGCGATACTTACATTCTTTTTAATGAACGCGATATTCGAAATGACCAAGGAACAGTTGAACAAATATGCGCCGGGTATGACGGGTATGTATGAACAGGTCAAAGGTGATTTCAAAACAACCACAACAAAAGCAAAAGACACATACACATCAATCAAAAAAATATTAGGGCTTATTAAAAAGTGAACGGAATATTAAATAATTTTGTTGATAATGTGGCCCAATGTTGGGGGTGCGAAGTATTTGATAATTTGTTCCGCGTTGTATCAAACGCGGGCGCGGCCGTTTATAATAAAATTGCGAATATATGTTTTGTTCTTTTTGCGGTATTGTTTGTGTTCTTTGTTGTTTGGGCGGTGTGGAAACACGTAAATCCGAAAAAGCCCGAAACAGGCGACCCCTTTTATATGAAGTCCGTTGTTCGTGTTGTTATAAATTCTTTGTTTGCGTTAACATTGCTTGGCATCGGTGTTGGTTTTCCACGCTTTATTACACGTGTAACTTTTGAACCGGTTGCCGATGTTACATTGATATACAGCCAATCAATGTTGCAAACAACACCAAAGCAAGTTGATGAACGCGTTCATTATCAACCAAAGCCCATGAAAGATGACGGATTTTTTAGGCCACAGTTACGCAATACAATTATATCTTTGATGAAGACAACCGTTACAATGTTTCAATCGTATATGAAACTTGGGATTGCGGTGATGGATGGCGCGTTTTCTTGGGCGCACATTCATAACCTTGGCGATATATTTAGGCATATTATTATGTTCTTTGTTGGTTTGTATTTGTTCTATGGATTTTTCAAATTGTTTATAAGATTCTGTTTTTATTTCGTTGATGTTATCGTGAATATGGCGATGTTCGCATTTCTGTTTCCGTTTGGTTTGATGATGATGTCTTTCCGTGGTGGCGAAATGCCCGATTGGATGTCATCACTTGGCAACGGACTTGGGACCAACCAACTAAAAAAACTTATTAGTGCGATTATAACATTGGCATCTGCGGTGATAACATACATGGTAATCCTTGCCATTATATCGCGATATTTTTCTGATTCCGGGACCGACACAAATGAATTGATGAAGGCGATTTTATCGGGTGAAGTTTTTGAATCTGATTTATCCGATGAAAATCTCGCAAGTATTACATTGATTGGCGCAATAATTTTAGTGTATGTTTTGAACTATATATACAAACAAATTCCAAATGTATCAAAGATGGTGCTTGGCGCATTTGGTGCAACAGACGGCGAAAACAAATTAAGTGAACAAATGGCAAATGATGCAGAAAAGTTGGTTGGTATCGTTACAAACAGTATTAAAAGTGTTGGCAACACAATCATAAATAGTGGCGAAAAGAAAGATGAAAAAAAGGACGACGGGAAAAAGTAAATGAAAAAATTATTCCTTGGGTATCTTGTTCGTTTCTTGTTCGGCGCAATTGCGTTGGGTGTTGGCATTTGGTACGTCAGTTCATCACTTGGTGGCGCATCATTGACATATACAAGTATGGATGGTTTCTTGCGTTCAATCGGTGCGGTTGATGGAAATATCGCATCAACAAATGGTTGTTTCCTTTGCCAATATGTGAACGATTTATTTATGGTTTTAGGAACAGCGTCGGAATCTTTTTGGAATGCGATAGTTTCACATCTTTGGATTTTAATGGTCATTGGTTTTGGTATTTTCCTTTTTATACACAGCGCAAAATATATCTATAAGGCAATGATGGAAACAACCAAGTTGGATACAGGCGAAAAGAAACTTGCGTTTGGTCCATGGTTCGATGATGTTTGGCGCAACGGTGTCCGCATTATGATTGTTGGCGCAATTATTGGCGCGTTTGGAATGGGCGGTGTGTCATCGATAAAGGCATTATCAAACATAACAATTCAACCCGTTATGTATGTTGGAACGGAACTATCCATGGCGGCAACAAATATATCAAGTTCGGCGCAATGCGTGCCGCCGGAAATTGGCGTGGATAATCCGATGGCGTCTGTTTCAAATTCGTTTATGTGCATTGTCGGAAATATCAACAGTGTTATGCTTGCCGGCGCGGCGGGCGGATTTGCATTGATGAATTACGCGTGGATGGGACTTGGGGGTGGTGCGTTCACGTGGATTGCGGGATTGCTTACCGTTATAATGTTTGTTGTAATCGGGTTTAATTTATTCTTTGAAATTTTGTCGGTGATATTCAAACTTGTTTTCCTTGTTATATTCTTGCCATTGATTGCCGCGGCATCCGCATTTGAAAAAACATGGAAAAAGGCGTCCGGCGTTGTTAGTGGCGCAATAAAAATGCTGGTTGAATCCGCAATCAAGGTTGTTGCAATTTCGTTAAAGGTTGTGATTGTTTACGCAATGGTGTTCTTTGCCGCCGATGAATTTTTCCCGGGGCCTATTGATAAGTATAGTGCGATATTCCCGCCGCTTTTGGTTGGGGAAACGGTGCCGAATGATGCAATGGCTTTATCGATAAAAAATGTGTTTGCGCGGTGTGAATCTGTTGCAACAATAAATGGTGAAATCGATAAAGACGCGTTCAAAAATTGCTTTAATTTGCATCGGGCGCAAATTGAATTGCGTTATCCCGGCGCATTTGATTTTATGCGTGATGGATTCGGATTTTTGTTATTGATGGTTGGATTGGTGTTCATATACTTCTATGTTTTGGGGCCGCGTGTTGATAAACTTTTGGCAAGTGTTCCATCGTTTGACCCGTTCAAAAATTCAGGCGACAAAGATGGCGACGGCGTTGATAACTTTGGCGCAGATTTGAAAAAGTTGGTAAAGATGACTTGGAAAAAACCGCAAGAATTCGCAGATAAATTGATAAAGGAAAAATGAAAAACATATTAAAAAAATTTTTATCGATTATCGCATGCTTTGCCTTTGTCGGCACTGTGGCCGCGGCGGATTTTAATTTGGTAACCGGCGACATTGGCGATTACGGCAAATGGACAACCGAACACAATCGCACAGAACTTGTTCAAAATGTGCAAAATGATTTAAGCGGTTTTGAATCGGGATTTGAACGCGAATATATTGAAACCGGTGTTCCGATAGAGGCAAAACTTGGGATATCGTTTATGCGTGCATTGACGCATACTGCGCATATTTTGGACGATTCCTTGGTTCGGTTTGTGAATATCTTTCTTATTGTTGCGTTTATTTTCTGGGTCATGTTTGAAGCATACAGAATTATCAAAGATGACAAGGTCAAGGCAATGCCAACAATTGAAGACATTATTAAAAAGGCGGTAATTCTTGCGATGTGGTTGATAATTTTGGGAATTGGTTTGCCGCGATTGTTTGGTATGATAATGGGGCCGATTGTTGCGTTCGGTTCGTATGTTGCAAATCTGATTTTGGATTCCGTCGCAAAGTTTGGTGGATTTGAACTGTCCGATACATGCGCCGCAATTAAAAATTATGCAATGACGCACATGACCGACACATCAATAATCGATGCGGAAACCGCCGCCGATATTATGTGCGTACCGACGCGTATGTCTGGATTTTATTACGGCGCGATAAAGTTTGGTTGGCAACTTATGGGGTCGGGAATTGGCACAAGTACATTTACATTTTTAATGGGTTTGGTATTTGTATGCTTGTTCATATACACTGCGTTCAAGTTCGCATTTGTTGCATTTGGCGTGATTGCAGATTTGTTTTTGGTCATAATACTTTTACCATTTACGGCGATTGCCGAAACAATTCAAAAGACATCTTACAAAGGTATCGCGGGCGACATATACAATCAATTCCTTGGGATATTCAAGGCGTCTAATCTTTCGTCCCAGGTTCGAAAATTTATCGATGCGGCGATTTATTTTGTATCGCTTGCGATTGTTGTTTCGATTGGTGGCGCGTTGCTTGCCAGTGCGGTGCAGTTAAATTCTGAAACGCATATCATTACAATTCTGGACGGCAATGTTATTACATTATTGTTCACCGGCGCATTGGTTGCATACATTGCAACGCATGCCGATGAAATTGCAAAGGCGGTTGTTGGTGGCAAAGATAATTTAATAGATTCGACGATTGGAACAAATCTGCAAAAAGATTTGAAAACAATTTATACAGACACCAAGAAAAAAGCCGAAGAATTTATTAAGGCATTAAAAAAATAAAAAACTAATCGACAACTTTTACAAAATTTTCGGCAACTTTTTTAATTCCAGTGCGATTAAATGCGACCGTTAAAATATCACCGTTTGATTCAATCACAACGCCACGACCCATTTCCGGATGTTCAACAAGTTTACCAACAATGCTTTTGATTTTTTGCGCGGGTTGACGCATCGGGCGAATTGGTTGTTCAAAACGCGGTGTGCGACCACCAAAGTCCAAATAACGATTATCCATTTCGGTTATAAAACGCGCGGGCGAATAGTATTGCCGCGAACCAAATATCACACGCGACATTGTGTTTGTGATTATTGCACGACGCCGCGCCCGCGTTAGTGCGACATATGCCAAACGGCGTTCTTCTTCCATTCCGCCTTCTTTGATTGATTTGTCATTTGGGAAAATTCCATCTTCCCATGCGGGCAAGAAAACCGTATCAAACTCTAACCCCTTGGCCGCATGAATCGTCATTACATTTACCGCCGCGCTGTCCGCACCGATTTCGTTGTCGTTGTCATCGGTCGTCATCAATGCCGCATGTTCCAAAAAGTCCGGCAAACTGTCATAATTCGATACAACATTTGTAATTAAATCGCGAATGTTTGAAATTCTTTCTTCGGCATCAGGATCTTTGGATTCGCGCCAGTATTGCATATATTTTGAATCTTCTAATAACTTTTTTACCGCGTCCGCGGGGCGCATAGATTGCCAATCAAAATCGAACACAGATAAAAATTCATTTGCGGCGATTCCTTGCTTGCCCCCAAAGTTTGCCGCACGCAACCCATGCATCAGTGAACCGCCCATCGCACGCATTTTTGTAATCGCCGTTGGGCCGAACCCGCGCCGTGGCCGCGTGATAACGCGCGCAAAAGAAACATCATCTTCCGAATGAACAAGCAATCGCACATACGCAATAACATCGCGAATTTCCATACGGTCATAGAACTTTGTCGTTCCGACCAAGCGATACGGAATGCGCGCGTTTGCAAATTCTTCTTCGAATCCGCACGAAAGCGAACCCGTGCGAATCAAAACCGCAAAGTCAGAATACCGACCATTTGCATATCGCAAAATCGTGTCGGCAATCAGTTTCGCCTCGTCATAATTTGATGGCACGGTCAGGACATACACCGGTTCACCAATACTCTTGTCATCCGCGGGGTGCAAATCTTTGCCCAATCGCCCGTTATTATGCCGTATCAACGAATTCGCCGCGCCAAGAATATTTCCAGTACTGCGATAATTTGTTTCAAGACGTATGATTTTCGCACCTGGGAAATTTTTTTCAAATTCCAAAATATTTTTTATTTCCGCACCGCGCCAAGAATAAATCGATTGGTCATCATCACCAACACAACACACATTTGGTCGTTCAATACCGCGCGTTAGCATTTTTATAAATTGCATTTGTGCATTGTTTGTATCTTGGAATTCATCGACCATAATGTATTTGAATTGCCGACTGTATTTTTCGCACACATCCGGCGCAGATTCAAACAATTTCAAAACAAGCAAAATAATATCACCAAAATCAACCGCACCTTGGCGCCGCAGTTCCGCATTATAATCATCAAGAATTTTTTTCGTGCGCGCGCCGATATCCGCGTGCTCAACATTTCCGCGGTCTTTGAGGTTTGAAATTTTTTCCACCCAATCGCCGGCATCATATTCCTTGGTATCCGCACCCATTGCGGCAAAGACATGTTTCAACACGGCCTTTTGGTCATCTTCGCCAAAGATTATAAAGTCCGGTTTTAATCCCGCACGCGCCGCGTTCGCGCGCAGTATTCGCAGGCATATCGAATGAAATGTTCCGCACCATAAATCGCGCGCATAAAATTCACCCGCCGACGCGTTCAAAATTTCCGCAATGCGATTTTTCATTTCGTTTGCGGCCTTGTTCGTAAAGGTCAATGCCAAAATCTGCCACGGCATAGCCAGTTTTTGTTCCAAAATGTGCGCAACACGCATTACAAGCACGCGCGTTTTCCCGGTTCCCGCACCCGACAGCACCAAAATCGGGCCTTCGGTTGTTTCAACCGCTTTTTTTTGTTCGGGGTTAAGATTTTGTGGCATTACATTCATCGTTTCATTATAATCAGAATAATAAAACCATGGTGGAATTATGGCAAGGGTAATTTGTTTTGATATTGAAACGACCGGATTCGAATACCTGCGCGGCGACCGGTGCATCGAAATCGGCGCAGTGGAAATCGTCGACGGAAAAATCACCGATAAAACTTTTCACGAATACATAAATCCCGAAGGAAAAATTATTCCGCCGGAAACATACATGGTTCATAAAATTTCAAATGCGTTCTTGGATGACAAACCGAAAATGTCGGTCGTTGCGCCGCGGTTCTTGGAATTTATTGGCGATTCAACCATCGTTGCACATAACGGGTTGGATTTTGACTTTCCATTTGTGAATCATGAATTGGAAATGTTACACTTGCCGCCAATTCCGCGCGCACAAATGGCGGATACACTGGTTATTGCGCGCAATCGTGTGTTTGGACCCAAAAGTTATACCCTGGACGCGTTGGCAAAATGGTTTGGAATATCACTGACCGCGCGTGCCGATGCGCACGGGGCGTTGATTGACTCTGAAATTTTGGCCAAGGTTTATTTGGAACTTGAAAACACCGCACCCGCGCCGGAAATTTCAGAAATTGTTGCAAAACAGCACGAGGCATTTTTAAAGCACCCGAAAATTGGTGCGGATTTTCCATATCGGCAATTCCCAGTTTCGGACGCGGAACAAAAAATCCACGACGAATTCATGGCAAAGTTGGGGGAGTAATTTACAAGCCTCGCCATAAATCGGAGGGCGTGTTAGTTCCCCTCCATCGGGCCCCGCGCAAAACAAAGTTTTGCATGGGTGATTTTTCGGAGGGGTGGCGGGTAGCACCCGCCGGGGTGGGGGTAAAAATAAAAAAGTTTTATTTCTATGACCCCCACCTCCCGGTGTTCCACACCGTACTCCTCCGGGGGAGGAGAACTTGTCGCTCTGGAATAATTTAAGTTTCCTATTTAAATTATATGCATTAACATATCCCATTGATTGCTATTGAAAAAAATATTATTTTCGAATAAAATTCCAATAAAGAAAGGAGAAAAAATGAAACCACTATATATTTTACCGATTTTATTCGGTCTGTGTGCTTGTTCAGACAAACCTGTTTTTGTTCAAAATGATTTGTGGTGTGTTAGCCATGATAATGGCGCAAGAGAAAAAGCGAACATAGATGTAAAGTTATATGAGAATTACGCGATAATATCTGTTGATGGACAGCAGAAAACACTAGAAAAAAAATATGTTAGAGAAGAAGATAATTTTAAATCTGTACAATATGAAGCTGATAAGACAACGTTAATATTCAACCTGAATGTTTTCCAAGATGATACAAAAATCAGTTTAATTTTAAACGGTAAAGCATGTCTTTTCCCAGAAACAGTGAATTCGGTAGGGACAAAATCCTCTTGGCCATATAATCGTTATCAAACGAAAGAGATAGATAGAAAAACACAAAGAAAAATCCAAAAACTTTTTGAAAACCCAGAATGGAACTTTCATGAAACAGATATAGAATGTTTGAATGTAACTTGTGTGAATGAAGAGTGTAGCAATGTTTGGGACAAGTATAAGTCACTTGATGTAGATTCTGAAAAAGCGGTATTAAAAACAAATGATAGAACAATTATATTCAAACTGTATACACAGGATGCGACAGAAGAAACGATGGCCGTTTATGACGATGAAGGAATCTATAAAAACGAAACCGATGAACAACCAATGTTCCTGCATTTTGTAGACAATGATACCTATTCATTGGGAACAAATTTAAATTATTGGTCACAATGTCGTAAAGCGCGCAAATAATTACCATTGGTGAATACATTAAAGAAGAATTGTCATTGCGGCGTAGGCCGCAATAGGGCTAGGCATTTGTGACGAATATTTCGTAATAATAAAATGTTTTTTGTCATTCTGAACTTGTTTCAGAACCCTATGGCGGACCAAGCCCGCCATGACAAAAAACAATGTGTACATATTGATTAAATACCTTTGCCTTGGTGCATTTGTTTTTGTTGCAATGCTTTGTAATCGGTCATCATTTTGGCAACAGCCCCCGGCAGG
>JAFZXK010000025.1 GCA_017616785.1 Alphaproteobacteria bacterium
AAGTTACCCCGGTGACACATGTTCCGGTAACACGTGTTATAAGGAAGTTCGTGGGATAAGTGCGTGCGTGTCCGATACATTTACTGGTAGCACATATGCGGCAATTGCACCGGATAGTTTATCATCGACATTACAAACGGCGTATGAAAATGGTAAAAGTGGTGCAACACCATCGGGACGGCGATGCTATTGCAAAGCAACGAATCCGACCATTGGCGCAAACACTGCGGTCTCGCCCTGGGTGTTCTACATCACGCGCAGCTCGACGGGCGATTGTGCACTCTCCTGCGCGTACTACTGCGCGTACATCGTTCGGCTCCACGCGCGTTTCCGTGGCGCAATATTTGGTGGGGTTAGTGCAAATTAAAAAGTAATTTTTACCATCATAAATTCCGCATTTGATTCAAAAACTACTTGCGGTATTTTTTTATTTTTTGCTAGCATTACTCTAATAAGGAATGAAAGGGAAAATACTTTCTTTTTTGGTATGCGCGTTTTGCGCCTTTTCGGCGTTGGCCGCTGTGCGCACGCAAAATTCGCCACTACGCACACAAACAAATAACGAAACCAATCGCACCGGTCAAAATGTCGCCGCACGCACCACGGCAAATCAAAGCGCGCGAACCGTTTCCAACCGCACGACAAATGCACGAATTGGCGCGACACGCGTGGCACGCGCCGGGCGCGTTACAACAAATCCACGTGGTGCGATAACAACCGCGGCAATTGGTCGCGCGGCGGTACGTTCCGCCCCCGCCCGCGCCGCAACGGCGCGCGCAACGACAACAACGACCGTTCAAACAAATACCTTTGATGAAAAATATCATAATTGCTATGCGGCGTATTTTTCCTGTATGGACCAATTTTGCGCCGGTCTTGATGACCATTATCGGCGTTGTATGTGCTCATCTAAACTGGATACGGTAAAAAGTCGCGAAAACGCATTGACCAATGCTTCAAATCAGTTACAGGATTTCAAGGACCTGAATATAGAGGCAATCTTGAAAACCCCGGACGAAGTAAAGGCAATGTTATCCGCATCCGAAGGCGAAAAAAAACTTAATGACACACGCGACAATTCCGCATCGAATAAAAAACTTACGGCCATAAGCGATGTTTTGAAAAACGCCAAGACAAATTCGCTATCGACCGCGGGAACACTGGATATTGCCGGTGATATAAATCAGATATGGAATACAACCGAACTTGTTTCCGGAACAAACATTGCGAACCTTGCGGGCGAATCGTTATACAATGCCGTTCATTCCCAGTGCGCGGAACTTGTAATGCCAACATGTTCGTCAATGACAACACTAAATATGGTTTCATCGGCGTATGGAATGTATATTGAAAACGATTGTTCAATATTATTGACCGCACTGGAAAAGCAATCAATATTCGCAAATTCGGCGGTTTGCGAAACAAATCGGGAAATGAATGCGGCGCGACTTGAAAACTATGACGCACATAATTCGGCCGCAATAAATGAATGTATCGCGGGCGTTCGCGCGGATATAACCGCGGACACCGCATGCGGGGCGAACTATGTTCATTGCTTGGATTTGACCGGACTTTACCTTGACCGTGCGACCGGCAATCCGATATATTCAAAAAATTTCTATAAGTTAAATGACCAAATTTCACTTTCAGGCAACATTTTAACCAACAGCATAAATGCAAAACTTGTAACGGAATTAAATTCAAAAAAGAAGTTCGCCGAACACACACTTGAAACATGCCGCGACATTGCGGATACGGTTTGGGACGAATACCTACGCCAGGCGATAACCGAGATATACCAAGGTCAACAGTCGCGCATTCAACAAGTTAAAAATGAATGTATGGATGTTGTAAATAAGTGCTATGATGAAAAAACATCACAACTGCGCGATTACAGTAATATCGAAGATCAAATGTTACTTGGCGACCGACTTGAGTTATCCGAAGAATTATGTTCGGAAAAGTTGGAAACGTGCAGCAATCTTTACGGCGGCGGCCCGTCGGGACTTGAACGATTGGTAACGGAAATGCGTAACATAGTCAATCAAAAAATTGCACAAAATTGTCTTGCCACATTGCGCGATTATGCAAAAAAGTTGTGTCACGTTCCAACAAGTGATACCACGCATCAATATCCATACGGCTGTCGCGTTTATTCACCCGGCGATATCAGTTACGCGGATAATCCGGAATGCAACTATGTCCAACCGTCATCATACAGCGGTGGACAAATACAACCACTTTCAAATTTACTGGGCGACACAAGTGGGTACATGTGTTGGGAAAATCGTGAATATCAAACATGCAAACCCGGATTTTACCTTGATGTGTATGATGGGAAACATAAGTGCTTTGCATGTCCAGATGGTTGGATATGTGACGGTAACAATCCACCATATAAACAAGGCGCCGGATGCGAAGAATACGCGGGCAGTTTATATCAAAAAATGGTAACCTATGCGATGCAGTATTGCATGCGCCCGTCCGACTATGCATCACCAAACGCGGTATTGCCTATATCTATTTTAGCCGATGTGAATACACTTATGGATTCTGTGCGCGCCGACATGGCAACCATATTGGCGAACGAATGCACGGATATGGGTGGCGTGTGGACAAACGATATAAACGCCGAAAAATATATGGATTTCTATAACGAAACAAATGCAAATGAAAAATGGGGCGTTTGTCGCGCACCATAGATAAACTTGCACGGCACACAAAAAACTGATATAATACAAGGGAAAGGAAAAAATGAAAAAACAATTTGCAATTTTGTTTGTCGGATGCACCGCATGCGGAACCGCCTTTGGCGCGGCGTTTGATTGGTGGCTTTATGAATCAATGTATGGTTCCATATGCCAGGCCGACAACACCCGTTGTTACGCCCAAAACACACCCGGCATAGATTTCACATCGGACGAAAGTTGGGACGTGTCCGGCAGTTGTCGCGGCAAAAAATATATATGTGCGGACGCACTTGTTGGTGGTGGCACCGAACCGGTTGCTATGGAACGCGCGGAAATTCTGCGCGGCACGGGAATAAATCCTGACTTTGATACTGATGTTTTGGTTGGCGATTGCTATGGCGCGCGCAAAACATCACAAAATGGTGCGATGGTTTTAATGAACGGTCAATATGCCAAGGTTTGGTGCGATGGAATTTTATCTAATCCAACCGATACGGTTGAAAATGGTGACATCGGTACCGCGCCAACTTGTCGTGAATTGGCCGATATGAATTACGTTGCAACATTAAATGGCAAATGTTACGGGAAATATTATGACCCGTCAAAATATAGCATCGATTGCGACGGGGACAATCCGGTTATAATCGTCCTTAACGGAGCACAATATACCCAAGGCATCGACAATTTCATTACGCCGTTTGTGGTGAATGCACGTTTCAGTGCGATGCAAACATCCGCCGCCACACAACGTTCAATCCATTTTCCGAAATAATTAGAGAGTGTTAGTGTAAGTGTTAGTGGTTAGTGTAAACAGGTAACACAAATAATGAAACCGGCGCAACACGCCGGTTTACTAACACTTACACTAATCACTAACACTTATCACTACTTCTTACTTGGCAAACATGCGACAACGATATTGAATATCGTATCGACAATAAAGAACAACGCATACAACGCCATACCCGAAGAAATGTAGCCAAACGCCATCATCGCATACCATGCGGAACCACGAATAACCGGTATCAGGTACATAATCAACACAGGAATCAGATACAACCAAACTGAAATTCCCGCATCACGGAAACGCCGCACCGAAAGTGCCATAACCGGGATGAACAAAATTGCGCTAACAATCAAAGAAATGTTTCCACCGATAAAATATGCAAAGCACCAATTTACCAAGAACGCAAACAAATACCCAAACCAAAATTCCGCGCGCGTGGAACGACCAACAAAATCAAAATAGCGACGCCAAAACAAACCAATTGCACGTAACGGTCCGACCATTGTACGTTTCTTTGGTGTTTCTGCAACCTTTTCACGCGCCACAACACGACGCGCCGGCGCACGTTTTACGGCCTTGGTTGTTGTTTTCTTTTTTGCAGTTGTTTTCTTTTTTGCGACTGGCATATATTTTCTCCCTTTGTTATTCGTTCGACATATTATACATTATTTTTGAACCCAAGTCCAACAATAAACATTTCCACAGAATCCTTGCGCGACGCCGCCGGTTTCACGTGATGCACCGATTCGAATTTTTCTTTGATTTTTTTCAACAATTCGTTCGTTGTTCCACCCGTAAATGACTTTGCTACAAATGTTCCACCCGGCTTTAACGCACGACACGCAAAGTCAAACGCATATTCCAATAAAACCATTTGACGCAAGTGGTCGGTCTTTTGATGGCCAACAGTATTTGGTGCCATATCCGACACAACAACATCAACAACTCCGTCCGAATTATCATCCAGTTTCAGTTTTTCTTCCAACCACCGCAACGCTTGGTCTGTGGTAAAATCGCCCTGATAAAATTCGACATTATTTATCGGCGTTATTTCCAACAAATCCATCGCAAAGATTTTTGTTTTCGGAAAAGTCCGCGCAATAAATTGCGACCACGAACCCGGCGCTGCCCCAAGGTCCACAACCGTTTGTCCGTTTTTCAAAAACTTATATTTTTCATTTATTTCAATCAGTTTATATGCCGCGCGCGCCCGGTATCCATCACGATGCGCCCGCGCAACATATGGGTCGGCCGCCTGGCGCGTTAACCATGCAACACTGGATTTATGTTTCGCAATTTTATTATTTGTTATTTTCATTTTGTCGTCATTCCGCAAAGCCCGCCTGCGCCGTTCACAGAACGGCAGTCATCAGGGCGAGTGCGGAATTTGTTATTTGTTATTTTCATTTTGTGTAACCATCGGCACTTCGCGCAACCCGGCTAACCATAGTCGAATGAAACATTTCTGCGGCATGAAGCGAATCTTCGGGCTCTAAAAAATCTCTAGAATTCCAAGCATACGTAATAACCGTATTACCATCTTTATTCTTATACACGTCTATTACATTATTAGATTTTAATTTCAGAACTTTTTTCTTGGTTCTGACCGCGATATCACCAGGATACGTAACCAAAACAACGTATCTTGCAATAACATCACCCTTTTTCATTGATTGAATAACCGCGCCATCTTCCACTCTTCTTTTACTTTGTTCGGTATCGTACATAACTGTTTTAATATCCGATACATCGACCGGGTCAATATCATCCAGCCCTCGAATTTTAGGTAAAATACTATAACTTTCTTTTTTGCTATACGTTGCTGACAAACGATTCTGAAATTGGCACATCGCCTTGTAACTATTCCTAAACCATCTTTCTTCAAAAAAACGTGATGCCGGGGTTAAAGTTTCAAGGCAACCGAATTCGGGTTCAGCATAATTCCAACTCAATTCCCACCCGCGCAATTTCCCAGTGGCTGGATCATATAACGGTTTACTTCTTATATTCTTAACATATCCATCCATAATACACCCTTTTATTTCGTGCCATCCGGCGTGCCACCCTGTTGCATTTTTTGCATAACGGCCTCCATCCCGCCCATGCGTTGAATCATTGCCATTTGCTGTTTCATTTTTGTATATTGCTTTATAATATGTTCAACATCGCGCACCGTCACGCCCGCAGTTTCGGCAATACGATTCTTGGCATTGGCAAAGATTTTTTCGGGTTCCGCACGTTCATCGGCGGTCATCGCCTCTAATATTTTAATCTGCGAATCAACACTGCCATCTTTGATTTTTTCCTTCATGGCGGCAACCGCGCCCGACATACCCGGCACCATTTTAAGCAGACCGCTAAAATTGCTCATTTTCTTAATCTGTTTCAATTGTGCAAGCATGTCGTTCATATCAAACACGCCCGCCATCATACGTTCCGCCGTTTCCTTCATACCCTTTGGCACATGCGGTTCTTCCGGATTTACATTTTCTTCTTTTTTCTTTTTACCAAATCCAAACATTTTGTTCTCCTTATGTTCTTATCAGATTTTATTTTACAAAACTCTATTTGTCCAGGTACTTCTTTAGATATTTTCCCGTAAGTGATTCCGGATTCTTTGCCACTTCTTCGGGCGTGCCGGTTGCAATCACGCGCCCGCCACCCGCGCCACCACCCGGCCCAAGGTCGATTACCCAATCTGCGGTTTTTATCACTTCCAAATTATGTTCAATAACGATGACGGTGTTGCCCTGCTCTACAAATTCATGCAGGACACCAAGCAATTGTTTAATATCTTCGAAATGCAGCCCTGTTGTCGGTTCGTCCAAAATATAAAGCGTTTGTCCCGTACCACGCGCCGACAATTCTTTGGAAAGTTTTATACGCTGGGCTTCACCACCCGATAAATCAAGTGAACTTTGCCCAAGTTTTATGTAATCCAACCCAACGCGCTTTAACAACTCCAATTTGCGACTAATTTGCGGATGATTGATAAAGAACCGATACGCTTCGTCCACGGTCATATTCAAAACATCGGCAATCGATTTACCCTTGTATTTGACCGCAAGTGTTTCTTCGTTATACCGCGTACCATGACACTTGTCGCATTCCACATATACATCGGCCAAGAAATTCATTTCAATTTTTATCTGACCATCGCCCTGACACGCTTCGCACCGGCCACCTTTGACATTGAACGAAAACCGACCCGGCCCATATCCGCGCGTTTTCGCCTCTGGCAATTCCGCAAAGAAATCACGAATATTCGAAAACACCCCGGTATATGTCGCGGGGTTACTACGCGGACTGCGTCCGATTGGGGATTGGTCAATATCCACAACCTTGTCTATGTTTTCCATGCCGCGAATAACATCATGCGCCCCAGATTCAATCTTTGAACCATAAAGCGCACGCATCAACGCCGGATAAAGCGTATTCAATAACAATGTTGATTTTCCCGAACCCGACACACCCGTCAGCGCGATAAACTTTCCAAGTGGAAATTCAACATCAATATTTTTCAAATTATTTTCCCGCGCGCCACAAATCTTAATAGATTTTCCGTTTCCCGCGCGCCGCTTTTTTGGCACCGGAATTTTTTTTGCACCCGACAAGTATTGTCCCGTCAAAGAATTTTTGTTTTTTATAACTTGCTGTGGCGTGCCGGCGGCAATAATATTTCCACCATTTACGCCCGCGCCACGTCCAATATCAACAAGGTAATCCGCCGCGCGCATTGCGTCTTCGTCATGTTCAACGACAATCACACTGTTATCCTTGTCGCGCAACATTTTTAATGTTTCAAGTAATTTGTCATTATCGCTTTGGTGCAGTCCAATCGACGGTTCGTCCAACACATATAAAACCCCAGACAAACCACTGCCAATCTGTGACGCAAGACGAATTCGTTGCGCTTCGCCCCCCGACAAAGTCCCGGACATCCGCGACATCGTCAAATACCCAAGGCCAACATTTTTAAGGAAAAACAATCTGCTTGTAATTTCGCGCAGCACCATTTTCGCGATATCGTTTTCCTTTTGGGTTAGGTGATTCGGCAAATCCATAAACCACGCATAGGAATCATCAATCGACATATCACAAACATCAATAATATCTGCGCCATTTATTTTAATACATAACGCCTGAACATTTAATCGTTTACCATGGCAAACCGGACACGGCTTTTCCGATTGATACTTTGAAAGTTCCGCGCGCATCGCATCAGATTCAGATTCACGCCAACGCCGTTCGATATTCGGAATAACACCTTCGAACGGTTTTTCATAAACAAATCCGTTCCAATTTATCTTTATCGGCTTATCGCCCGTACCATATAAAATAATATCCTTGTGTTCCGCACTAAGCGTATGCCATGGCTTACCCAGTTGAATTTTATATTGCCGGTGCAACGCGGTTATCAAATGTTCAAATTGCGACAGCATCCCCCCCCGCGACCAAGGCGCAATCGCACCATCCAAAATCGACTTTGACGGGTCCGGTATAACCAAATCCGGCGACATATTTAATTGCACACCCAAACCGTCGCACGCACTGCACGCACCAATCGGCGCATTAAAAGAAAAAAGGCGCGGTTCAATTTTCGGAACGGCAAAGCCACTAACGGGACATGCATAGTTTTGCGAATAAAGAATATCTTCGTTCGTGTCCAACCGCCGCAAAATCACGGACCCCGGCACAAGGCGCAACGCACCTTCGAACGAAGAATAAATACGCGAACGAAATTCTTCTTTTTCCGAATCTGTCGCGTCCAGGGCCGGCATTTGAATTCGATCAATTATGACAAAAATATCATGCTTTTTGTTTTTATCCAATGGCGGAACCGCCGTCAAATCATAAAGCTCACCATCAATGATAACGCGTTGATAACCTTGTTTTACCAAGAAAGCGATTTCCTTTTTATATTCACCTTTGCGCGCGCGAACCAACGGGGCCATGATAAAAGCGCGCGTTCCGGCGGGAATATCCATTGTTAAATCGACCATTTCCGCAATTGTTTGGGACTTTATCGGCAACCCAGTTACCGGCGAATACGGCACACCGATTCGCGCCCAAAGCAAACGCAAGTAATCATATATTTCCGTAACCGTTCCAACGGTTGATCGTGGATTTTTTGATGTGGTCTTTTGCTCAATAGATATTGCGGGCGCCAAACCTTCTATCAAATCTACATCCGGTTTTTTTTGCATATCTAAAAACTGCCGCGCATAACTGGATAGCGATTCAACATACCGGCGTTGCCCTTCGGCATAGATTGTATTAAACGCCAACGACGATTTTCCCGACCCGGACACGCCAGTAAAGACCACCAATTTATTTTTTGGTATGTCTAAATCAATATTTTTAAGATTGTTTTCGCGTGCGCCGCGAATTTTTATAACGCCACTCATGGCATTAAATATAGAACTTTTAAATCATTTTTCAACAACCGGCGCGAATAAAAAGCGCATTAATTTTCCGACTTTTTCTTGGCCAATTTTTCCGCATCCAACGCGACACCGGTTTTACGGGTATTATCATCACCGATTTTACCAACCAGTTCTTTGTTCACCCAAACCTCTATGGCGCCGGCGTTACCAAATGTCCCCTTGTGCTTGTTCCCCGCCGGCACATAGTAAACATCACCCGGCACCAAGACACGACTAAACACCGTTTTGCCGCGCCCATCTTCGATTTTCACCCAAGATTCCTTTACCGCCTGAATAACGATATCCGCATTATCGGCATTTTCGGTTCCAAACTTTTCCCGCACTTCCAAAGTATACTTCGGTTCCCGTTCAATAACCTGCTGCGGTTGCGAAACCTGAATAGGCATCACCTGAACCGGTGTTTCTTCATCTGCGCCCGGCAAAATCAAAACCAAAGCGACCAAAATCACAATCAAACCCAAAACACCACCAGCGAACCACAACCAATGCTTTTTCACAAACGCCAACCACTTAGATTTTCTTACACCGACAACCTTCTTTTTTTCAACTTTTTCGGTATCAACGGGCTTTTGCTGTTCAACCTTGTCATGAACAACCATCGCCTCGGCCAACTTCATTATCCCAAGTTCCCGTTTAATCTTTGCAACAATCAAATCAGGATCCACACCCAATTCCATCGCATAGTTCCGCGCAAAGCCCAAAATATAAACCGTTTCCGGCAGCACCGTATAATCGCCGTCCTCCAACGCCTGAAGAAATTCTTCGCGAATGCAAAGTTGTTTTGCAATCGTTTGAATTTCACGCTTACGCCGGCCGGTAGTCCGCGCCGCGCGCAGCATTTCGCCCGCCGTCATTTCGGGATTCATTTGTAATTCTGTAAATTCTTCTGCCATGGCGTGCCCTTTTTGTTATCGTTATTTCTTATAATAGACCTATCTTTCCGCAACGCAACCCCAAAATTGCAAAATTTCTTGTTTCATTTCGTTTGCATCTGTTATCTGATTGATTTTAACCCTAAAATCACTTGAATTTGGCATACCGGCCGAATACCACGCAAGGTGTTTTCTAAACATCGGCACGCCCGCCCGCGCGCCATAGTATTCCAAAACCAAATCCAAGTGCCGAAATACCATTTCACCAATATTTTCGGGTTTTTGCGCCACGCCCAAAATTTCGCCAAAAATCCAAGGCCGGCCCATCATCGCCCGTCCTATCATCGCACCGGCATAGCCATCGGCAATCGCGCTTTGGACACCCGCCCCATCCACAATATCGCCATTTGCAATAATCGGAATCGGCAAACCATCGATTTTTGGATGAACCGCCACCCCGGCATAGCCCTGGGCCCGCGTGCGCCCATGCAGTGTTACCATTTGTGCGCCATTGTCAGCCGCAACATGAACCAAATCAGTCCAATCCATACTTTCCGCGTCCCACCCAAGCCGCGTCTTAATCGATACCGGTATTTTCACCGCCCGCGCAACCGCACCTATGATTTTGCCCGCCAATTTATGATTCCGCATCAAAAAAGCACCAGCGTTCGCACGCGTCGCAACCTTTGGCACCGGACAGCCCATATTTATATCAATCCATGTTGCACCCGAATCTTCCAAAATCTTTGCGGCGTCCGCCATTAAATCGGGCACCGCACCAAAAATTTGCGTTCCAACATTACCCTCGTTGCCATAGTTATCAAAATTCCGCAGGCAATTTCTATGTTGCTCTACCAACGAATGACAAGAAATCATTTCGGTAACAACGGGAACACCGGGCGCAAATTCCCGTATCATACGTCGAAACGGGTAATCAGAAATTCCCGCCATCGGTGCAGCAAAAATTTGATTATTAGATATCATTTGTGATATAATGCCACGTATGAAAGACAAAATCAAAAATTTATTTAGCTTTATCGGTCGCGCATGGCGCGGCGGTATTCGTGGCAAATTCGGCGTATTTTTTGCGGCGTTTGCACTGCTTGCATTCATAAGGATTTTTTTTGGTGAAGTAAATGTTGGTCGCTTTGTTACGAACATATGGCACCTGAACGAAGAACACACGGAACTTGCGGCGGCGGAAAAGGAACTCGACACCATTCGTCATCACATACAGTTGCTTAAAAGTTACAGCCCCGATTACGTCGAAGAATTGGGGCTGCGTTACCTTAATGTCGGTGATGCCGAATTCAAAATCCTTAAAATCTAGTTCATCAAAACAATGTACGCGTTAAGATAGAATGCAAACATCATCCAAAGCAAATATGGTATAATCAAAAGCATGGCTTTCCGGTCTATGCCGTCGAACACGCGGGCCATCCATATCGAAATGATAAAGAGTGCCAACAACACAACCAACGCAAACGCGGTCATATGCAAACCAAAGAACAAATACACCCAACCCGCATTTAATAACATCTGGGCAAAAAACAGAACATATGCGAAAAATTTTTCCGCTTTTCCGCGCGCACTTTTAATAACCAAAAATAATGCGAACCCAAGCAACGCATATAAAATTGTCCATGCGGCACCAAAGACCACACCCGGCGGCGTCAACCCCGATTTATTCAACGCCATGTACCACAAATCTGAATCGCCATGCGGGCTAAAAAACACACCAAAAATTCCCGGCAAAAAAGAAATTATCATCGCCACACATAATTGAATCAACCGTTTCATATTTTTTCCTTTTGTTTGGTTGATATGATTTTATCACATGACACGCAAACATAACATAGGAAGAAAAACAAGGGAGTGTTAGTGTAAATGGTTAGTAAAACCGGTTGCGATTGCATTTTGTCCGCCTTCGCCACCTTTTATGCAAAGTTTTTAACAAAGTGCGAACTGTGCTACGGCGAGACACTGAATTTTCTTAAACAAAAAATTGCTGCAAGCGATTTTTTATTAACGAAAATTCGTGGCGTGCCCAGCAGGACTCGAACCTGCAACCTATTGCTTAGAAGGCAATTGCTCTATCCAATTGAGCCATGGGCACATACCGCCGAATATTATAAACCTTTTTTTCCAAAAAACAAGGGCGCAATTCTGCGCCCTCACTAACCCCTGCCTCTCCGTAGCCAACGGCGCAGGCGGGACTAACACTTACACTTCCCACTATTTCTTAACATGCACGTCCATTTGCGGGAACGGGAAGTGTATTTTCTTTTTCGGCAATTTGTTATAAATCAATTCCAGCATATCGCCGCGACTTGGAATCATATCGGCCGCCGACGTCCAATAACGCACGGTCAATATAACCGCACTGTCGCCCAAATCTGAAACAAAAACATTTGGTGCCGGGTCTTTCAAAACACGCTTGTCCGCTTTGATTATTGCTATGATTTCTTTGCGCGCCGCGTCAACGCTATCGCCATATGAAATCGCAACGTTCAGTTCCGCACGCCGTGTTTCATTACCCGAAAGGTTCGTTATCTGACTGTTGGACAGCGCACCGTTGGGCAGCAATACAACCTGGTTATCAAAAGTATGTATTTCAGTAGTAAAAATCATAATCTTTTTAACCGTACCGGTTTTCCCATCAGATGTTGAAATAATATCACCGACCTTGAACGGTTTAAGGAACATAATAATTATTCCGCCGGCAAAATTCTGCATTGTGCCAGATAACGCCATACCAATTGCCAACGATGCCGCGCCCAAAACCGCAACAATCGATGTCATTTGAACCCCAACGGTCGCAAGTGATATGATTATCACAAATATACGCAAAATGATGTTCATAAACGAACCCAAAAATGAAACAAGCGACGGGTCCGCATTGCGCCGTTCCAAAGTGCGCTTGAACGCACGGGCAAGACGTTTTGCAATCCACATACCGCCCATTAAAACAACAAGCGCCGCAAGCAATTTCAAACCAAAATCAACCGCCATTCCGGTCAAAGAATCTATCAACGCCTTCAACTGTTCGGCACTGGCCTGCACTTTTTCAGGCACGGTCTGAACGGCATCAACCGCATTACCAAAGACACCATCAATAACTTCTACATTTTCCATAATTTTTTCCTTTTGCTACATTTGAATATCGTCGCACTTTTCAATCGGTTCGGATTCAGTGCAATTTGTTTTACTTTTGAACCAATTAATAACAGTTTCACAATCTTTCGTAACCGTGGACGAACAAAGTCGACACACACGCGTATCACGATTAAACGTTGACCACATTTCACGCGTTCCCCCCGG
>JAFZXK010000002.1 GCA_017616785.1 Alphaproteobacteria bacterium
AGTTTCACAATCTTTCGTAACCGTGGACGAACAAAGTCGACACACACGCGTATCACGATTAAACGTTGACCACATTTCACGCGTTCCCCCCGGTATATCAATTTTTTTCTTGCCGCGAACAATTTGTCCGCCACTGGATATAACGGATTCGTCGCGTCCACCCTGGGTCAACAAAGTATCACTCAATCCCGCACTAACTTCGTAACTAATCGCGTATGGCGGGGCAAGGTTGACCGTTTCTTGGTCGGTCGCCCCAACCAGCGCGCCACCAGTCATCGGCAACATTTGGCACATGTATTGTGCAATATCCGCCGATGCATCCTTGGTCGCCGCAATCAGATATTCATTATACTTTGCCTGATAATTCGTCTGTGCCTGGCGCAACGCCGCAAGCGCAACTTGCATTTTTACTTGATTCAGCAAATTTGGAAAACGCGCCACAGTTAAATCATTGTCACGTTTTGCCTTTGGATCAATTTGTGTTAAATCACGTCCAGTTACACAGTATTGAATTTTCGTATCAGACGCAATCATATCAATTACACGATTTACATTTTCAGAAATATCGGTAAGTTCCATTTTTATTGTTTCCAAAATTTCTTCTTTATTTGTAACGCCCGTATTCGCAGAATCCGCATTATCAATATAATCTTTGATACCAATCTTGCCCCAATCAAGTGTTTTATTGTCATCTTTTGTCGAACCGTTTCCGACCTTTATCGCACCAAAAGAAATCATACCGGTTATACGATAAATGTTACCATCCTTGACACTGCGCAACGAGTTCGTTCCGATTGTTGTATCGGTTGCAAATCGATTACAATCTGTTGTTGAACCACAGATTTCCATCATCTTTTCTTCGACCAATTTTTGACAGTTATCCAACGCCTTGTTATCCATATTCAAATAAAGCCCCATTATCATGGAATCAATTTCATCCTGTGAAACCTCTTGTCCATTTTTCTTGCACACCACTAATTTATCAACCGGACAAAGCCCATGCACAAATTCCCAATCCATACCGATACAGTTCATAAAATCGGGACCGCACCTATCTTCGGAATAGATGCAATCTTTGACCTCTTGGGTACACGCATCAACACGCATCGCGGCAAGTTTATCTTTCACATAATCCCAAATTTGTGATTCCATCCGTTCACATGGTTCAATTTGAACTTTGCAAAAAGATTTCGCCATATCCGGCCGCGACAGGCACGAATCCATCGTCGCCCGCCCCTTGGCCGCAATATCATCACGACACGCATTATGAATACAATCTGTAATTTCCGTTAAACACGATTGCCGCATATTTGATTCCGCGTGCAATTCCGCAAGTTTCAAATCCGGCGCAACCTCACGCAAAAACGCCGTCCACACATTATCACGCACCGCCATACATTGATCCAAAACGCGTTCACAAATCGTGCGCTTTGATTCCAAGCGTTCCAACACCGACGGCGTTATATTGTAACGAATTGTTGTTTTAACCGGCGTTACATTGCCAACGGGCTTTTGCATATTTTCCGATGCAATTGTTGAAACACAATTCACCCAATCATCACCGCACGCATCCGACCCCAGCATGCATTTTTTCAATTCTACCATGCATTCGCCCTGATTATACCGATTGGCGGAATCAAAACTTTCCTTTAATGCGTTGCGCACGGCGGATTCCGCGTTATTCATCTCGGCCTGGGCCGCCGCGCGTTGCGCGGCAATCGCATTCGCAAACCCACGACAATCAGATTCAATTTGACGCTGGTAAATTTGTTTTAATAATTTTATATCTTTACTACAAGACGCCCCCAATTGCGCACGACATGTTTCATCCGCCGCATTAAACAGCGCCGCACCGGTTTTATGCATCACATCATCATCGTCTTCGTCATCTTCGATAAAATTCGTTTCAAAAAGTTTCAATAAATCTTCGCGTCGACTTGACTTTGGCGTTTCATTTTTTTGCGTTGTTGACACCTTTATCACATTGCCCGCCGCGTCATATTTTCGTTCGCCGGTAAAGACAATATCCGCATCCGCACCAAGTTTTATTTTTTCAACCTCTACGGTTTTTATTCTATCGGCTTCGGCCAGCATTTCATTTATTTCGGCCAATTCATCTTCGTACTTCTGATTATTGTTACTGCAAAGGCAACTGCCACCGTTTATATTTTCCGACATACAAAATTGGTCCATGCAACCATAATACGCATCATAGCATTCCGTAGAATAAACACCCGTCGCCGCAACGCGTGCGCGAACATTTGTTCCGTTTTGAATTGCCGATTGCTTTTTCGCCGCCGCCGCAAACGCAACAATCGGGGTAATCAATAACAAAGATAAAATGCTAAACTTTTTCATTGCCTTACATATTTATATCTTCACAAGATTCAACTTCCTGACAAAATGTTTCCTTGCCACCGGATTCAATTCCACCCCAAACACCGGCACCTGCACCAAGCAACGCACCAATTGCCGTTCCCCAACCAACATTCACCATTGTACCGGCGGATGCACCGGCCGCCAAACCACCCGCACCCGCTTTTAATGCCGATGCCGCCTTGCTTTCACCACCGACAGTACACACGTGTTGCATACGGCAAACATGGCAATTACGTAAATCGGGTTCAAACGATACACTTTTTATATACGAATAAGACATATCTTCGGTACTTGTTCCCGTTGGTTTCTTTTCGGGTCTATAAACGGTCAAACAATTATTGCGCGCCTCTTCCACATCTTGTTCACGCGAAAGTTCCGCGACCCGCGATTCCAAATCGGCCAAATAACGATTTTCCGCACCCATTTCCGCAATCATTTTTGCCGTTGTGAAAACACTGTCTTTTAGTGTCGCGCGTCCAGCCGGTTGTTGCGCACTTTTACACGCCGCAACGGTTGCTTCTTTTTCAAATTGCTTAAAGAAATTTTTTACCGCCGTTTTACTTTCCGCCCTAACCTGCGCACGCAAATCAGTATCATCTGATGGAATTTTTTTCAAACTCTCAACAATATCACTCTTTGGCAAACAGTTCATATCTGTTCCGCAAACACGCCCCAACATTTCATCATAGTAATTAATACAACCTTGGACCATTTGATAATTCATCTGCAACAAAACCGAACTTACAATCGTATCGTAAAACTTTTCATTTTTGCACGATGTGAACATCGCCTTTGGGCAAAGTTCAACAATTTCCGCCGAACTTTTTCCAACGCATTGCGGGCCGGTGAAATTTTCACCACATTTGTTACGCAGACAAGTATCTACATCATTCTGACAAAAATCAGTTCGCAATTCCGATAATTTATCTTTCCATGTTTGCTTTATCCCCGGTATTTTTGCATCACATTCATCGATAATCGGACACACACCCGCCGCAACATTTACATTGGTCAAACACCCAGAATCTGTATTGATTGAACAACCTTCTTCCAAGCACTCACGTATTTTCGCGTTGCACGTCAGGCGCATATTTTTATCACTATACACCGCCGCATCGGCAAGAATCATTTTGGCTTCGTCTTTCCAATCATCCAAAACAAAGGTCTTGACCGCCATACATTGGTCCAAAACATTTTCACACGCGTTCGCACGACGTTCAAGCAATTTTGAATCCAAACAGTTTTCAAACTGCACGCCACAACCGCCCTTGTCCGAAATGCACGCACGATACGCAAGTAAACATTCCCCACGATTGTATTTATTTGTTGTCGACAACATATCCAAAGTCGCCGAACGCACCGCCGCATCCGCCGTCCGCCGATTTGATTCCGCCGCGCGCTTTTGTTCTGCCAAATAAGTGCTAAATGTTTTGCAATCTTTTGTCACTTCGCGTTGGTAAAGTTTTTCTTCCATTTCGGCGCGCGGTTTTTCGCACATATCCAAAATGAAACTGCACGCGTCCGCCGCCATATAATAAAGGTTATCGCCAATATCATCATCCGCATCCAAACTTGCGCTCGTTCCGCCACTGTTTATCCACGCAACAAAATCAATACCCGTGCGCCGCGAAGATTTTTGCGCCTGTTCGCTTTCGCCAAATTTAACAAACTTTGCCTTGGCGCCAAGCCGTTCACGTTCGACACCTTCGGTATATTGTTTTTCGGCGGCAAGTTCGATTTCTTGGATTTCTTGAATCAAACTTTTTGATTGTTTTATGTTGTCGGAACAAGAACACCGCCCACCTTCGGATTCATCCAACAAACAAAAATCATCCATACATTCGCGATACGCCGCACGACATTCATCCGGTCCAACATTTGCGGTAACTATTGCCTCGGCTGATTCCGATACAACCGGTTCTTCTTCGGCTACTGTTTCCGTTGTCGTTGTTCCTGAACCCGCGTTATTTGTCGCACTGTTCGTCGTATTCTTTGGCGCATTTAGATTTTTCGTTTTCACCGCCGGTCCAATCGAAAGCGACGGTGCACGAATTCCAAAGCGTCCCACGCCATCCACCGTCTCACCATTACGTGTTGCGGCAAAACCGACGCACGGCAAAAGCGCCAAAATAACGGATAGTATTTTGATTTTCATATTTTTTCCTTCCTACACTATTTACATATAATTTTATCAAAACATCCGACCGTTGGCAAATAAAAAATTCTTGATTTTTGTAATATATCGGCATAAAATTCATGCGGTTTTATCAAAGGGATAAATATGGCAAAAGATGACGTCGTCGTTTTCGAAGGCACCGTAACCGAAAAGTTACCAAACACAATGTTTCGTGTGCGTCTTGAAAATGACCATGAAATTTTGGCAACTGTGTGCGGCAAAATGCGCAAGGCGCGCATCTGGGTCAATGTGGGCGAAAAGGTTCGCGTTGAAATGACACCGTACGATTTGGCCAAGGGTCGCATAACGTTCGTTGAACGCAAACGCGCAAATTCAAACGAACAACCAAATCAATAGTTTTCAGTTTTTTTGAAAAATTTCGCCGATTTTACGCGGCCTTTTTTGCGGTGCGCATAATTTCAATTGGCACTTTTTTGCCGTTTACAACATCTTTGTCAATGACGATTTCCGCCAAATCTTTTTTATCAGGCGCACTAAACATCGGTTCCAACAAAATCTTTTCCAAAATACTGCGCAGGCCCCGCGCCCCAGTTTTCCGAGCAAGTGCCAATCGCGCAATTTCGCGCAACCCGTCTTCCTTTATCGTCAATTTAACATCATCCATGGCAAGCATCGCGGTATATTGCTTTACAATCGCGTTCTTTGGTTCGGTCAAAATCTGGACCAATGCATTTTCATCCAATTCCGAAAGCGTCGCGATAACCGGCAAACGCCCGACCAGTTCTGGAATAATTCCAAACTTTACCAAATCTTCGGGTTGCACATCATCAAGATAATTTTTCGCATCGCGTTCTTTCTTGGACGAAACATCCGCACCAAAACCGATTCCGGCACGTTCACATTTCCGATTTGCAATAACCTTGTTCAATCCATCAAACGCACCACCACATATGAACAAAATCTTGCTTGTATCCAAACGAACGGTCGCTTCACCTGGATGCTTGCGCCCCGCGCCACCGGCGGAAACATTTGCAATTGTTCCTTCAACCAATTTCAACAATGCCTGTTGCACGCCTTCGCCGGAAACATCGCGTGTAAGCGACGGATTTTCCGATTTGCGCGCAATTTTATCAATTTCATCGATATAGACAATCCCGCGCTGCGCCTTATCCACATCGAAACCCGCATTATGCAACAGTTGCGTTAACACACTTTCGACATCATCACCGACATAGCCCGCCTCGGTAAGTGTTGTTGCATCGGCAATCGCAAAAGGCACATCTAAAATGCGGGCGAGTGTTTGTGCAAACAACGTTTTCCCGGTTCCCGTTGGACCAATCAACAAAACATTGGATTTTTGTATTTCGACATTGGACGAAAGCGAAACATTATGCCGCTTATAGTGATTATACACCGCGACCGCCAATGTCCGCTTTGCCGCATCTTGGCCAATAATATATTCATTAAGGAAATCATAAATCTGGGACGGGGTTGGCAATTTTGCGGCGTCGCGTGCAACCTCGGTCCGCATGTCGTCCGCCATAATATCATTGCACAGCGCGATACATTCATCACAAATGCAAACATTACGGCCACTGACCAATTTTTTTACTTCATAAACCGCCTTGCCACAGAAACTGCAGAACTGCTGTTTTTTTTCAGATGTCTTTTTTTCGTCCGTCATGTAAAAACCTATTTTTTCCTTGTCAAAATACCGTCAATCAAACCAAACTTTTTTGCCGCATCGGCGTCCATCCAGTTATCACGTTCCATTGCATCAAAGACCTCTTTTTCCTTGCGACCAGTGAATTCGGACATTTGTTTAACGAATATCTTTTTCACCCTTTGCATTTCCTGCATATATATTTCCATATCGGTCACTTTACCCTGTGTCCCCGAAGAAGGTTGATGTATCATAATTTCAGTATTCGGTAAAACAAAACGTTTGCCCTTTTCACCGGCGGCAAGCAAAACCGACCCCATGGACGCAACGAGCCCCATACCAATTGTCGAAACCGGCGATTTAATATACTGCATAGTATCCATGATCGCCCAACCGGCCGTCACGTCCCCCCCAGGACTATTGATATACAGCGAAATATCAGCATTTGGATTTTCAGATTCTAAAAATAGCAACTGTGCCACAACAGTATTCGCCATTGCTGTTTCAATTGGTCCAGAAACCATAACAATTCTATCACGTAACAACCGCGAATAAATGTCGAAAGACCGTTCGCCACGCGGGGATTCTTCTATGACCATAGGTATCAAAGACATAACACACACCTTTTATTTGTTGATTTGATTATAACACACAAAAACGCTATCTGCAAACGCGCGACCACAATTATTTTGCAACGACCACCATCGCGGCCCGCAAGACATTATCGCCAAACATGTAACCGGGTTGCATTTCTTCAACAATAGTATTCGGCGCATTTTTATCGGTTGCCGGCACAACCTGAATCGCATTGTGCAACGCGGGGTTAAGAACTTTACCCAAAGATTCAATTTTGGTAATTCCGACCTCGTCAAAAGCGGCATGAATCGAACGCGCCATCGCCAAAATCCCCTCGTCATCGGGGGTATGTTTCAGTGCGGCGTCCAACGCATCCATAACCGGCAAGAACTTTTCCGCAACCGACATTGCCCGCATGCGCGCACGCGCTTCGGCATCAATTGCGGCACGCCGACGGGTATTTTCCAACTCCGCCGCCGTGCGCAGGTATTTATCGTTCAAGTCGGCAATTTGCGCGGCAAGTTCCGCCGTTTCATCCTTTGCCACCGCCTTTTCGGGTTCTTGTTTTTCCGCATCTTTCACGGACACGGTTTCCACTTTTACTTCTTTTTTGTCTTCCATAATATTTTCTCTATTTTTGTTACTTTGCACTTTCTATTATAGTAACAAATTCTTGCGGTTTCAAGGACGCACCCCCAACAAGCACCCCACCAACATTTCTAATTGCGACAATATCACCCACATTTAGCGGATTTACACTTGCGCCATACAAAATCGGCGTGCCATCAAGTCCCATATAAGACAAAGTATCTGCAATTACCTTGTGCGCATCGGCAATTTCTTGGGTTGTCGGCGTTATTCCCGCACCAATTGCCCACCGCGGTTCATACGCAATAATAATATCATCATGAACATCGGTCGGCAAAGATTCACGCACCATCGACTCTATGACATCAAAGGTTTTGCCGGCGCGTTTTTCCTCCATCGTTTCACCGACACAGACAATCGGCGTAAGGCCACTTTCCAACGCCATTTGAACCTTTTGCCGAACAATATCGTTGGTTTCATCGTGATACATACGACGTTCACTGTGCCCGACAATAACATACTTTGCGCCGGCCTCACGCAGCATTGCGCCCGACACTTCGCCAGTATAGGCCCCTTTGGCATGCGCACTAATATCCTGGGCGCCAATGGCAACATTTTCCACGCCCGCCCGCAACAAAGTAAAAGGTACGCATAGAATCACCCGATTTTCGGTTTTAACCTTTGAAATTGCGCCAATCATAGTATCTAAATCGGCGCGAGTTCCGTTCATTTTCCAATTTCCTGCGATAATTTTCATTTTTCTTCCTTTTTTCCGTTGATTTTTTGGTTTACATTCTGCTATGTTACCGCAAAAGGTGAAAAAATGCTAGAATATTTACGTAATGCGGCCGACAAGCCCTTGGCCAAGGTTTTAATGGGAATTCTAATCTTTTCGTTCGTTGGATGGGGCGTTGCCGAATGGGTATTTGGTCTTACATCGTCCGATACGACATTGGTTCGGGTCGGTGGCGAAAAGATTTCTATTCAGCAATATAATAATATGCGTTCGAATGAATTGTCCGCAATGTCGCGGGAAGAACAGCGGGAATTATATTCAAATCCGGCGAAAATGTCGGACTTTCAAGACGGTGTAATTAAACGAATTGCATCCGTTCGCCGTATTGGCAAACATGCCGATGATTTGGGATACATTGTATCCGACCACCGAATCGCTAATGACATTCGCGCAATCCCACAATTCCAAGAAAACGGCAAATTTTCAACGGCGGCGTTTGATGTCGTTCTGCAAAATTCAGGGCTTACCGAATCGGATGTCGCGAACGATTTGCGGATGAAGGCGTTGGTCGAAATGGTAAATGTTCCAACAAAAACACAAATTGAAACACCGCGGTTTGCAACCATTGCGACATATAATGCGCGCAACACCAAACGCGAAATAAATATGGCAACTGTGAATTTCAATAAGTTTAAGGTTGAACGGCCAACAGACGAACAACTGCGCGATTTCTATGCGGCGCATCCGCATCACGTGGCCGAAGCGCGCGACATATCATACGTAATTGTTCCGGCGGCAATGGATAAACCAGATGAATACGAAGCGGCACTTAAAACTGCCCAGGCCCTAGAAGATGACATAATTGGTGGTGAACCACTTGCGGCGGTGGCAAAAACGCACAATGCAAAGTTCACACAACATAGCGGCATTTCGGCGGAAAATTTGCCGGACGATAAAAACCTAACCGAATCGGTTGTATCGAATATCTTTGAACTTGCCCCCGAAACGGAAAGCGAACTTATCGAAACGAAACAGGGTTTTGTTATCGTGCGTGTTGATAAAATAATCCCTGAACATACGGCGGAATTCGATTCGGTTAAAAAAGAACTGATTGCCGAATGGACTAAATCAGAGCAAGAAAAATTGGCATATGTCCGTGCCAATGAATTATTGGTTGACCTTAACGAAACCGGAAAGTTACAGGGCGCGAAAAAAGCAACCGTATCACGCACGGACGGCGCACCAGTGCCGGTCTTGGTCGCCGCATTCAAAAATCCAATCGGGAATAATTCAATCGTGTCCGCGGATGATGCGTTTTATGTTGTAAATATTGCGAACGAAAAATTGCCAACAATCGACGACAAAAAAATCGAAGAATTAAAACTGGAAATTGCAAACACGACAATGCGTAACTTGGACGCGGATTATAATGCATACCTTGAACGGAAATACCCCGCCAAGATAAATGAAAAAATATACAACCGATTTGTAAAATAATCTTTTTCCCCGCGCCCGCGGGGATTTTTAATTTGCATATACTGCATAATTATGATAAAATTCAACTTGAATCAGACGGGAATCTGGTTCGGGGCTGTCGAAGGCCTTGGTACTCTCGGTGCATTGCATCGTTATCCTAAAGTGTCTTGTACACTTCTTGCGATTTTCATGTTTTGCACCGTTTTGATCTTACTCCCCGATTGTGTGGTTCGGGGTGCCGTTGGGATATAAAAAAGGTGTAAAAACCGAAACCCATCGGAATCAATAGAGTACTGATTTTCGAACACCCCGACCGTTCCATTTGGTAACGGTTTTTTTAAGCGACAAAAAAATCTTTGTCATTGCGGCCTCCGGGCCGCAATAGGGAGGAGAAAAAATTTCCCTATGGCGGACCACGGGTCCCACGAAAAATAGAATTTTTCGTGGGTGACACCTGCCCGCCATGACAAAAAAGGAAAGGTTGTCATTCTGAACTTGTTTCAGAACCGGAATGACAATAAAACAAAAAAGGAGAGCAAAAATGAACCCCAAAACACTTTTAATCACAACCGTTGTCGGTATTGCAACGACGGCGGCATTTGGTGCGGCATCTGTGCGTGCACCACAACTTGGTGGCGGTGCAACTACAACACCGGCAACGACATCAACAACGGCACGTGCGGGAACATTGCGTGCGCAAACGATGAAGACATCAATGTCAACATCAACCGCCACACCAACGACAACCGCGTCCATTTCGGAACCGATTGCGGCGGAAACAACCGATGCGCGTCTTTCTTTCCTTAAAAGTGTAAAAGGGTTCAATCCAGGTAAAGTAAAAGATACATCTGCCACACAACAAGAATTAAACAATATCGATTCACGTATCGAAGAATTACAATCAAAACTTGACGCCGCAGAATCCGCCCAGGCAACCGTCCTTACGGAATCCAACATCGATGCCAAAATCGAAGAAAAACTTACGGAACTCGGCGCATCAACAAGTGCAAAAGATACTTACAGCAAGACAGAAATAAACGCTTTACTATCCGCATTGGAAAAGAAGTTACCACAAATCGATGACCGCGGAAATATCAACATACCAACATCAAACGGACAAAGCCAAATACAACTTTTGCCATATTATCTTTATGCCACGCACACACACGCCATGTTAGGACACAGTATGACATATAAACTCTATACTCCACATGATTTTGGAACAACAAATTGGCAAAGTTTGGCACAAGAATATACAAGCGGCTGGGTAAATGATATTTGTTCAGAATATCAATCAAACCCAGATTTATTATCATGTGGTTTCTGGGTTGCTAATGGTACAAGTACTGCGATGACAGAGTTTCTTGTTTCGCGATGCGACAAAGGGTTTTATCTGTTTTACACAACCAATGTGGGTGGTGTGCAAACTAGCAAGTATGCAACATATGAAAACAAAACAGAAACACAAATTCGGGAATATTTTTGCGGCACACTGCCCAATGATTTATGTTGGATATCAAATTTTCAAATAAAATCATCAATGGGCGATTGCACACCAAAAATTTTCTATGTGAATATGAGTAACTCTGTGCCGCCGTATTACTTGTACCATACGCAAACAAACTTTGGGGAATTGTTCCAAAACAATTTTTACAGATTGACACAGCCGGGTTCCGTAAGTTCTGTGCCAGAAACTTGGATAACCGATATCTGTTTGCCAAATCAATCAAATGAAAATGTTGTTGGGTGCGGACTATGGGAAACCCATGGTAATCCAATGGAAGAATTTTCTGTAAGTATTTGCTATAAAGGATTTTATGAAACCTCCCCCGCTGTGCCAGGTACAAATGGTGCAACAGAATATCATTATATGACATTTGAAAACCTAACCGAATCCGAAGCACGAACTCGTCTTTGTGGTGGATTGCCCGTGGAATCATGTTGGATATCATCATATGCTAACGGTACTGGTAATTGGGGTGATAGTTGTGCTCCGACATATATCACTTTACAAAAAATAATCCCAGCAGAGTATTGGTTATCAGGTATATCATATGATTCTTTAAATCCGCGCACAGAACATTGGTACACGTACAGCGGAAACCCATCGAATCAATTGTTCAATACATGGGAAAATGAAATTTGCCAATTATATACTAATGAATTCGATTGTTGCATGAATAGTCATAGTAACGGCAATTTCTGGATAGAAATCCTGCATAATGGTTATAAATTGACCAATTTAACAACAACTACAAATAATGGCAGGATGGTATTAAAGCAGCGAATATCATCATATCAGTATAACGACACACAATCCCTTAGGGCTGCGGTTTGTGGTAATGCATCTATTGACGATTGCTGGGTAGAAGAAGGAATACCAGGTTTAGGTTCAACTACAATATGCGGGCATTCAGCATATCTTGGCCATGTTTATTGGGCTATAATCCCAAGTCAATCACAAAGCGATATATAAACAAACCGCCCGCAAATGCGGGCGGTTCACTAAACCTGTCCCACGAAGCCCTTGGCGAAGCGGGGACACTTTCACTCTTATAACTTCTTCATTGCTGAAACATCGATTTCAATCATGGATGCGCCGTTTTTATCAACTTCGCCCCAGATTTCAACATAATCGGACGGTGCAACATTCATGCCGTTCCAATCCATTTCATCTATTTCAACATTGATTGTACCGGTGTTATCTTGGAAAACATAAGAATTTTCACCATTTTGGCGCAACAAGTATCCACGAACAATAACCGGCGAATTATCAGATAAACCACGAACCTGTTCAATGGTCATAACTTCGGTAACCGTTCCGTTGTTCATATTGTTGTGCTTTGCCATATTCCCAGAACCCGCAAACGCGACCGTTGATACCGCAACACCAAACACCGCAACCAAAGACGCCTTTTTCATTTTGCATTCCTTGGATTTTTTCTTCATTTTTTCGTCTTTCATTTTTTCTTCCTTTGGTTTACCCCCACGAAGCCCCTTGTTTCGGCATAGTGCAACGAAAGCGGATTGGCGAAGTGGGGTTTGTTTTTGTTATGTGCTTTTCACACATGCAAATTATACCGAAAAAACAAGGAAAAATATTCAGGAATGGTTTCAAAGGAATTTATGCAACCCCGCGCCATTTTGGTTCAGCCACCGCCGCGCACGTTCGACACCAAAACCGTAAAGCCCGCGGACCAGCGCCCAAAATTCCGGCGAATGATCCATATGCTTAACATGCGCCAATTCATGCATTACGACATACCGCATAACATCAAACGGCGCAAACGCCAACCGCCATGAAAAAGACATCGTTCCCGTCGTTGACCGCGACCCCCACCGCGAAGTCGTATCACGCAGACAAATTTTCTTTGGCCAAAAATCGCGCGGCGTTTGACGAATTAAATCTTTTATTTGCTTTAACAATTCAGTTTTGATGAACATACGCACGCGATTTTCAAGCATGCCCGCGTCGCCACCGACAAACAGTGTCCACGTTCCGTCATCGTTCAAAACAAATTTATTTCCACGCAGATTTTCATCATAAATAACGCGCACCCGCATATCCAAAAAGTCAAACATATCGCCCGATTTCAAATGTTCTTTTTTCGGTGCATTTGCAAAAAAGCGTTCAAGCCAGCGCCGCTTTTGTTCAACAAATTTCATAACCGTTGAATTAGCGGAAATAAAAGGTCGCGTTGCGTCAATCCGCCGCACATCACCCGCACGCGGTCGCAATGTTATATTCCGCGCGCCGGTACGCACAGTTATAACGACCGGTATCTTTTCCCCAGATGAAGTTACAAATTCAAATTCAGACATGTTTCATTTTTGTGCGAATCGCATTTGCGATTTTATTCGCATCAAATCCACATGCACGATACACCAATTCAGATGGCCCTGACAAGCCAAATTCATCAATTCCAACAACAATATCCGCGAATTCAAACCATGGGGCGGTTGATGCGGCCTCTATCGCGACAACGGTTCCGGCCAAGATTTTATCTTTGTACCGCGCATCCATCGCACGAAAATGCGCAACCGACGGCATACTTACCACCTGAATCGCACCACCAAGAATCCGCGCAACATCGACCGAAAGCGGGACTTCGGACCCGGTTGCAATAATCGTCATCTTTGCGCGCGTACGCCCCGAACGATACACAACATATCCACCATATTTTATTTCACCGAACACCGCATTGCCGACCGGCGCAATTGCCTGGCGCGACAAAACAATGCAAGACGGACGATTTGTTTCACCTAGGGCCGTTTGCCACGACCAAATAACCTCTGGCATATTGCATGGTCGAAAAACATTCATGTTTGGAATCAAACGCAATCCGGCAAGTTGCTCTATCGGTTGATGCGTCGGACCATCTTGGCCGACGGCGATACTGTCATGCGTCAAAACATACACAACCGGCAATCCCGAAATCGCGGAAAGACGCATCGCACCACGCATATAATCACTGAACACTAAAAATGTTGAACCCGCCGCGCGAACACCGCTGTACGCCATACCGTTCATAATCGCCGCCATCGCATGTTCCCGCACGCCATAGTTTATATATCGTCCCGAAAAATTATCAGCGGTAATTTCACGCACACCAGCCACACGCATATTTGTACTTTGACCCAAATCCGCACTGCCGATAACAACATCCGCGCCCTGCTTCATAACCGCCGCCAAATATTCACCCGACATCTCACGCGTTGACACCGCAACCGTTTTCTGTGGCAAAAAAACCTTTGGCACATTTGCATATTTTATCTTTTCCGACTTTTTATGTCCGCGCGCAAATTTGCGCCATAAATCACGACCGATTTTTGAATCAAGATGTTTTATTAGGTTTATAATTTCCGATTCACTTATCGCAAACCCATGCGCGCGCGCAGTTCCCGAAACACTTGCACCCTGACCAAGTGTAGTATCACACCGCACAAACAATGGACCGTTCGTCGGCGAACTTATCGCATCATAAAGTTCGTTCATATCTGTGCCGTCCGCCATGCGCACCGTCCAACCCGCCGCGCGCATACGCATCGAAACATTTTTATCGGTTTGCGCCACCCCATCGATGCTTAGACCATTATTATCCCAAAGCAAAACCAAATTATCCAAATTATATCGACCGGCGAAACCAATCGCCTCTTGCGCGACACCTTCCATCAAATCACCATCGGAACAAAGGCAATACACACGACCAC
The DNA here is from genome assembly GCA_017616785.1 of Alphaproteobacteria bacterium. Taxonomy (GTDB): domain Bacteria; phylum Pseudomonadota; class Alphaproteobacteria; order Rs-D84; family Rs-D84; genus Enterousia. The sequence continues at coordinate 14,767 of JAFZXK010000002.1, forward strand.
CCGTTTTATTATGCTTTGCGGCAATCGCCATACCAACGGCATTCGCAATACCTTGACCCAATGGCCCCGTCGTCGCGGCGACCCCATCAATTCCAAATTCCGGATGTCCCGGCAAACCGCCAATTTGCCGAAAAGATTTTATATCGGATATATTATACCCCGACAATTTAAGCACCGCATACAGCATCGCCGACCCATGCCCCGCCGACAAAACAAACCTGTCACGCGCCGGATTCAAAAGCACAGTATAAATCAATGTAACTATATCCGCGGCGCCAAGCACAATTCCAACATGCCCACTTTTGGCCGCCACCACCGCGCGCAAACCGTCCGCACGCAGTGCATTTGACATTTCGTGTAAATTTTTGGAATCTATTTTCATTTTGTGGTATTATATCACAAACAAAGGATGAAATAAAATGTTAAAAATTTGGACAGACGGCAGTTGTCTTGGTAACCCCGGCCCCGGCGGTTGGGCTTTTGTTGCGACCGATGGAAAAAACACTGCGGAAAGATGCGGGGGCGAAAAAGACACAACCAACAACCGCATGGAATTGACCGCGGTTATACGCGCAATATCGGCCGCACGCAAACATAACGAAATTGAAATTCACACCGACAGCCAATATGTTAAAAACGGCACACAGGTTTGGATGAAAAATTGGAAAAGAAATAATTGGCGCACGGCGGATAAAAAGCCCGTAAAAAATCAAGACCTTTGGCAAAAACTTGATGAATTGGTGTCCGCGGTAAAAGTCCATTGGGTTTGGGTGCGTGGACACAACGGCGAAGAACTAAATGAACGTTGCGATGAACTTGCGCGTGGCGCGGCCACAGAACTAAAATAAAAAATGAAACTTGAATCAATCGGCATTTTAATATCACTGCGTCCATTTAGTGAACGCGATGCGGTTGCGCACATATTCACACGTGACCACGGTGTTGTTGCCGGAATGATGCGCGGTGCAATTGTTGCAAAAACGAACAAGCCACTTGTCGGACAAATCGGAAACGCCACATGGGGCGCGCGGCTTGATTCCGCACTTGGCATATTTCATTGGGACGCCGAAAGAAATTTGATCGCACCAATCATGATGAATTTTGAACGCATAAAATTTGTGAACTGCGTTTTTGATTTAGTTAAAACCTTGTTGCCCGAACGCGAATCGTATAGTGCACTTTTCGATGCAACAATAAAATTTATGATGGATTTACCCAAATCAAATTCACCATTTGACGATTACCTGCTATGGGAAATGACGCTTTTGCGCGAATTGGGTTTCGCATTAGATTTGACAAAATGTTCGGGATGCGGGCGGGATGAAAACCTGAACTACCTTTCACCGAAAACCGGGCGCGCGGTATGCGCCGAATGCGCCGAACCTTACAAAAACCGGCTGTTTCGGTTGCCTTTGACACTTGATATAACAATTAAATTTCTTGAAAAGATATGCGATGAATTGGGCGCCAAAGTTCCGAATTCACGCACAACTTTGACACATAAAAAAAATTCTTAAATTTTTGTTGCATGGCACGGAAAAAATTTCTAAGATACAACCGTTCAACAAGCAAAGGAGAAAACTATGTTTTGGACAATCCTCATTCTGGTTATCGGAATCGCGCTGTTTTTGTTTGGCGGTATGCTCTTTAAACAAGATAGCAAGAAACCGGCATCCGGTCTTACAAAAATAATCAAATTGATTGCTATCATTTTGATTTCTGGCTGTGTCTGCCGCATTTATATGCCGTATTACTTGACACATACAAACCCAATGCTTCTGCAGGAAATGGTTTCCGCGATGCAGGAACAACAGAACGCCGAAAAGAACAAGGCGATTCGCAAATATGTCCGTTCTAATATAAAGGACATGATTGGCGATGCACCGATTTGGGGTAACGAAGATGCCAAGAAAACTATTTTCTTGTGGTCTGACTATTCTTGTCCGTATTGCCGTCGTGTTCATGGCGAATTGGCCCGTGTTATGGAAGGTCGCGATGACGTCCGCGTTGTGTTAAAAAACTTTTCAATCCATGGCGAATTGTCTGATGCACCGGCCAAGGCGGTTATCGCTGCGAAATTACAGGGCAATGACAAAGCCGCGGCATTGGATAGAAAATTGATGGAAAAAGAATATTATACCCAAGATGACCTTAAAGATCGTTCGAAACTTGGCGATAAAATCAAAAAGAACGTCATGAAATTGGCTGGTGAGGCCGGACTTGACACCGCCCAGTTGGAAAAAGATATGAACGGCGAAGTTGTCGCACGTGAACTGAAAAACGTTCGTGATTTGGCACAACGTTTTGAAATCAGCGGCACACCGTATTTGGTTATCGGCGAAGATGCGTTCCCAGGCGCAATACCGTATGACCAAATTATCAAGGCATTGGATAAATAATTGTATTCCGATATACAAAAAATTCCCGCATGTCTGCGGGAATTTTTTTACTTTAGTCCATAAAAACATTATCGCCCTAAGTTCTTTCGTGCCAAATTTCTTCCGGCGCGCAAACGTGCCAAATCTAAAGAAATTTCTTTCAAATGACGTTTGTTAACTTTCATTTTATACGCGGCACTTTTATTTGAACCCTTGACTTCAGTTTTACCAGTAGGAACATACTCAACAGATTTTATAACCTCCTCTCCATGGCTGACCCCCATATTGTATTCTGCTTCATACTTTGGACCAACTACCAGTGCTTCTTGACCATCGATATATTTTATACCAGTTTCAAATGACACATTTGGTGAAAGGTTATTTATACACCACGCATCCCTATAAATTTCATTCGCATACTTGGTTGAATCCTTTACCAAATCTTGAATATAACTATCCCAAAAACTTGAGTCAAAATTATAATTCTCTGCCGCTTCTCGTACACTGCGTTTACTCGTATTTTGTACAACATAGTCACGCGTATCTTTAATTATATAATCTGCAAAATCGTGTGCACGTTGCGCCTGTCTTGCTTTTTCGACCTGTTCTAATTTTTTTTGTGTTTCTTCTTGTTCCTTGGCTTCTTTATCTGCTTTCAACAACCAAACAAATGCCCCACTAAATGCAACAACAAGGAAAAACCATGTAAGAAAATTATTTCTGGCATCTTTACTATTCTTCATATCCCAAACAAACGAACGCCACTTATAATTCATTTTTTCTTTAAAACTCGCCATAACATACTCCTTTTTTCTTATGACGGAAACAACATAATACAAAAATATAAAAATGTCAAGTGTTTGTTTGTAAAAAAACACCCTGCGCTTAAACACAGGGTGTGAACATAACCAAAATCGGAATTATTTTTCCTCTGCGGATTCCGGTGCTTCGGATTCTGCGGTTGTTTCTTTAACTTCCGCTTCGTCCTTGGCTTCGTCTTTCTTTTCTTCGGTGGTTTCTTCTTCAACCTTTTTCGTTCCAAAGGTCAAAACCTTTCCGGCGACCAACGCTTCGATTTCATCGTTTGTACGTGCGACATAGACCTTAATCGGTACAATCACATCCGGATGCAATGCGATTTTCGTATCAAACGCACCAACCGATTTAATCGGCGAACCCAACATAACCTGGGCCGAAGAAATATCGACATTTGCAACTTCCTTCAATGTCCGCGCAATATCACGACTTGACACCGAACCATACAATTGACCAGTATCGCCCGCCTGGCGTATCATATACATCTTGGCGTTCTTGACCGCATCAACCTTTGCTTCGGCGGCTTTCCGTGCATTTTCATGGCGCGCTTGCAATTCCGCCTTTTGCGCTTCAAACAATGCGACATTTTCGCGCGACCAACGCAACGCCTTGTTATTCGGCAACAAATAGTTACGCGCGTAACCGGTTTTAACCTCAACCGTGTCGCCAATTGTCCCAAGACCCGTAATTTTTTCTGTTAAAATAATTTTCATTTTATCTGTCCTTTATTTGAAAGTTAGGGTTACACCCAAATATTTACCCGATGTTATTGCGCACAAACGGCAACAGTCCCAAATGACGCGCACGTTTAATCGCACGCGCAAGCATACGCTGGTCCTTTTGCGAAACGCCACTAATACGACTTGGCACAATTTTGCCACGTTCGGTGATATAGTGACCTAACATCTTAACATCTTTGTAATCAATAACCTTGCCCTTTAAAGGGTTGGCTTTTTTACGATAGATTGCTGCACGAACTGCCATTATTCTGCCTCCTCGGTATTCTTTTTCATCATAACTGACGGGCCATCCGCCAATTTTTCCACACGCACATTAAGGAAACGGATAACATCTTCGTCGATACGACTGCGCCGTTCAAGTTCGGCAATCGATTTACCCGGCATTTCCACGTTCATCAAAACATAGTGCGCCTTGCGGTTTTTACGAATAACATAGGCCAAATTTTTCAATCCCCAAAATTCGGTAGATTTCACTTCGCCGCCCAGTTCTTTGATAATACCTGCAAATTTATCCGCTTTTTCTTTGACCTGCGGTTCGGTCAAATCCTGGCGAAAAACCAGGACACTTTCATAGTAAGCCATTTTATTTCCTTTGGTTTATGTCAGCCGTCACCACCATTGGCAACAGCAGGAACAAGCGCAATTATTACAATTTTTTCCAAAAAATCAAGCAGAAAGATAAAAATCAACAATAAACCCGTTGACAGGTGTCAAAAAAATTTACTAACATAACCTTGTAACGGGGGAAAATATGAACAGTTTTCACAGAAATCTTAACCGGATGGCGATTTTTACGGCGTTTATACTGTGCCTGTGTATCGTCTTTTATCGGCTCTTTTTCACGATTGCGATTGCGAACATATATCTTAACGGCATAATTATCGGCACAACGCTTTTCGGCATAATCATCTGTTTTATCAAGATTTTTGCCCTTGTCCCGGAACACAAATGGCTGCGCGAATATACGCGCGGTGTCCGAAATCCAAAGTTACCGCCGCGGCTTTTGCGTTCGGTCGCGATGCTGTTACAATATCGCAAGAACAAATTGACGGCGGACGGCCTGCGCGGCGTTATGGAAATAATTCAGATTAAAATGGACGACGACCGCGAATCGGTCAACTATACCGTGAACGCATTGGTGTTTTTGGGGTTGCTTGGCACATTTTGGGGGTTGATATTGACGGTCGGTGGCTTTGCGGAATTGATAAGCAATTTGAATTTCAATGACGAAGCGGTCTTGGAAACCATGCAAACCGGCCTTTCACATCCGTTGGGTGGCATGGCAACCGCGTTCACCAGTTCACTGCTTGGCCTGGGCGGAAGTTTAGTCGTCGGATTTTTGGCATTGCAATTACAGTTGGCACAGAACGCGATTTTCCACACACTCGAAGAATTCCTTTCGGCACGGACGAACATATTCCGCACGAATTTAACGGAATCCGCCCTGCCCCAAATCAGTTCTGTGCTTAGTCATATCAACAGCGCCGTTGGCGACATCAACAATAAAATCGAACCAACCAGAATATAACGCGCCATCGCGAGGGAGAAATTAAAATGTTCAGATTGAATTTTCGCAACAAACCAAACACATGGCCGGCGTTCGTAGATTTATTTTCGAACCTGGTTATCATATTGATATTCTTGCTGATTATCTTTGTGTTTCTTTGGACCACGACCAGTGTATTTAACAAAAAGGCCGGCGTTCGCACCATTGCGGATCTGAAACAAATGAACGCAGAGCAAACGGCACAAATCAAGCAAATGAACGCCGACAACGAAGAAGCAATGCGCTTGCTGATTCAGGCGCGTGCGGAATTGCTTTCTAACCAGGACGAAATCGATAGCCAAAATTTATCGATGATTGACATCATCAACGCATACGAAAACGAAGTGTCCAAGGTCAAGGCCAGTGATGATGCCGCCCGACGCGAGGTTTCTGCGCTGCGCGAACAATTGGAACAAACAATCGCGGTCAAAGAGCAACTTGCGGAACTTGAACAACAACGGCGCGAATTGCAAGAACAAATGCAGAAACAGGTTGATGTCCAACAAGAATTGATCGCGCTTCAGGAATCTGAAATGACGGCCCAGCAAAATCAAATCGCCACGCAACTGGAAAAAATGACCGCCCAAGAAACCGAAATGGCGAAATATACCGCGGAATTGCAACGGCTGAACGCGGCACTTGGGGTGGCGGACCAAGAACTCCTTGCGCAACAGGTTAAATATATCGAAATGTCGAACAATTTGAACAAGGCACTTGCCGACAAAGTTGCGGAATTGCAAGATATGCGCGAATATCAATCTGAATTTTATCGCGCGGTCAAAATTGCACTTGGCGACACGGAATCGGTTGAGGCCGACGGCGACCGCTTTATCGTCCAAAGCGACATATTGTTCCCAACAGGTTCATATAAATTGTCCGCCGCGGGTAAAAAACAACTGCACGCCATAGCGGACGTTATCAAAGAAATGGAAACGAAAATTCCATCGGACATAGATTGGATAATCCGCGTTGACGGTCACACAGATAACAAACCTGTCGTTGCCGGCAATCGCGCATATTCAAATAACATGCAACTTTCATTACTGCGTGCGACGGCGGTTGTGAATGAACTGGTTCATGACGGCGTGTTGAAAAAGCGGCTTGTTCCATCGGGCTTTGGCGACATGTATCCGTTCGCCCCGAACACAGACGCAACCAATATGCAAAAGAACCGCCGCATAGAATTAAAACTTACGAATAAATAACCCCCTTTTCCCCGGAAAGGGGTCCGGCGGAACCGCCGGGGGGTATGGGTCCATTGGCGCATTCGCGCCACCACTACCCCACCGCGTCCCGCGGTCCCCCCCTTCGCTAGCGAAGGGGAACTAACACTTGCACTAACCACTATTTTATGATAAAATTTATCGGTATAGAGAGAGATGAAATTCTATTCAGGTCTTTTGTGCGGTGCGCTTTTTGCGGCGATTGCTTCGCCGGCTACGTCTAATGTTGCGACGACGGCGGGTTCGAACCTGACCGCGTATAACGGCACAGGCGCCATCAACAACAACCAATGGAACAGTTTAATGAACGGCCGCGCCGGCATGGCGCAAAATACCGCCGAAGCAAACTTTGGCAACTGTAACGCGATTGTGTTGCGGTGCGCATCGCCAAAGTGCGCATCGGGCGGTTGTGTTGATATGAATGTCGCGTCCGCAATCGTCACGGGCTGCGTCAATTCGAATGCAACATGCAAGCAATACGGCGACGACCTTGTCCAATACATAACGGCCCAGGTTGTTGCACAATCGACGGCAAAGGTCCAAGAACAACAAAACGCACTCGCCATTGCCCAGGCCCAGGCGGAGGCCAGCGCCGCCGCATCGGCCGCGGCCGCCGAACAAAACAATGCGCAAATGGCGGCAATGCAATCGCAAATGGCGGCGATGCAACAACAAATGGCGGATTCCATGGCCGCAATGCAGGAACAAATGGCGGCGTCAGCGGAATCACAAAATGCACAAATTCAAAGCGCACTGCAAAACCAAAACTCATACGCCGCCGCACCAACCAACACCGGCGATACTGGCGCGGTGATTTCGGGGCTCGAGGGACTCAGTGTTGCTGAACAACTTGCAATAAAGAACAATATCAATCCGGACATCCTTGTCCGCGAACAAATGGGCGGTCAAATCGAAACCGCAATTGAAGACGCCACATTGAAAATGAAGGAATTAAAACAGCAACTGGACGCAATCATAGAATACGCGGGCTGTGATTCCGGCGTAACCAGTTGCCGTGGTCCCAAACGCGTCAAAAAATTCAAAGACATGGCGAACGAATTCTTTGACCCATACGAAGAAGTTTTGGACAACATGTACGACGCACTGGTTTTGGCTATGACACTTGGCATAGATGTCAGCGACACCATAATGTTGCTAAGTGATTCCTGCAATATATGGGGAAAATATTTGTGCGACACGTGCAGTCCTTCTCAACAAACTAATATAGATAATGGACAAGGCATTTGCGCATGCAACACAAACAACAACGGGACATGGTCCAACTGCTATTACCGTATTCGTACAGAAAATGGCAAGGTTGCCAAAGACCAACCGCATTGCCGTCTTGTTGGAACCATCGGTAACAAAGAAGATGTTTGGCACGAATGGATTGATGCGAATTCCGGCATAACCGGCACGACCCAGGTTGCCTGTGCATCGGATGCAATTGATAATATATCGATATTCCGCGGCCGCCGCAGCAGAAAAACATCAATTGATATCGACACCCTGCGTGATTTTATAAACCAAGATTCATCGGGTACATGCCGTACACCAAAAAATGGGGACGATAATTTTGATGTCCGCGAAGATTGCGGTGCAAAATTCTGTAATGTTGACCCAAAGACCGATTTGAAACGGTATAAGCAATTGGAACAGGCGTATAAAACAAGAAAACTGCCCGCCCAAACTTTGACCGGTGCCCCAGAAAGCAGATTGTGTTTCAAAGATGAAAGAGATATCGATAACTACGAATACGGCGGTTCAGCTAATAATGAAACTCAACTTGATCCTGTAACCCAACAGGCAGTAACATCATGCATTAGTATATTAAATGAAACCGATTGCAGGAAACAAACGGGTTGTACATGGGTGGATAACTATGGTCTAATTTCAGGTATGGTGACGAAAGGAACATGCATGTATACAGGAATATCTAAAAAAGCGATACCAACAGATTGCGAGTGGATGACAGATGAAGAATGCAAGAATTCTACAAAGTGTGTTTTAATCAATGGTCTTTGTACCGATAAAACAAATTACACAGATAATGACCCGACAAAATGCATGGGATATGACCAAAAATCAGAATGCGACAAACACTCATCTGTTTGCAAGTGGTCCACAACCGCTGGTGTCGGGTATTGTGAAGCTAAATAAGGACAAAACAAGTTGAAATTTTGGAAAATGAAAATTTTTAATGTTATATGCTCTGCAATTCTTTGCACGTTGCCGGCCACCACATACGCCACCGAAGAATGCCCGTACTTTTCGCCCGCGCTGGCCCTGTGCAGTGTGCATGCGTATAATGTTGGTGATGCCCAAAATCCAACCGACACCGCCCGCGCCAGTGAAATCGAAGAAGTTATCGGCATGAAAACAACCGTCATGGTGCAACAGTTAAAACAACAATACGACGAACTGAACGCCGTTATCAAACGTTTCAAAACCCAACTGAACAAGGCGGTTTTAACCAGCAAAATAGAGGTCCTTACCGGCACCACATCATCATCCACAAATTCATCATCGGGCGGTTATAATTCGAATAATACTGGACTAGCAAACGCAGAAGATTGTGGAATAATATCAGACCAAGCAGATGTTTATAACTGCCTTACCCGAAACATTGCAAAAATAAATCAAGCGGCAGAAAAGGATACCACGAACGCAAGAAAACAATTAATAAATGACTTACGAACAGCAAGTGATTTTGGGGTTTGCGACACAATAAACGCTAACGGCACCGCAACTCACCAGGATTGCGACACGATTAATAACTGCACAAACATTACAACCACAAACGGCAAAGGTATACTAAATTGCACACGAACTTTTAATGCGAAAGTAATTTCTGCTAAAAACAATTTTGAAAACAGCCGCAATCAATCCCGCCGTGGTTGGTAATTCCAGAGAATCAGGTTCTCCTCCCCCGGAGGAGTACGGTGTGGAACACCGGGAGGTGGGGGTTATAAAAACAATACGCATTTTACCCCCACCCCGGCGGGTTCCACCCGCCACCCCTCCATCGGAGGGGAACTATTCCAGAGAAACGTCATACCGCTTTTTTCTGCCGTCATACCGGCGAAAGCCGGTATCCCCCTGCACTTCGTCGAAACCCAACAAGATACCGCGTTTCCGCGGTATGACGGGCGCAAATGCGCCCGCTATTGATCCATAATTCTAGAGAATCAAAATCCCCTTTCCCACGGAAAGGGGTACGGCGGAACCGCCGGGGGGTATGGATCCATTGGCGCTTCGCGCCACCACTACCCCGTCGCCATTCGGCGCCACCCCTTCGCCAGCGAAGGGGAATTAACACTCTTCCAACACCGCTATTCCGGGTAATTCGCGGCCTTCGATAAATTCCAAAAATGCACCACCGCCGGTCGAAACATACGTTATATCATCCATCACCCCGCACGCGTCCAGGGCCGCGACCGTATCACCCCCACCGACAATACTTTCGATTTTTCCACTGCGCGTGTTATCCGCAATCGCGCGCGCAATCGCAAACGACCCGAACGCCCAGGTCGGTTGCCACTCTGCCATGCCGACCGTTCCGTTCCAAATTACGGTTGCCGCGCGCCCTATTTCGATGGCGTCACGTTCCGCCGTTTTCGGGCCACCGTCAATAATCACATCGTCCGGGGCGATATCGGCAATATCTTTGTCGGTGCGCGGCGCATTCGGTTCAAAAACCGGCCCAACACCCTTGTCCAATGGCACCAAAAACCGGCAATTATTTTCGCGCGCATACTCCATTATCGCAAGCGCGTTTTCCTTTTGGTCCGGTTCGTACAGCGAATTTCCAACCGGCGCGCCCAACGCATAGTTAAATGTAGTCCCCAGTGCCCCCCCAACAATTATCGTATCCGAAATCCGCGTAAGCGCGCGCAGAACACCAATCTTGGTCGAAACCTTGGACCCCGCAACAATGGACAACACCGGATGTTTCGGGTTTTCCATCACGCGCGTTATGTTTTCAATTTCACTGGCCAACAACAGACCCGCATACGACGGCAAGAACGCGGTCACACCAACGGTACTTGCATGCGCGCGGTGCGAAACCGCAAAAGCATCATTCACAAAGACATCGAAACCCGCCGCCAATTTTTGCGCGAATTCCGCATTGTTTTCTTCTTCGCCCGGATAAAACCGCACGTTTTCCAAAAGCACCACATCGCCGTCATGCATATTCGCCAAAAATTTTTTATCTAAGCAATCATCAATAAACGGCAACTTCATATATTCCGCAATCGGCCGCAGCGAATATTTCATATCGCGCGTCCCCTTTGGCCGCCCAAGGTGCGAAACTATCGCGACCCGCGCGCCCGCATTACGCAGGTAATCAATCGTCGGCATGCTGCGTTCTATACGAAACCCCTCGGTAATTTTGCCATCAACAATTTGCACATTAAAATCATCGCGCAACAAAACATACTTTCCACGCAAATCAATCCCACTAAGTGTTCTAAGTTTCATTTTCCTTCCTTCCTTTTAATATTTTTTAACGTCCTTTTTCGATATCCAGGCGCGGGAAAAGCCCCTTTGTTCTACAAACATTCATCAAGTCGCTCGGCTCATATGGACGGCGTTCATTGGCCCATTCCAAAATCTCTTTATGAGAATTCTCGGTCGGTTTTACATCTGTAAAATCAGAAACCTTAAATTCTTTTTTATATTCCATCTCAACACCCCTTTACTTTCTGTAATGCCGTCAGATAATTGATATAGTTCGCCTGTGATTGCCGGTGTGTAGTGGCCATAACCTGTTTTGCATTTGGCGCGGCAGTGTTTATTTTCGCCGGTGCCCCAGCAAAGTTTGCACCCATCAACAACGCAATCAAAAAATATGGAATATATGGATCGTAATTAGGTTTTAAAGAAACACCAGGGAAGTCAGAAAGGTCGAAAGGCCGATGTTTTTCACCAGCTTTACTTAACGCATCAAACACCTCAAGCGAAAGTCCACCAGAGTCCGCACATAAATTGGGTGCTTTCACTTTTCGATATGCTTTAGGCAACGGGATATCTAAATAAGTATCATATAAACTTTTGGCCGTTTCTGCTGAAAACCCCGTTTCGTTTTTTGGCATACGACATATAAAATCTAACGCCCGAAAAAATCCAGGGGATCCTTCACGTACACTGACAACCCATTTTATAGCCGGTACTTTAACAGTAATTATTTCTTTAAACTTTCCATACACCACACTTTCATCATCAAGCAAAATCATAACCGGACCCAATGAAGAATCTTTGATTTCATAATACCCGTATCCTACTTGTGCGTATTCGTTTCCACGCGAATGCCACACATAATTGAAACGATTGCGTCTTTTATAATCACTGTTAGAATTTTTCGGAGTAAAATTAAAAACGATTGTTTCCTTGTTTAATATGTTTATAATTTCGTTAACAGGCTCTAACATATTTTTTTCCTATCTCTACTAATTCATACTCATCCGAAATATTCATCGAAACAGAATATTCGTTTGTTTCTTTTGCCCTCACAACCACCTTCGATTGTGACACGCAAATTATAGCAAAAACAACAAAAAAGTCAAGATTTTTCGCCGGATTGAACGGCATTCTTAACTGGTCCAAACGACCGCCTGTGGTGTGGTGTTATACCATATTTTTCAATTGCGGTCAAATGTTCGGGCGTTGGGTATCCCGCGTTTCTGTCCCAGCCATATTGGGGGAACCGGGACGCCAGGTCCCGCATAATTTTATCACGCGTTTCCTTGGCGATTATTGACGCGGCCGCAATGGAAAGCGATTTTGCATCGCCCTTAACAACCGCCCGCCCATGCAGTGCCGCCGGCACACGGTTACCGTCAACCAAACAAATTTCCGGTACCTGCGACATCGCCACCACCGCGCGTTCCATCGCACGCATTGATGCCCAAAGTATATTAAGTTCGTCTATTTCTGCCGGGCTACATTCACCGACCGCCCAAATTGTATTTTTCGTAATCCAATCGTATGCGGTCGCCCGCTGTGCCGATGACATTTTTTTAGAATCCCTTATCACAACCGGAATTTCAATATCGCGATTTGGGAAAATCACCGCCGCCGCAACAACCGGGCCACATAGGGGGCCGCGTCCGGCCTCGTCCACACCGGCGATTAAACTTTGCCCAATTTCATTTTCAATGGAAAAATCGGCAATCGGAATCATCACGCCCCACTATATAGAATACGGAATATCGTCCATATCCGTGCGAACATATTCGTCTTCACTGCTGTACAGCGGCCACTGCGAATCCGCCAAAACTTTTAGTGTCGTAAGTGGCTGATTCAATCGCGCCCGATACAGCCACAAATTCGCCATCACACGCTTGATATATCCACGCGTTTCATACGCCGGAAAACTTTCGATATAAAGTAACGGGTCATCGGTCGAAAAAGATTTTTCGAACTTTACAACCGCGCCCATACCCGCGTTATACGCCGCAAGCATTTTTATAATATTATTGTTCACATTCGGATGCATCAGTAAATCAACAATATGCTGTTGTCCCAAAAACATATTGTGTTCCGGGTTCGACATATCGATATCGGACATTTTAACCTTGTTCGCGCGCGCGACCAATTTCGCGGTTCCCGGCATAAGTTGCATTACACCCTTGGCCCCCGCGCCCGATTTTACACCCGGCCTAAAACCGCTTTCCTGTTTAATGATGGCAAGCAACAATGCCCTGTCGATTGACCAACCGCCCATCGGTTCCCAATCTGGCAAAGGATATTGCGTGGTATAAATAACATCTTCATCAATTTCTAAAATCCCCCTATCGCGAATCACACCCGAAGACAAAATTGCAACACGCGACAAACCATACGCCGTCGCGACCGAATTTATCGCGTGCAACATGCGGTCCGAAACATTTGGCGACATTGAATATTTCAAATATTCTTCGGCCCTGTCCTTGCGATTTACTTGCAACAACGCAAGCGCGATTTTTCCATATTTGTCGCGGCGAATTTCTTCGACATCGTCATCGGTGAATTCTTGTTCAAAGAATTCATATTCCGGCACATCGCCCATCATTGTCGCGGCCAACGCCCCATAAAAAGCCATCGGATGTGCGGCGGCAATTTTCCAATATTTTTTTGCGGCGCGCCCATCATCGTTCAAATCGGCGGCGCGCCCGGCCCAAAATGCGGCCTCGGTCTTTCTGGCATTATTTATTTGGGGCAAATCCAAAATTTCACTAAAATACTTTTCACTTTCTTTGAACTTTTCTTCTTTGAAATGCAACAAGCCCATCGTCCACAATCCAAATTCAGAATCCGCATCCGCCGCAACGGTTCCCCACTTTTTCGCCAAATCAAATTCGCCATTGGTATAATACACATACGCCAACCGCCCGGCCAGCCGCCCATAATCAGACGCACTAAGTTTTTTACGAAAACCTTTTTCTTCCAAAATATTTCGCGCGGTTTTCGTCGAACCACTGCGAATTGCCTTTCTAAATTTTGTGATTTTTTTATCGGTCGAACCCGAATAATTTTTTTCCGTCCACGTTTCGGATTGCGCCGTTTCAATTGATTGCCCACCCGAAAGCATCGCGGGAACAACCGCCTTTTTCACCTTGGTCTTTTTGCGCACGGCCAATTTTTCCATACGCACCGCACCCGGCATATCGGCATATTTGTCCAACCATGCCTTGACCTCAGCCCCCTTGGTGGTGTATGTTTTGGAAAAATAACGTTGATATAAAACCTCGTTCCTTAAAATCGGGTCAGATAACTGTTTTTGCAATTTATCCGCAGCGGAAAATTTTTCAGAATCTTGCAAAATAAAAATCTGAGAATACAAACTTTCATCCGCATCCGACAAAACATCAATTTCGGTTTTCGCGAACGCGCCCGCCGCACACAGCACCGAAAAGATGAATATAAAAACCTTTTTCATGAAAATCCCCCCGCCCATCAAAACAAAGTGGTCTTTGGTAATTTGCACACGATTGTTTCGTCGGTTACCTCTGGTATAGTGTCAATAATTTTCTTAAAGTCCGATATTTTAGAGAATTTGCGATATACTGAAACAAAGCGCACAAACGCAATCGGGTCAAGGTTTAGCAAAGAATCAGAAACCATTTCACCGACCTGGGCACTGGTTACGACATCATCAACATTTTCTGTTTCTAATCGACGCTGAATCGACGCAACAAGGCGTTCAATTTGTTCATCGCCAACCTCGCGATTATGACAGGCCAACTTTATACTGCGCCGCAATTTATCGCGGTCAAACGGTTCGGTTTTACCACTATTTTTCCGCACGACCAAATCGCGCATCTGCACACGTTCAACGGTGGAAAATTTCGCACCACATTGATTGCACACGCGGCGACGACGAATAGTCCCACTTTCCATATCCGGGCGCGAATCCGCCACGCGGCTATCTGAATAATTGCAATACGGACATCTCATAACCCACAATGTAGCAATCTATTGCAATTGTGTAAAGTGATTTTTATCTTCGAAAAAATGCATTTTTTATAAAAATCAAGACCTTTTTTTAACATCTGCGCCCCGAACCACAAATTTTTTACCCCCAAAATGTGGTATAATTAGTCGCGGACGAGAGACACAATATGAACAAATACATCAACCAGATTTTAATCGGTGATTGCATAGACCTTATGCGCGGAATTCCCGACGGGTCGGTTGATGCGGTGTTCGCGGACCCACCATATAATTTGCAACTTGGGCAAAAAACACTTTATCGTCCCGAAGATCAAACGGCGGCGCGCGCGGTGCGTGATAACTGGGACACGTTTGAATCGCCCGCCGAATACAACAAATTTACGCGCGCATGGATGACCGAATGCAAACGCGTTTTGCGACCCGACGGCGCAATGTGGACAATCGGTTCGTATCATAATGTGTTCCAGGTCGGCGCAATTATGCAAGAACTTGGTTTTTGGATTTTGAACGATATAGTTTGGGTAAAAACAAATCCCATGCCGAATTTCCGCGGCACGCGATTTACGAACGCACATGAAACATTGATTTGGGCAACACCGCGCAAAACCGGCAAATACACATTTAACTATGAAACGATGAAAAAATTAAACGGCGGCAAACAAATGCGTTCCGATTGGGACATGAACATTTGTTTGGGCGAAGAACGCCTTAAAGACGCGGACGGCAAAAGTTTGCACAACACGCAAAAGCCAATGGATTTACTGCGGCGCGTAATTTTGGCATCGACCAAGCCGGGCGATATAATTTTGGACCCATTTATGGGTTCGGGAACAACGGCGGCGGCGGCGCGCGAACTTGGGCGGAAATTTATCGGCATTGAACGCGAAGAATCATATGTAATTGCGGCGCGCGAACGCGTTGCAAAAATCAAACCAATAGACCTTTCGAATATCGAAGTTTCAAAACCAAAGCGCGACGAAATTCGCATCGCGTTCAGCGAACTTATCGATGGCGGATTACTTTACGTTGGCCAAACATTGGTCAGCCCGCGCGGCGAACGCGTCATGATTGCATCGGACGGGAACCTGGTGCACAGTTTATATGGCAAGGCATCAATTCACGTTATGGCGGCGCGCATCCAACATTGCCAAAGTTATAATGGTTGGGATTATTGGTCGGCACAAAAGCGCGACGGTTCGCTTGTTTCAATTGATGAATTACGCAAATACGTCCGCAATATCAAAACCGGCATCAAAAAAGCCGCATAAGTGCAAGTGGTTAGTGTTAGTAATTAGTGAAACACGGTTGCAACCGCAACCGTGTTTCATCATCATTGTTTCCACCCTGTTGAGTGGGGAAAATTAAAGATTAATCATATATTAACCAACAAATTTTTGTCTGTTCGTCATATTCGCCATCTATTAAATCTTCAAATAATAAACTGGCAAAATCTTTTATATCCGTACATTCTTCCAAACTATCAGTATAAATCTTTGCCTGACCTAATACACGACCACCGCCTACTTCATAACCATCAAAAAATTCGTCAACTTTCCGATTATAAGCAGTAGCGGCATTAACAATTGCTGAAAACTTGCTCATCTCTTTATTGTTGTTTATTTCACCACCAAAATAAAATCCATCCGTTGTGGATACTACAAAGTATGAATCAGAAAGTTCTTTTATTGATTTGACACCTGTATGCCACCATTTTTCTACGAGTCTTTCAACGACCAAATCACGTTTTGATTTATCAACAGGGAAAGAACCATAAAAACCACCCTGTAGACAATAAGTTTTTACTATTTCATAAATATCCGACAAACACGGATTAATCGGCACACACGCCTCGGTCTTTTCTACCCAAACATATTTTTCCGGATGTTTTTCACACAGTGCTTTTCGGTCTGCGGGCGTTGGCACCGCAAATACCGAACCAATTACCGCCAAACCGGTAACA
Organism: Alphaproteobacteria bacterium; assembly: GCA_017616785.1. Lineage (GTDB taxonomy): Bacteria > Pseudomonadota > Alphaproteobacteria > Rs-D84 > Rs-D84 > Enterousia. Next base: position 31,866 of record JAFZXK010000002.1, read on the forward strand.
GCTGACAACAAAGTTTTTTTCATTTTTTCTCCTTTTGGTTTTGTTGTTTGTTTCAAATTAGCATTCACATCCGTATTCTAGGGCTTCATCGGGGAAATCAATACAATACAAAGTTTGGCACTCGTCTTTTCCCTTTTGTTCATTCGACCGCATATCCGTCTTCACTGCACCGCCCGCGCCACCACCGACAAAACTGCTGCCGGATTTTGATTGTTCAATTTTTTTGATTTCATTATGCAGTGCAATATTTCCAACCACACCAACGCCCGTTGCACCAAGTGTTGCAATGCCCGCAATTTTATAACCGCGTGTGTTTTCTTCACACTCCGCAATTTGTTTTTTCAATTCATCGCGGCGTTGTTCCAGTTCCTGTATTTGCATATCGATATAGTCCGTTTCACCGTACGCGGAAACGCATGCGAACATTCCAACCAAAAGTATTATTTTACTTTTCATCTTTTGCACCTTCGGTTGGTTTGTTATTTGCTTTTTCTTTTTTCAGGTTATTTAGTTTCACGCCCTGCACTATCGCCGCGGTTCCGGTCGCAACCGTTCCCGCCGCACCTATCCAGGTCGCGGTTTTCCAGTTTTTATTTTTTCGCCTGCATTCCGATAATTGAATTTCAAGTTCGGATATTTCACGTTTTAATTTTGAAATCTGCATCGCGCGTTGCATATCGGAATCCATAACACCGACATCATCCGCGTGCGCAATTTGCGGAATAAAAAGAATTAAAAATAATAACAATGTTTTCACTTTTCCCCCACTAACCACCAACAAAAAAACCACCGGAACGAACCCAAGTGGCCAGGAGGTTGAAAGCAATTACAAGGAATTGTGCGGTATATTATATATTTTACCGCCTTCCTGGCCCATGCCAGGAAACTTTCATCAAAAAACGACGCACCGCGTCGCACTTTTGACGCCTTGTAAAAGGGCTTTCAAACCCCACCGATGGAACACCCACCGACATGAGTATTGTATCATAAAATCACACTATGTGCAAAATAAAAGTTTTAACGACACCCCGGCGGGTTCCACCCGCCACCCCTCTAGCCAGAGGGGAACTTTGCTACGTCCTGTTGCGGGCGAAAATTCTCCTCTGGCCAGAGGAGTACGGCACAGCGTGCCGGGAGGTGTCGCCAATAATAAAAATATGCTGACGATTTTTCGCAAAAAACGGGCGCATATGCGCCCGTCACTAACCCCCGCCTCGCCGTAGCCATTGGCGTAGGCGGGACTAACACTTACACTATCTACTAAAACAACATTCTTGCACGAACACGGCCGGTCTGTGATGTATAACCTTCGCGCACTTCGATATCATAGTTCAATGATAAACTGAAATCTTGGTACTTCATAACCAGTCCGCCACCAAATTCCGCGCCAATCCGTGACAGGCGATTTCCATCCAAAACATACGACGGCACACCCGGCATAGTCACAGTCGCTACACTTTTATCCGACACCAAATCATACTTTACCGCATAGCGCAATTCTGGACGTAATGTGAACCCACGCGCCACACGATAATCAAACGCATACTTGGTTCCCAAAACCGCGGTCAGATAATCAGAATTATCCAATTTATTTTTGACCCCAAGCGAATTTTTATATTCATCCGTACTTATGTGCATATAGCGCAGGCCAATCTCTGGCGTAATGCCACCGGCAAAATCGTATCCGGTCATAACCTGGGCCCCCAACGCATCGACATCATAATCAGATTTAACCGCAACGCCCAACACATCGGCTTTTTCCGTATAATCCGACATAGTATAATTTAACATCGCATTCATATACCATGCGGTCGGTTTATATTGGCCATACAAAAAGATTGTATTGCTATCGATTTCTGTATTACGCGCCGTCCCCGAAACATCCGAATGCGCATACGAATACCCCACGCCCAACATCAAACTACGCGCGGCAATCGTATCTATACCGGCAACTATGCCACGAGTATAACCATTGAACGCGTCATTCTGTTTTGATTTGTTATATAAACCTTCGACCCAGACACCACTGCGCGCCGCCGCATCGCCACCACTGCGTCCACGAAGTGATTGTACCATTGTCATACGACCCGCCGCCAAATTTGCAAGCGTGCTTTGCAAAGACGTGGTAACAGATTGCGCCACAGATTCTGTTTCCGGATGAATTGCTTTGTGCGCCTGTTCCACCACGTCGGTATTACCATCTGCCAAATAATTCTGAACAGAAATTGCCAAATTATTCAACTGATCAGACGAAGATTCTGCAAACATTGCGACAGTATGCGCCGCTTCATTAGTCAAGTTATTATCCGCCGCAATATCTTCGACAGATTTAAGTTCCGCCGTAATGGTACCCGTTCCGTCTTCATGCAGCAAATTATACAATGCATTTTCCTTATTCCACGTGAAATCAGATACTAATTCATCAAATCCAAGGACTTCATAAACGCCTTCGTGTGACACGGTGAAATTAAGGGCCGCACCATTTGCATCAATACTGTTTGCGACAATCTGACTATAACTATCCGGACTTAACAAAGTCATGTTCAACACGCCATCTTCGGTCATGGCAAATGTTCCATCAACATTTAAGGTCGCATTTTCTGACATATTTATTTCTTGGAATTCATTTGCGACATTACCACCAATATTTGCAACGATATCGCCAATGTTCAGTGTTGTTTTACCACCAACATGATATGCGCGCAAATCACCACCGACATTGACCATTCCACCACCAAACATACTCAATGTTGCATCACCTATGACACTGCCTTCATCCGTATCAGGGGCATTGGAATCATCATGTCTATCACGACTGCCAACATTAACATCGCCTGCGATATTTATCGTTCCCCCGGTATTCAAATTTATCTCTGTACTCGCAATGGTCGCGGTTGCACGATTCGCACCCGCAATAATCCATCCATCCCCAGATGTTTCGGTCAAATCTCTATCCGTATAACCAATCACCGTATCCCCAGTAACGTTAATAACAACATTACCCGCAGATGCCGCTGCACCGGCCGACACAATTTCTTCCTTTATCAATGAATCATTAACATTGATTTCAATATCACCGACATGCGCCTCATCAACAGTAGTAGCCACATCCCTATAATTCACGCCACGAACACTGTAATCAACGGTTGAATTATCAACATTAACCGTTATTTTTCCCGAAAGCCCAGAATTCGTCAGTTCATCCGTATCCGCATAGAAATTAACACCGACGACGCTTTGACCAATGGTTGAATTATACACATTAAGTGTAACATCACCATTAACAAACATCTGCATTGCGGCCTGCTCTTCTGTTGGTGCCACACCCGTCAATTGTTCCAAAGACAAATAACTACTCGTACTTGGTAAGAATAAAATTCCGAACACATTTGTTTCCTTACCCACAACTTCTTGGGTAACACCGTTTAACGTCAATGTAACATTACCGTTAACTATATTACGCATCCCGGTGCCGGTAATAATGTTATATGTCCCACCGTTTAGCACAGAATTAACATCGCCGTTTATAACGGTATACGATTCTATGTCTTCTGGATGCCACCAGGTTAAACCATCCGCCATCGCCGGCAAAACCGCCAACATGGACAGCGACGAAATCCCCAACAAAGCACAATGAAATTTTTTCAACATAGGTCTCTCTCCTTTTTTTCCTATGCTAATAATTTTACCATAGATTTTTCAAAACGCAAATTTTTTAACAAATTCCGCCAAAGGAATTTTATCCGAAATCAAAATAATCGCACTTACATTTCACAATTCGAAAATTTTGGCGTTGCATTTTATATGCTTTTCAAATAGAATCACACCCAGCAAAAGGAGATTTATTATGTCAGAAAATCAAGATTTAATTCTTAATAAACTTAATGAAATATTTTCTTGGCAGGTTGCCACATGTCGCGCAATTACGGATTTGCTGATACTGGAAAGATACAACCAAATAAAGAAAACCGAAGAACCCCAGGGGGGGGAATATATAGATATTTCCTACCGTGATAAAATTGTGCATTTCTTTGTTCCAAATTATCATATTGACTATGTGCAAAAAATAATTGTTCAAACTGAATGTTTTTATGAACAGGAACTTTTGGAATACTTTACCAACCTTGTCCGTGAACACAAGGGAACCTGTGAAGGCAAAATCTTTATAGATGCCGGAACAAATATCGGTAACCACACGTTGTATTTTTCCAAGATATTAAATGCCGCGAAAGTATATTGCTTTGAACCACAAAAAGAAATTTTCAAAATTCTACAAAAAAACATCAAAGCAAACGATGTAAACGCCGAAATTTATAACAACGTATTGTCCGACAAATCAGAAAATTTTTCCATCGACAAATTTTATTCTCACAATTTTGGCGCAACAAGTTTCATTAGCGATGAAAACGGAAAATACACATCTTTGACATTGGATGATGTGTGCCTCAAAGATGAAATTTGTGCGATAAAAATTGATGTCGAAGGACACGATTTTCCGGTGTTAAAGGGCGCGGTTAAAATCCTGGAAAAATATAGTCCGGTGTTATGGATTGAAATTAAAAGTGAAGCAGAAGAAAAAATAAATTTCCTGGCCTCTTTCGGATATGTGCTGGCCGCACGATCCAATGAAGATTATTTTTTCTATAAACCCGAACAATAAAGCATTACTCCCATGGCCTGCCACACAGACCGCATCGCAGATGCGAAGGGAGGGGGCTACTTGTGCAATTCGCGAGCCGAGTTGATTGAAATCGAACGGTTGTTATTTCCAAAAATGTCTTTTTGCGAACGCGTACCCCGAACCTGTTTTAAGATATTGTTCAAATTCTAATGCCGCGTCTTTTGAAGTAAAAGCAAAATAATTTACCAAAATCCAAGGTCTGTATTTTGCAGTATGAACCGAATATCCAGCATTATGCTGCTTTAACCGCTTTTTCAAATCGTCTGTTTGACCAATATATTTTTGTTCTGGATTGGAAATACTTTTTATGAGATAAACATAAAACATTTGATTCTCTATTTAGTCACACTTCGCCACTTCGTTAAAACTTCGTGGCGCAAGCGCCAAGGCTTCGTGTGACACTACTTCGCGATAACTGCTCCGTTTGTGTGGCCTGCCACACGAAGCGTCGCAGACGCGAAGTGTGGTTGTGCTCGGTGTGCAATTCTCGAGCCATTGATTATGTTGAATTAACCAATATCGGACATGAAATACATCTGGTTAAAGATAAACTAGGTCTGCCAAACTTACATTAGACCTTTTATCAGTCTTTACCTGTTCCAAAAAATTATATCCCCAACGCTCCGATAACAGGTCAACATATCCACATTGATGTAAATAAGTCAATTTTACAAAAATCCCTTTATTACGCGCGTGGTTTTTTTTATTTGCCCCCCTATTTAGTGGTCGGAACTTTATTCATTTCTATATGATGGACAAGTTGCATAAACTAAATCGGTTAATGTTTCTTTATCTTTTTTACCTTTTGTTATTTCGTTCAAAATATCCCGTTTCCCCGTTGTATACCTACACAATTTATGAACCTGGTCGCATACACACCGCAAATAACCATATTTTACCGACGACGATTTTTTATCAAGTTTTTTCATATTCCAAAGTGTATCACCCATAAACTGCAACATTCGTTCAGCTTGTTGTTTCCCAATTTCGGTCAAATTTAAAATTTTACGGCGTTTGCGTTTCGTATCGTTAATCATCTTTATCAATTCGGAATTTGGTGTTGCTTTTGGGGCAGTATATTTTGCAATGATATTACCAACCGTTCCGACCGGAATACCGTAGTCCCGTGCAATATCGGCCTGACTTAAATTATCACGAAAATACAAAGCCATTAAAATTTTCATTAGGTTTACATCTTTGGTCGTTTCTTCAATTTTACGATTGATTTGAAACACCAGGGCACAAATATCGTGCAGCAACGATAATTGTGCCTCTTCGTCTTCGTTCAACCAATTTTCGGCTTCGATTTGTTTTTGGTAACCGTAATCTTCCCAATCTTTCCGACTAACTCGACGCTTTCGATAATACATTATCAACCTCTTTATATTCCGTTTGGAATATTAAAACAGGGTCCAAAAAAACGCAATTAAAAAAATTTTTTAAATTTTTTTGTTTTATAACCATCTGTTTTTTCAGTGTTTTTTACTTTGATTTTTATGTTTTTAAAAAAAATTTTCGAAAATTTAAAAAAACACCCGTTCTCAATCAGTGTATCGCGAAAGAAAAAAGCCCGATACAGAAAACCAAAAGGAAAAATTATGTCTGATACAAATTATATAAAGAACGGGTTTGAATCATCCTTTGATAAAATAATCCAAAGACGAAATGCGTTTTTAAATGGTGAACAATCATTTGAAAGCGAAGACCAACCGAAAATTGTTCCAGAAGAAGCATGTCCTGCACTGGTTGATGAAAATTTACCAGAATTTTTGGATATGGATGCATCTGTGGCTGCTCCCGACAATCCGACCGATTTGAATAACTATATGGCTGTTCAAGACGGGGCGGCAGAATTGGGAAAAACTCTGTTGAAAAAATTACGTATCCAGGGAAAATGGTATAGTCGAACTTTTCAAAAAACCCAAAAACATGCTGAAAATGTTTTGGATGCCGGATTAAAACTGGGACAATACTTAAAACAATTACCAACAGCACAGGGTAAACGGACAGATTTACAATCACTTGACGACACCAGTGTAGTAAAGTCCAAAAAAGAAATTTTGGAAGAACTTGGTATAACCGAACGGGTTTCGTGGGATTTGCAAAAATTGACACCGGAAGCCGTTGAAAAAGCCAAAGACAAAGCCCGAAAAGATTGTTTAATCGTGAACCGTAAAATGGCATTGGAATTCGTAAAAAAAGAACATTTTAAACGGAACAATGTTCCAGATAAATTTGAAGGCGAATTTGGTAAAAGACCGGATTTTAACAGTTTCATTGGTAAACGACCATTATATTATACACAATGCTTTGCTTCAGTTGGCGTTGGCGAAGAAAAATTAGAACAAATCGGTTTGTTCCCATCGGTCGTAAACGAACTTGAAGAAATTCGGTGCCGATGGTATCAAGAACGCCACAAAAATGCTGAGATTATCCAAGGTTCCATTGATGACCCAGAAATTTTTGAAAAGATTGTTGCGGCACATTTAAAACATAAAAATAAGTTAATTTTGGCCAGCCCAGTTTGTAGAGACTTCTCCGTTGCCGGCAAGCGTGATTTTGATAATCCGCGTGCCAGATTGATTTTCCCTGTTCTTGAATTAGCACGACGGGTTAATGATGTGAACGAACATATATTAATTGAAAATGTTCCTGGTTTCTTAACCGCTTCCCCAGAAAATTGGCCTGAATTGAACGGTAAAGAAAAAATCAATCTTGGCACTTATGTGAAGCGTGAACTTGAAAAATTAGGTTATATCGTCAATATCGCTGTTGTTTATGGTTGTGATTATAATACAGCCCAGAAAAGAAAACGCGCATTTATTCTTGCTTCTAAAAAAGGTAAATGGCTGTTCCCGGAAAAAGACGAACGGTGGAAAACTTTGATGGAAACCATCGGGCATTTGCCACCATTAAACAACCCTGGTGATACATCAAAATATAAATGGCATGAATTTCCAAAAAGTATGGATGAAGAAACAATCAAAGTTTTACGCCATACACCAACTGGTAGTTCCGCACAAGATAACGATGAAGAATATTTACCACGGAAAGTTGATGGTTCAAGAAGTGGTGCCAAATTTCAATCATACAATATGCGAAACTGTTGGGGAATGCCTGCTGCAACTATAATGCAACATAATGATAATCCTGGTGGGCATAAAACAATACATCCCGGACGACCCTTATCAGACGGAACTTGGACCGACCCACGAACATTTTCTGTTTTTGAAGTGATATTAATAACTGGGTTGGATGGAAATTATTTTATTCCAGATTGGGCGGATGAAGAATTAATTCGAAATGTTCTTGGTGATTGTTTATTGCCGAATGTGAATCTCGCTCTGTGTTCAATGATACCAGGTCGTGAATAATCACAAAATGATAAGTCCGGTGTAAAAACCGGACTTTTTTTGTGTTTTGGAAATTTTTTGAACAAGAATTTTTGAAAATCGGTGTTCTATTAAATGTTGATGATTTACGATGGAAACATTTGTTGTTGAAATCCTGAATCTGTTTGAATTGGCGAAGGTGCGATTTAAAATTCCGCCTTTGTCCAGTTCTACCAAGAAAAAATAAAAGCAAAAACAAAGAAAAGGAACAAACATGACGAATTTATTGAATCCAAATAAGTACAGATACAATGAACAGAGTACTAAGTATATTCGAAACACGATAACATCATGGATAAGTGAATTGAATACGAATTATGTTTTGACTGTTCAATTTCCGATAGAAAAACGGACAGACGATTACGAATATTCAAAATCATTATTGAAATCTACGATGAAAGATTTAGAGTATTTTTTGCTTGGTAATGATTGGTATAAACATCATATACCGTTCATAGCATTTTGTGAAAGTAGTATATCCGGTACATATCACTACCACATATTTATTTACGACAATGATGTAAAATTACAGGATATGAAAGATGCATTGAACAAGGTTTTTGAAAAAACTGGTTATGATATGCATAATTTGTATTTAGACCCATTTTTTACGGTTAATACACCGAACTATTGCACCAAGGAAATAATGGGTGATAAGAATAGACATTTTGATACAGACAGAATCATAACATCGTTTGAATTGTTTGATATTGATACCAGATATTCCAAATCGCAATCCAGACGAGCCAGGGCTAAGCCGAAACGGAAAAGATAATATGTTATAAGCCAAAGACAAAAGGAGCAATTCTGGTGTGTTTATGGAGTTTTGATAAAAAACACTTATATACATCAATGTAGGCAAGTAAATTATGAATTGGAAAAATAATTTACAAAGACCCTAGACCGGAGCAGTTCTAATACATAAGAATTCAGTAAATCCCGCATACTGAATTCTTTTTTTATTAATCGTCGTCTGAATACGGTTCATTGGAACATACTAGAACCTGGCCTGTATTTTTATCAATTACTTTTACAACGGTCCAATCTGAATTTGATGTATCAAATTCAACAGTTATATCTTTATCAGTTTCAAATACCGCCATACCATTAAATTCTTTACCGTTTGAGTTAGCGTCTATATGATTCTTGATAGTATCGGTTAATTCACATACACATACCATACCGGAATCAGCAAAGAAATCATGTTTTAATACATTCACACCCCAGATTTCATTAGTCCAATCACCATATCCAGTTGAACATGCTTTTGCTTTATAATCGCCACTATATTTTTGTAATGCAGCGGTTATTTCGTTATCGATTAATTCCCGTTGCATTTCATAATCACGATTTTCTATTGCTTTTTGATATGCAACTGAGTCAAAGATTTCGCAACATTTACTC